>JAXHTI010000047.1:2957-18288 GCA_034190045.1 Pseudomonadota bacterium
TGGAGCCGCCGGTCCCCATGTCGTTCGGCGGCAGCACCGACTCCCTCGCCTACCTGGAACTCAAGAGTATCGGTCTGCCGCAGGACAAGACCCCGGCACTCTCCGAGGCCCTCTGCGGCCTTATCCAGGAACAGCTCGGCATCGACCCGGAGCGGGTCTACATCGAATTCGCCGATGCTCCCCGCGCCATGTGGGGCTGGAACAACTCCACTTTCTAGACTTCCAAAAAGTCTTAACCACCAAGACACGAAGGCACCAAGTGAATGTGGAGACGCAAACTCAGGTCTCTCCCCCTTGGAAGAATAGAAGCCTGGCTACGCTCGACGTGGTTCCAGCCAGGGCTCGCAAAACCAATAAACAACGTATTCTTGGTGTCTTTGTGTCTTGGTGGTGAGATTTTACACTGTTTTCCCTCGTAACTCGTCACTCGGCCCTCGTCCCTGTCAGAAAATTTGGGATAAAATAGCCACTTAACTCAATGGCATAATTAAAGCGAAAAACTATGAGAACCTCCCAGTTGTTGCTCTCCACCCTGAAAGAGACCCCGGCCGATGCCGAGGTGCTCAGCCACCAGTTGATGCTGCGAGCGGGGATGATTCGCAAGCTCGCCGCCGGCCTCTATACCTGGTTGCCCATGGGACTGCGGGTACTGCGCAAGGTGGAGAACATCATCCGCGAGGAGATGGACCGCGCCGGTGCCCAGGAAGTCCTGATGCCGGCGGTGCAACCGGCCGAGTTATGGGAAGAATCGGGCCGCTGGGAGCAGTACGGGCCGGAATTGCTGCGGCTTGAGGATCGTCACGGGCGCGAGTTCTGTTTCGGCCCGACCCACGAGGAAGTCATCACCGATCTGATCCGGCGCGAGATTCGCAGCTACAAGCAACTGCCGACCAATCTCTATCAGATCCAGACCAAGTTTCGCGACGAAATCCGCCCCCGCTTCGGGGTGATGCGGGCGCGCGAGTTTCTGATGAAAGACGCCTATTCCTTTCACCTGGACGATGCCTCGCTGGATGACACCTATCACCAGATGCACGACACCTATTGCCGCATCTTTTCGCGGCTGGGGCTCGACTACCGCCCGGTCCAGGCCGACACCGGCTCCATCGGGGGCAAGTTATCCCATGAGTTTCATGTCCTGGCCGACTCGGGCGAGGATGCCATCGCCTTCAGCAGCGACAGCGACTATGCCGCCAACGTGGAGCTGGCACCCACGCAACCGGCCAGTGACAGCCTGCCGCCGGCCGGCGCCACGATGCAGACCGTGGATACACCCGGCCAGCACACCATTGAGCAGCTGGCCACGTTCCTGGATGTGCCCGCCAGCCAGTGCCTCAAAACCCTGCTGGTGGTGGATGCCGAAGAACAGGTTCATGCCCTGATTCTGCGCGGCGATCACGAGCTGAATATGCTCAAGGTGGAAAAGCTCGCGGGCATCTCCCCGCCGCTCCGCTTTGCCAGCGATAAGGAAGTCAAACAGGCCTGTGGCTGTGAGCCCGGCTCCATCGGTCCGGTCGGGCTGGAGGTCCCCCTGCAGGTGGATCACGGTGCCCTGATCGCCGATTTTGTCTGCGGCGCCAATCAGCGCGACAAGCATCTGACCGGCGTCAACTGGGGACGCGATCTGCCGCAACCGGCCACGGTCGACATCCGCAATGTCATCGAGGGGGATCCTTCTCCCGATGGCAAAGGAACGCTCTCGATCAAGCGCGGCATCGAGGTCGGCCACATCTTCCAGCTGGGCGACAAGTACAGCGATGCCCTGAAAGCCACTGTCCTGGATGAAAACGGTCACTCGGTGGTGATGACCATGGGCTGTTACGGCATCGGTGTCTCACGCGTGGTGGCCGCCGCCATCGAACAGAATCACGACGAGCGCGGGATTATCTGGCCCGACGCCATCGCCCCCTGGCAGGTGGCCATCCTGCCACTGAACATGCACAAATCGCAGCGGCTGCGCGACACCGCCGAACAGCTGTACAGCGAATTACAACAGGCCGGTATCGATGTGCTGCTGGACGATCGCAAGGAGCGTCCCGGGGTCATGTTCGCCGACATGGAGTTGATTGGCATCCCGCATCGCATAGTCATCGGCGATCGCAGCCTGGACAAAGAGGTCGTGGAGTACAAAACCCGCCGGGAAACCGAGACACAGGAAATTCCGGTCGAGGAGATCGTCGGCCACATCCGGCAACAGCTGCACTAACCCGGGACACCGTGATGAGGCCCCTGGCAGAGCACGCATCCTCCCTGATTCGCGCCGCAACGTTAGTATTGTTCGGCACCCTGCTCACCGGCCCCGTGCCGGCCGCGGAACAGGGCGGTGTCGATCCCAGGCTGCGTCAACTGCTGCAGGAAGCAGTCGCCGATAACCACAGCTTCGAGGATCGCTTCGATGCCGAGGTCTGGCTGGTGGACATGTCCCGTCGTCTCAAATCACGTATCCCCGACACCCGCAAACGTCTCGACCTGCTCAAACAGATTCATTTTGAAGCCAAACGGGCCGGACTCTGGCCCGAACTGGTGCTGGCGGTCATCGAGGTGGAAAGCAACTTCGATCGCTTTGCCATCTCCAGTGCCGGCGCCATGGGCCTGATGCAGGTCATGCCCTTCTGGCTGGACGAGATCGGCCAGCCCGGCGACAACCTGTTCGACATCCACACCAACCTGCGCATGGGCTGCACCATCCTCAAATACTACCTCGACAAGGAAGACGGCAACCTCACCCCCGCCCTGGCCCGTTACAACGGCAGCTACGGCAGCCACCGCTACACCACCAAAGTCTACACCGCCCTCGACAACCGCTGGCGGCGGTACTAGTAGAGAGAAAAACCCAACGCAGAGGCGCTAAGGCGCAGAGGACGCAAAGAAAGAATATTTCTTTAGATTCTTTAATATTGATGAAATGCGGGGAATTCTTCGAGACAACTTCGATTTTTCCTGAATACACAACACAAACAACGCAGTCTTGGATATATCCTCCGCCCCGATTAAATAATTTTTCCTCTGCGATCTTTGCGCCTCTGCGCCTCTGCGTTAAAGCTCTTTGTTATTCAGTGGTGAAATGCGTGGGCGGCGGGGTGTCGACGGTTTCGCAGTCGACCTGGTCGACGTCGGCCATGGGCGAACCTTGCCAGAGCCAGTCGCAGAGCTGGCGGACTTTGGGTTCGGAGCCGCAGGCGAGGACTTCGACCGAACCGTCGGACAGGTTACGGGCGTAACCGGTCAGGCCCAGTCGCTGGGCTTCGTAGCGGGTGCTGTCGCGGAAGAAAACCCCCTGCACCCGGCCTGTGACCCGACACTGGCGACAAATATTCATGGCAGTTCGATGCTGGCGGTTTGTCCGACCCGATAACGCTGTTCTTCCAGCGGGAAGCTGACAGCAACGGCATAACGTTCCGTACCCTCGACCGGTTCCAGGCCGATACTTTTTATCCGGCCGGTATGTTGTCGACCGGCCACGTTCACCGCCGCTTCCTGACCCACTTCCAGCGTACGGGTCTGTGCTTCGGTCAGTTCGGCACGAGCAATCATGGCATCGGCAGCGGCCACGGTGACCAGGGTCAGCGGTTGCAGATCATTGATCACCGTCTGGCCCTTTTCGGCAGAGACGCTGATCACCAGGGCATCAAACGGTGCGCGCACCGCACTGTATTCCAGATTCAAACGGGCCTGAACCAGCGCCGCGCGGGCCGCGGCATAGTCGGCCTCGGCCTGCTTCGCCTCGTTTAACGCGATCTGTAATTCATGATCCGATAACACGGTGCGATCATAGAGTTCCTCGGCACGATCCCGCTCGCGACGGGCTTCCGCCCGCACGGCCTTGAGACTCTCCAGCCGGGTGCTGGCCTTGCCTACATCGGCTCTGAAGCCCCGATCATCCAGTTGCACCAGCACGGCCCCGGCCTCGACCCGTTGTCCGGCCTGCGCCTTCACCTCGCTGATGATCCCCTGCACCGGCGTACCCAGCTCGACGCGTCGCTCCCATTCCAGACGGGCGTCGTATTCGGCTGCGGCCACATGGCCGCTGATCAGCAATAACGTCGCCGCTACGAAACTAATTTGCCTGTTCATTGCTCTGTTCCTTTTGCGTCGTATTCTGCGGAGGCACAAAGGGTTGCTCGACCTCCAGTCGGCCCAGCAAGGCATTCAACCGGGCCCAGGCCAGCGCTGTTTCATAATCGCTTTCGGCGGTGTTTCGTTCCGCCTCGGTATAACGCACCATGGAATCGCCCAGATCCGCCCTGACTTCCAGCTCGTAAAGCGCACGGCTGCGATCCAGATAAAGCTCGCGATAACGCCTCTCACTCTGGCGCTGTTCCCGCCGGGCCTTGAGCGAATCCAGATGCAACCACAGTTCCAGCACCTGCTGGCGAACATCCCGTTCCGCCCGCGTCAGCATCGCCCGGGTTTCGAACAGGCGGGCCTTTTCGCGCGCCACGCCGGCATCGGTACGGCTACCGTCGTACAACGGAATGGTCACCTGCAGTTCGGCACGAAAATCATCGTAACTGTTACGCTCCCGGGAATAGGCCCCGGCCTGTAACTTGCCGCTCAGGGTTGGATTATCACCGGCGCGCGCTCCTTCAACCCTGGCCTGCGCGGCCTCAAGCCGTTCCCGCAACGATTTGACGACCGGGTTTTCCTGCATTGCCAGTGCCTGCAGCTGTTCCACTTCCGGCAGCTCGCGCTCAATGTCCGGCAGGGCCGGGGGGACCACATTACGGGGTAACTGGCCGGGTCGGTTCAGGGCCTGTGCCAGCCGAGCCCGCGTTTCACGCTGACGATTCTGGGCCCGGGAACGCAGGTAACGGGAGCGCTGGAAAACCGCTTCCTGCTCAAACAATTCCAGATCGGAGATTTGCTTGAGCTCATGACGATCGCGCAATTTATCCAGCTCGACGAACTCGACGGCCATCTCCTCGTTATAGCGATAGTACTGCAGGTCGGACAGCACCACATCGAAATAGCGCTGCATGATCGCCAGGCGCCGTTGTTGACGCGTGTTCACGCGAAGCAGCTTATTGCTGTCGAGTTGCCGGGCCGCGGCAGCGCTGGCCGAGCGGGTCCGACCGAAGTCGTAGAGTGTCTTGTCGACATTCAGTAACAGGCGGTGATCATCGTTAGTTTGATCGAAGGCGTAATCGGGCGGTTCCACATGGGCCAGGGCGCCGTCGACATAGATATCCAGATCGTCCCCGGCCCGGGCCCCTTGCAGATCCGCCTCGGCGACACGGATGCGCGCCTCCGCGATTTGCAGTTCGGGATGCGGTTCATCGGCCAGCGCCAGAGCCTTGTCGAGCGTCAGTGGCTCCGGTAACGGTTCGGGTTTTTCATCGCCCTGCTGTGCATAGCCGCTTGTCGTAGCCAGTAGCAGCAGCCCGCACAGCCAGGCGAGCGGACGAGGCGCAATTGCTGGACTCATGTGTGAGATTATTCTTTACGTTTTTCACGTTTGTAACGGGTAAACGACATATCCTTGTAGATCCCGTTGGCGACGTACTCACCCATCCACATAAACTCTTCCACGCCGGACGTCTTGCCGGTATGCCGGTGCACCCGTTCGCCTTCGAGATTAAAGAAAGCGAAGACCGGCGTGGCCCGGACCCGATTTTCCCTGAACGCGAACTCCTTCTGCTTTTTCTGTTCGCCCTGCATATTGGTGATCTGGACATCCCCTTCGATATCCACGGGAAAATTCAGAAAATGCTCGCGGTAGTATTCCTGGACTTTTGGCCGGTTGAGCACGTTTTCCTTCATGTAATGGCAAAAAGGGCACTCGTCCATTTCAAAGAAAATGAGTACGCCTTTTTTCCCCTGCTCCCGGGCGTTTGCCAGCTCTTCCTGGTAATCGCCCCAGGTTTCATGGAAAAAATGCTTATAGGGATCACGGGTTTCCGCGGCCAGGCTCGCCGACCCCAGTACCAGCAGCAACACGGAAATAGAGCCAAACAGTTTACGCATGAATCACACCATTTAATAATTGAATTGCCACACCAGTCTGTGACCGTCAGCAGAAGAAAAAATTCCCGCCAAAGAGCAGGGTTGCCGGCTATTCTACCGCGTTGCCCCGGTTTTGAAACCCGCCACCACCATCGAATCCGCCCTGATCCGCAGGCGAAAAGTTTTAAACAATGCCAATACTGCCGAACCGGCGGCAAACCACCGAGGCATGGCGCACAGCCGGGGCAGCATGAGGAAGAACCAGAGATAAAAAATAGGGGGTGAAAGAAAAAACGGGGGAGAGCAGACAACAAAAAGGGCCCGCGAGGGGCCCTTTTGCAGTTACAAAGCGATTCTGTAACTTGGCTTAGCGTGCCAGGTAGTCGCGATCGGAATCTTCGACCACACCGACAGACCAGCTACCGCGGGTCCGGGCATGACGGACTGCCGCGTCAACTTCAGAGCTGGACGGCGCATCGTCGATATCCAGAATCTGACCGGGAAGGATCAGATCCGCGTCTTCGATCTGGTTGCTGTTGGTTTTATAGATCAGCGGCCACTGGTAAGGATTGCCGTAAATTTCCGACTTGGCAGAGATATCCCACAGGTTGTCACCGCGAACCACGGTGTACTCGGACATGCTACCGGTATCAGGACCAAGCATACCGCTCTGGTCGGTAGTCTGGGTTTCCGGCTCAGGAGTAGTGACTTCGGTGGGAGCAGGTTCCTGCGCTTCTTCCTCAGTAGTGCCCGCGCAACCGACAGAAACACTGACCGCAGTGATCAGCAGTCCTGCAAGTTTCAGCGAGTTAACTATTTTCATTGTTATGGACTCCAGTTGGTTTTGAATTCGATAAGGCCAGTTTGTTCTCTACGTTGCAACCTAGCATTGGCCGTAAATGACTGTCAAGGCAGCAACTTACAAACCACCCTTGTTGATGCAAGTTTAGTGATTTGCCCCCATATCGCAAGCAAATATCAATCGTTTTGAGGTCTGTTTCCGGTTTTATCGACAGCTTTTTGCCGGGCCAGCATCGCCTGCTCCTGGGCCTCGAGTGCGAAATCCCGGGCAATGGGGTAATCCCCCTGCTCCAGTTTGCGCGCGGCCCGATCCAGCAGTTTCTCCGCGATCGACAACAGTTCGGGAGCATGCTCCTGCGCGCCGGCATCCCTGGCCGCCTGGATGGTCTGGCGGGCGTTGCTCATTTCCTGAACAGGGGCCGATACAGCACAGCCGGTCAGCGCCAGTACAGCAACATACCAGCCAAAAAACAGAGACAATGAGATCTGACGCATTAAACCGATTCGGGTAGATACTAAGGTCAAACGAATGTATCCCCGCCCCTATAGGCTGTCAAGACAACAACCGCTAGAATGGAAAGTCAGGCAGGTAATTATCAAAGAGACTCACAAAATCAACATGCAACCGACGATTTATCACAATCCCCGCTGTTCCAAATCCCGGCAAACGCTCGAGTTATTGAAAGACCAGGGCCATGAGCCGCAGGTGATCGAATACCTCAAGACACCGCCGGATCGCGCCACCCTGGAGCGGATACTGGACCTGCTGGGACTGGAACCACGCGATCTGATGCGCAAAAACGAGGCTGAGTACAGGGAAAATAACCTTGATGATCAATCACTTGATCGCAATGCGCTGATCGACGCCATGCTCGCTCACCCCAAACTGATCGAGCGGCCGATCGTGATCACCGGGGATAAGGCCGCCATCGGCCGCCCGCCCGAACAGGTACTGGAGATTCTTCCATGAGCGAGATTCTGGTGCTCTATTACAGCCGTCACGGCGCCACCGCCGAACTGGCCCGCCAGGTGGCGCGCGGGATTGAACAGGCCGGACTCCAGGCCCGGCTGCGTACGGCCGCCCCGGTCTCCCCCACGCCGGAAGCCGTCGACCCGCCGGTACCCGACAGCGGCGCCCCCTATGTCCGGCTGGAGGATCTGCAGGAATGTCACGGCCTGGCGCTGGGCAGTCCGACCCGCTTCGGCAACATGGCCGCGCCGCTCAAATATTTCCTCGATACCACCAGCCCGCTCTGGTTGCAGGGCGCGCTGGTCGGCAAGCCCGCGGCAGTGTTCACCTCCACCGCCTCGATGCATGGCGGCCAGGAGACCACGCTCACCTCGATGATGCTGCCGTTGCTGCACCACGGTATGCTGCTGGTGGGACTGCCCTACAGCGAAACGGCACTGCATACCACCCGCAGTGGCGGCACCCCTTACGGAGCCAGCCACCTGGCCGGACCCGACAGCGATCTGCCCCTCAGTGAGGAGGAAGAGCAGCTGGCGCGGGCGCTGGGCACGCGCCTCGCCCGGGTCACCCGGGCGCAGCTGGATGCCGGCCTGATCAAGGCGTAAGCAATTGAATATTATTACTTTTTCCCGCTGGCTGACGCTGGGCGCCTATTTTGCCCTGCTGATCCTGCTGATGCTGTGGCAGACCGTGCTGGCGCCGCCGCAATTGCTGCCGGTATCGCTGGTGCTGCTGTTGCTGGTCGGTCCGCTGTTGTTCCCGCTGCGTGGCCTGCTCCACGGCCGGCCCTATACCCATGCCTGGACCAGTTTTCTGGTGCTGATCTATTTCATACACGGGACGGTGGAAGCCTGGAGTAATCCGGACGTGCGCCTGTATGCCAGCCTGGAGATCCTGTTCAGCGTGCTCCTATATACTGGCGCCCTGCTCTATGCACGCTACCGGGGGCGCCAGCTCAGGCAGGCGACTGACGGGTCAGATACTCCCGGACAAACGGAATCGTGAGCCGGCGCTGGGCAACCAGCGACGCCTCATCCAGCCCGTCCAGCAGGGCAAACAAGGAGTTCATATCCCGCGGACAGCGGGTCATCAGATAGGCGGCCACCTCGTCATCCAGGCTCAGCCCCCGGGCCGCGGCGCGCTGTTGCAGTGCCTGACGCTTGGCCGCATCGCCCAGCGGCTGCAACTGAAACACCGGTCCCCAGCCGAGGCGCGAGCGCAGATCGGGCAGCTGGATACCCAGCGCCGCCGGCGATGCGGTGGCGGTCACCAGCAATTGATGGCCGGCGGCGGTCAGGCGGTTATAGACATGAAACAGCGCGGTCTCCCAGGCCGGGTCGCCGGCCACCGCATCGAGATCGTCCAGGCAGAGCCGGTCGAATTGCTCCATGCCCTCGAGCATGGCCGGCTCCAGCCCGGGTTCGGCCAGCGGCAGATAGGCGGCCCGCTGATGCTGCGCCGCCGCCTGGTGGCAGACTGCCTGCAGCAGGTGCGATTTGCCGGTGCCGGCAGCCCCCCACAGATAGATCGACGGCGCATCGGCCGTGTGCAGGGCGTCGAGCACCCGTTCGTTGTCCGCGGGCAGAAAATTCTCGAAGGTGGCTGCATCCTGCAGCCGCACACCTAGCGGGAGCTGCCGGGTCATACCGACTCCGAGCTGTCGTCCGTGTAGAGATCGCTGTGCCGGTACTGCTCATGGGCATAGCGCAACAGTACCATCGCCACCGCCGCCACCGGCAGCGCCAGCAGCACCCCGATAAAGCCGAACAACTGACCGCCGGCCAGCACCGCGAAGATCACCGCCACCGGGTGCATGCCGATACGATCGCCCACCAGCAACGGGGTCAGCACGGTTCCCTCCAGTACCTGGCCGATGCCGAACACGATACCCACATAAACCAGGTACATCGGATCCTGGAACTGGACCAGGGCCGCGATCAGGGCCAGCAGGATTCCGACGATGGTTCCCAGATAGGGCACAAAGCTGATCAGACCGGCAATCGCGCCGATCAACAGGGCAAAGTCGATCCCGAGAAGCGACAGCCCGAGCGAATAGATCAGCCCCAGCGCCAGCATCACCAGCAACTGGCCGCGCAAAAAGGCGCCAAGCACCTCATCGGACTGCCGGGCCAGACGTACGACGGTCTGCTCGCTGCGCCGCGGCAACAGGGCCCGGATCCGTTCCAGCAACGGCTCCCAGTCACGTAATAAATAAAAGGTCACCACCACCATGATCAGCAGGTTGGCGATCCAGCCGACCAGCGCCAGTCCCGAACGTGACACCGAACCGAGCATCTCGCGCGCGATGCCGCCGGCCTGCTGCCAGTTTTTCTGGATGGCCGTTTTGAGGGTGTCCAACTCCAGGGTCGTCTCGGCCAGACCCAGCCGGGCAGTCAACCAGGGCAGACCCTCGGCCTGCAGCCAGTCGATATAGCGCGGCAGTTTCTGCACCAGCACCCGCACCTGCTCCTCGATAAGCGGAATCAGCACCAGCAGCAGCAACAGCGCCACAATGGTGAGCAGCACAAACACCAACACCACGGCCACGGTGCGCGGCAGTTTCCAGCCCTGCAGGCGGTCCACCAGCGGATCGGCCACATACGCCAGCATTACCGCGCCGACAAACGGTACCAACACCGGCCCCAGCAGATAAAGCACGATCCCGGTCAGCGCAACCGCGGCCAGTACCCACCAACGTTGTTGTATGCTCATGTCCGTCTTCTCCTTGTCGGCCACTGCTGCCAGGCCCGGTAACCCCACAAGACCACGTAACTGGTTCCGCTCATTACGGTGGTAATAAACACCAGATACATGAGTCCGTTGACCAGCAGGGGCAGCTCAAGCCAGCCGGCCAGGGAGAGAATCACCGTCAGTACCAGGACAATCTGCAAGCCGGTGTTGAGCTTGCTGATCAACAGTGGCTGCGCCGCCACGTTGGCGATCAGCCAGCGATACGCCAGGGTGCCGAGCACGATGATCACATCCCGGGCGATCACTGTCCCGACCAGCCAGAACGGCAAGGCCCCGATCCAGCCCAGGGTCAGATAGCCACACACCATCAGCAGCTTGTCACCCAGCGGATCGAGAAACCCGCCCAGGCGGGTAATCCACTGATAACGCCGGGCCAGGTAACCATCCAGGCCGTCCGACAGCCCCGCGATCAGGAACAGGATCAATGCCGTGATATAGGCGCCCTGCAACAGGCTCCAGACCACCGGCGCCACCAGCAGAATGCGCAGGATACTGATCAGATTGGGCAGCTGGCGCAAATTCACGGCAGCAGGCGATACTGCAGATCGACCGGGCGGGTTTGTTGCGGCGGCATCGCGGCGCCGTCCTGCGCAATCACCTGTTCGGTCACGCGCGGGGCAGGTTGCATCGGGGTCATCGACACGGTTTCCGCCTTGAGGGTATGGCCCAGGGAGACGGCCTGGTTGATCGCAATGCGTCCGTGGCGAGAGCTGAGAATCAGGGTCAGCTCACTGGCCTCCAGTTGCTCGATGCGTACCGCTTCGACCAGCGCCAGGTCCTTCAGATATTTCATCACCCGGTTAAAATCCGCCAGCCCGTTCACCCCGCTCACCCGCACACGCAGTTTTTCATGCTGATCGTTTTGCCCGAGCCGGGCAAACTGTTCGGCCAGCAGGTCGGCCAGGCGATTGATGCCGGGCACAACCACTTCTTCCAGAGACTGCCCGGCCACGTTCCAGTTCTGGCTGCGCCCGTCCTGGTAGAGGTTCCAGCGGCCGCTCCAGCCTCCCGAGTTCGTGCGGGCCACGCGCCCCACCAGCACTGCTTCGGCATCGTAACGGTTGGAGGCCTGCAAGATATTGTCCCCGAAGTTACCCCATACGTCGCTGACGCTGATAACACTGCGATCGGTCAGGTCCATCAACGGGAAGCGCAGCGGCAGGCCGCGCAGGCGGGCCTGCTGTTCAATGGCCTGACGGGCCCGGGTGTCCATGTCGTTACTCAGCAATTCGCGCTCCCGGCGGTCGTCGGCCACCAGCCAGATCAGGGTGGCGGGCCGGGTCCGGCCCCAGACCGGCAGGCGGTTCTCGCGCAGCAGGCGATCCACGGCCTGTTTGTCGAAACGCACCCAGAGCAACTCGCCCGGCTCGTCATTCCCGTTGGCTTCCCGGGTCTGGTAGCGAAACTGCTGAACATAACGCGGCGCCTGTTCCAGCAGCGGCTCGATATCGGCCATGGTCAGGACCATGCGCCGACCGGTAACCCGTACCAGCACCTGTTTGAGTGCGACGCGCAGGGCGACTTCACGCACCTCCCGGTCCTGGGACTCGACCGGCACCTCGGCCTCGTACAGTCCCGGTACCTCTTCCGCCGGCAGCGGCGTCGCCACCAGCCATATCAACCCCGCTAAAAGAATCCCCAGTTGCTTGTCATACTTCATGCGCTTGCCATTCCTCTGACCTGATGCGGTCCCATTGTACCGGTCGGACAGCCGTGGATTCCAAGCCGACGACCGAATTGATAGACTAGGCGTATTATGCCTTGAAGCGGCCCCGAAAAGGTGCGCCCTTATTCTCTAATTTCAGGAGACTTTCGTGTCCAATGACAGTGTCCCACCGTCCGGTGGCCTGAGCTACCGTGATGCCGGCGTGGATATCGATGCCGGCAACCAGCTGATCGATCGTATCAAACCCTATGCCGCCAGTACCCGGCGCCCGGAAGTCATGGGCGGGCTGGGCGGCTTCGGTGCCCTGTTCGAACTGCCCCCGGGACGCTATCGCGAGCCGGTGCTGGTCGCCGGCACCGACGGGGTCGGCACCAAGCTCAAGCTGGCGATGCAGATGCAACGCCACGATACCATTGGCATCGATCTGGTCGCCATGTGCGTTAACGACCTGATCGTCCAGGGTGCCGAGCCGCTGTTCTTTCTTGATTATTACGCCACCGGGCGCCTCAATGTCGAGGCGGCCGCCGATGTTATCAAAGGGATCGCCGAAGGCTGTCGCCAGGCCGGTGCGGCATTGAGCGGCGGTGAGACGGCGGAAATGCCCGGCATGTATCAGGGCGACGACTACGATCTGGCCGGGTTTTGTGTCGGGGTGGTGGAAAAAAGCCGTATCATCGACGGCACTCGCGTGGCGGCCGGGGATGTCCTGATCGGTCTGCCCGCCAGCGGTCCGCATTCCAACGGTTATTCACTGATTCGCAAAATCGTGGAGGTCAGCGGTGCCGATCTGAACGCCCCGTTTGGCGACACCACCCTGGGCGAAGCGCTGCTGGCTCCCACCCGGATTTATGTCAAACCGTTACTGGCCCTGTTCGAGCAAATCAACGTCCACGCCCTGGCGCACATCACCGGCGGCGGCCTGCTCGAAAACCTGCCTCGCGTCATGCCGGCCGATACCCTTGCCGTCATCGAACGGCAAAGCTGGCAGCGCCCGCCGGTATTCGACTGGTTGCAGGAACAGGGCCGGGTCGAAAGCGAGGAAATGTTCCGCACCTTCAACAACGGGCTGGGAATGGTGCTGATGATCAGCGCCGACGATGCCGACGCCTGCCTGAGGATCTTGCAGGAACAGGGCGAGGCCCCGGTGCTCATCGGCCATATCGACACCGCGCAGGGCGAGCCGCGGGTCGAGCTACGCTGAGGGATGGGTGCTTCGAACGCACAACCGCCGTTGCCCATTGTGGTATTGGTTTCAGGCAGCGGCACCAACCTGCAGGCCATCATCGACCAGATTCACAACCGCGATGTTCCCGCCCGGATTGTGGCAGTGATCAGTAACCGGGCCGATGCCTACGGCCTCAAGCGTGCCGAACAGGCCGGTATTGCCACCCGGGTTCTCAGCCACCGCGACTACGACTCACGCGAGGCGTACGACGCCGCGCTGCAGGCCGTGATCGACGAATACCGGCCCGGCCTGATCGTCCTGGCCGGGTTCATGCGGATCTTGAGCGATGACTTTGTGCGCCATTACCAGGGACGCATGATCAACATCCACCCTTCCCTGCTGCCGCGCTACAAGGGGCTCAATACCCATCAGCGGGCGCTGGAGGCCGGCGATACCGAACATGGCTGCAGCGTCCATTATGTCACCCCGGAGCTGGACGGCGGCCCGGTCATTCTGCAGGCCGGCGTACCGATCGAGGCCAGCGATAGCCCGGAAAGCCTGGCCCAGAAAGTCCATGTTCAGGAGCACCGGATCTATCCGCAGGTGGTCGAATGGATCGCCCGAAAGCGCGTGCGCCTGGAAGACGATAGCGTATTATTCGATGGCCGGCCGATCAGCGAACAGCAACGCCGGTATCGGGCAAACAATTAACTCCCGCAAAGGCACCGGCCCCGTCAGGAAAACCTGCCCCTGGCATTGTCGACCCTGGCAAAACAATGAAAAATGAACCTGCCGCCCCGGCGTTGTCTGATTAACAAGAAGCTTTCGCAAAGCCGCGTCCTGGCGCGGGATCAACAACCAACTTTTTTCAGTGGTGAAACCGTGAGCCTCCTATTTCGTACCCTGCTCATCAGCCTGTTTTTCAGTTTTCCTGTCGCGGCAAACGCCGGGCTGCCGACACTGGATATCGAGTACCGCGTCAGCAAGGACGGCTTCAACCTGGGCAGCAACCGGCGCACGTTGCGCAAAACCGGCGATAAGGAATATACCGCGCAGGCCGTTACCAGGGCGGAGGGTTTTGCGGCCCTGTTTGTCTCCGACACCGTGCATGAGACGAGCCGATTCCGGCTTGTCGACGGCCAGATTCAGCCGCTGCATTATCGTTATCATAAAAAGGGGAAAGATCCGGAAACCTTCGAAGTCGACTACGATCGCCAGGCGCAGGTACTGCGCCACAGCCTGCTCGATGAAACCCCGCCCCTGCAGGAAAACGATCAGGACCTGATGACGTTCCAGCTCGCCATGATGCTTGACTTGCAACAAAGCGTTCGCAAGCTGGAATACCGGATTGCCGATAAAAAACGGATTGAAGACTACACTCTGATCCCACGCGGCAAAAAAACTTTCGATACCGCCATGGGTAAACTGCACACCGTGGTCATGGAATATTACGATCAGAAGCGAAACCGTACCTATACCTTCTGGTGCGCCAGGGAGCTGGATTACCTGCCCTATCAAACCCGGCGCCTTGATTCCGATGGCGACAAGATCGAATTTAAACTACGCCGTTACAACGGCAAGTCCCTCTAGCCCTTCGGGCCAGGGCGGAGACACGAGTGACGAGGAACGAATAGCCTCTTTTCCGGCCCGTTGCAATTCAACGCGGAGTTCGCAGAGTCGCGGAGTCGCGGAGTCGCGGAGTCGCGGAGTCGCGGAGTCGCGGAGTCGCGGAGTCGCGGAGTCGCGGAGTCGCGGAGTCGCGGAGTCGCGGAGTCGCAGAGTATGCTTGAAAAATTATTTCTCTTTGCGCCTTTGCACGCAAATAACGGGCATCAACGTCTTCGCGTTACTTCACAGGAACCGAAACCTGTTCATTCAACGCGGAGTTCGCGGAGTCGCGGAGCCGCGTAGGTTACATTGGCGATAGCCTATGTGACACAACCCGGAACCGATGCAGAGTGCCAGGTAGCGCTGCGCGCAACCTGCCCTACAACTGCCTAAGATCGTTTCCTAGAAACTAGCCCCTAGCTCCTAG
>JAXHTI010000048.1:0-18011 GCA_034190045.1 Pseudomonadota bacterium
GGTGGCTATTATGTGGCCGATGGCCTGGAGCTGGGGCTGGATTATGAAGTCTGGTCCGGCGGTACGCCGCGCATCGAGCAAATCAGCCCGAAAGTGAATTACGTGTTCGCCCGGCACGGCAGCGTGTCACCCTATGTGGGTGGTTTCTACCGTCGTACTCGCATCGACGGCTTTGAGGACCGCGATGCCTGGGGCGGTCGGGCCGGGATCTATGCGCGCGCCGGTCGCAACCTGGTGCTTGGCTTCGGCATGGCGTATGTCCGGTATCAGGACTGTGACAATAGTATCTTTGTGGATTGCTCGGATAGTTATACGGAATTGATGGCCGGGTTTTATTACTGACGATATTTGGAATCGGAAAACCGAGCCAGAAAACAATTTTTTCTAATATTAAATAATAGTGCTTTCTGAGACTATTTTTTACCTTGTTGCTGTTTTGTTTTTAATTACAGGTTTGTACCCGAGATAATGATGATGAGTTTCTCCGTGCGCATAATTGGTTTGTTTTTGATCTATGTTTGTTCTCTCTCTACGGCACCCGCTATAGCCTCTGTAAAAGATTGCCGTGTCGACTTCCTGGAAGGAAAGGCAACGGCTGAATTATTCACCAGTGAGAAATCTGAAGCATATTTCAGTCTGCTTGAACCGCTTGATATAGCTGCAAAGACTGGTGGACGCGTGGATATATCTGATATCAATGATGCCCGAAATAAGACTCGCCAGATTTACGCCTCTTCGGTGTTGCCATTTTCAGAGGATGAAAAGAAATTTCTTGAGAACGCGGTTGGTAATGTTTGCCGGGTTCTTGAGGGGCGGTTCCAGGGAATCGTACATCGAGCCTGGAGGCTGATCAAAACAGAGCCCTACATAGAAGGTGGCCTGCCGCATACTCGTGAAGATGGCATAGTGTTTTCCTCAGACATGATTCATCGAATGATGAACAGCCCGCCGGCTTTTACAGAGATGTTACTGGCACATGAGATACTGCACGTTGTTCAGCGTCAGAACAGGAGATTATTTGCGCAGTTCTACACAGAGGCGTGGGGTTACAGGAAGGTCAATGCAATAAAAGCCGTCCCCGACATCCTGGTATCCAACCAGGTCATGAACCCGGATGGGGTTGATTATAACTGGATTATTCCAGGTTCAACGGGTGAAGTCTGGTGGTGGCCACGTGTGCTGCTCAAACCTGAAGATGATGAGGCGGTGAGTATGCCCTCTGATTTTCATTTCGTCAGCGTGAAAATTAAAGAAAAAAATGGGAGCTTTTACGTGGTCGATGGGCAGAACTCATTCGTGGATTTCCAACCACTGAAGAAAAACCATTTATTGGCAGCCAAATTTCCCGGTATCAAGCGCCCCTATCATCCTGATGAAGTCGCTTCCAAGTATTTCGACAAATATTATCTCGCGCTGAGATTCGGAAAACAGGATGAAATCGATATGAACAGCAATCAAGCACTATCGAAACTTGTGCAGATGCTGGGAAGTCGTTTCTAAATAAAAGGGGCGGTCAAAAGCGATTCTCATTTTATTCAGTGTTCAACGGGAGAGTTGCGGGAATAAAAATATAATCCGAACTGCCACGGAAGGCCCTATTTTAAAGAGTTAAACATGCCAAAACACGAATCCAAACAATGCGCGCGTTGCAATACGCTTTTCGAGTGCAAATCCGGCTCGATCATGCTCTGCCAGTGCCAGACGGTGGTGCTGAGTACCGAGCAGCTGGAGTATATCAACGAGCAGTACGAGGATTGCCTGTGCAGTCGGTGTCTGCTGGAACTGCGAGGAGAGTATAACGCATTGCAGCATGCCCGGAAGATCCGGGCGGTGAGCGGATCGTCGTCGTAGGGTGGAACAAGCGCAGCGGTTCCACCTGAACCGGAAAACCCGGATCCGTCGCGTTGCTCCTTGATCCGGGCTACGTGGAATTCTGGTGGACAAAGTTCCACCGGGCATAAAAAAGTGCCAGAGACTGGCGTCTCTGGCACTTTGTCTTTCATGCTGTCGTAAGTCTCAGGCCAGATCGAAACGATCCGCGTCCATCACCTTGCTCCAGGCTTTGACGAAGTCATTGACGAACTTCTGCTGGTTGTCGTCCTGGGCATAGACCTCGGCGTAGGAACGCAGGATCGAGTTGGAGCCGAATACCAGGTCGACCCGGGTTGCGGTCCACTTCACCTTGTCGGTGGCCCGGTCGCGGACTTCGTACAGGCCCTTGCCGGTCGGCTTCCAGGTGTTGTTCATGTCCGTGAGATTCACGAAGAAGTCGTTGGTCAACGCGCCTTCGCGATCGGTGAACACACCGTGTTGGGTGCCGCCGTGGTTGGTGCCCAGCATCCGCATGCCGCCGACCAGCACGGTCATCTCGGGGGCGGTGAGGCCCATCAGCTGGGTGCGATCCAGCAGCATCTCTTCGGCACTGACCACGTAGTCCTTCTTCAGCCAGTTGCGATAACCGTCATGGACCGGCTCCAGGTACTCGAAGGAGTCGGCGTCGGTCATCTCGTCGGTGGCATCGCCGCGCCCGGGGGAGAACGGCACGCTGACATCCACCCCGGCGGCCTTGGCCGCCTGTTCGACACCGACATTCCCGGCCAGCACGATCACATCCGCGACGCTGGCGCCGGTCTCTTTGGCAATGGGTTCCAGCACACCCAGCACCTTGTTAAGCCGCTGCGGCTCGTTGCCTTCCCAGTCTTTCTGCGGGGCCAGGCGGATGCGTGCGCCGTTGGCACCGCCGCGCATGTCCGAGCCGCGGAAGGTCCGGGCGCTGTCCCAGGCGGTGGCGACCATTTCGCTGATGCTGAGATCGCTGGCGGCGATCTTGTCCTTCACGGCCTGCACGTCGTAGTCGCGGTTGCCGGCCGGCACCGGGTCCTGCCAGATCAGCTCTTCGGCGGGCACGTCGGGGCCGATGTAGCGGTCCCTGGGGCCCATGTCACGGTGGGTCAGCTTGAACCAGGCCCGGGCGAAGGCGTCCTGGAAGGCGTCGGGATCGGCGCGGAATTTCTCCATGATCTTGCGATATTCGGGGTCCATCTTCATGGCCATGTCCGCGTCGGTCATGATCGGGTTGTAGCGGGTGGTCATATCCTCGACGTCGACCGGTTTGTCTTCTTCCTTGATATCGGTCGGTTCCCACTGCCAGGCGCCGGCGGGACTCTTGCGGGACTCCCACTCGTGATCGAGCAGCATGTCGAAGTAACCCGAGTCGAATACGGTCGGGTTGGAGGTCCAGGCACCTTCGATACCACTGGTGACCGTGTCACGGCCGATGCCGCGCTGGGTATGGTTGTTCCAGCCCAGGCCCTGTTCCTCGACATCGGCGGCTTCGGGTTCCGGGCCGAGCAGGGCGGCGTCGCCGTTGCCGTGGCATTTGCCCACGGTATGCCCGCCGGCGGTCAGCGCCACGGTTTCCTCGTCGTTCATGGCCATGCGTTCGAAGGTGACGCGCACATCATGGGCGGTCTTGAGCGGATCCGGGTTGCCGTCCACGCCTTCGGGGTTAACGTAAATGAGACCCATCATGACCGCGGCCAGCGGGTTCTCCAGGTCCCGCTCGCCGGAATAGCGGCTGTTGGGGTTATCGCTGGGCGCGAGCCATTCTTTCTCCGAACCCCAGTAGGTGTCTTTTTCCGGGTGCCAGATATCTTCGCGGCCGAAACCGAAGCCGAAGGTTTTCAGGCCCATGGATTCATAGGCAATGGTGCCGGCGTAGGTGATCAGATCGGCCCAGCTCAGCTGGTTACCGTATTTCTTTTTAATCGGCCAGAGCAGGCGACGCGCCTTGTCCAGGTTGGCGTTGTCCGGCCAGGAGTTGAGCGGCGCAAAGCGCTGGTTGCCGGTGCCGGCACCGCCGCGGCCATCGGCGACACGGTAGGAGCCGGCCGCATGCCATGACATGCGGATCATCAGGCCGCCATAGTGGCCCCAGTCTGCCGGCCACCAGGCCTGGCTGTCTTTCATGAGCGCGTGCAGATCTTTTTTAAGTGCGTCGAAGTCGAGTTTTTTGACTTCTTCGCGATAATTGAAGTCTTCGCCCAGGGGATTCGTCTTGGTGTCGTGCTGATGCAGAATGTCGAGGTTCAGGGCTTTGGGCCACCACTCCATGTTCGACTGGCCGGTTTCGGTGGCACCGCCGTGCATCACCGGGCATTTGGTTATGTCATCCATCGTCTTCTCCATATATTTGGCGTGTCATGTTCCCCGTCTGGCGGGGATACTTTGAACTCTAGGTAAGAACCGGAATCGGGAAAAATCGTTTGTTCCAATGCTGGCGATAGTGCATGACTATCGAACAGGCTTAACGATGAACACGGTTCCTGCCTTGTCTGCTGGCCCTGGGCGTCACCAACGGGTGCCGATGACGTCTTGTCAGTCATCGAAGCAAGTATAGTTTAGAATTAGTCTAAGTCTATTGATGAAAATCAGTTAAACAAAAATAAGCAGAACCGGGCTGTACACTTGTAAAAATCCCGGGTATTTTCAGACAGGTTATCCGGCCGCTTTCGGGCCGGATGAGGATCGCGGCAGGCTGGGCGGGGTGGCTGGCTCAGCTATCGCGCGGCAGGATGAGGATCATGAGCGTGGCAAAGACGATCAGGCCGATAAAAGCGTAGAGAAATCGCTTTCGGGCGCCGGCAGCCAGGCGCTCCTGTTCGGCCGGCGTCGGTGTGCGACAGTGGGGGCAACGGGGTTGCGTGTCATCGAAGATGTGGCCGCAATGTCGGCATTGGAACTCACTCATACAGGTAGCATAATCGAGCGGAGTCGGTTTGTCAGGCGAGCGGTGATATCCGGCCAACGAATTACAAAAACAGGGAGCGGAGAATGGAACTACGCGGCATCAAGTTAAAGATGGGCGAGTCACTGGATCTGCTGCAGGCACTGGGCCTGGTGCTGATCGCCGTGGCCACGGTGGTCGCCTTTGGCATCGAGATCGGCGTGATGGTCGAGGCCCGCGCGGTCACCCTGGCGGACCTGTTGCTGATGTTCATCTACCTGGAAGTGCTGGCCATGGCCGGTATTTATCTTAAATCCGGCAAGCTGCCGATCCGCATTCCGCTGTATATCGCGATCATCGCCCTGGCCCGATTCATCATTCTGGACATGAAAGATATGGGGGTCTGGGAGTTGCTGGCGGTCTCCGGCTCGGCGCTGATCATCGCGCTGACCGTGCTGGCGATCCGCTTTGGTCATATCCGTTATCCCTACGAATCGGACAACAGCGGCTGATGGTTATCATCTACACCGCCAACGATTATATCGAAGGCAACCTGGTCAGGGGCCTGCTCGAGTCGCAGGGAATCGACACCTACGTCAACGGCGAGTACCTGCAGGGCGGCATCGGCGAATTGATGCCGATGGGCCATATCAAACTGAGCGTGGACGACGAGGACGAGTCGGCCGCGTTGCGTATTATCGAGCGTTACGAAAGTGGCGAATTTCAGATTGGGGATGAAGAGGAGGTTTAGGTGTTGTTATCAGCCAGGCAAACATTAAAGTATAAAGGGCTAGCACTGTCGCTACTGGGCTTGCTGCTCAGCTTCCAGGCGGGCGCGGCGGGTTATAACATCAAGCCGGGCCTGTGGGAGATGACCTATAAAATGGAGCTGAGCGGGGTGCCGGATAAAATGGCGCAGATGATGCAGCGCGAGCCGCAAACCAAGCGCCAGTGCGTGGAAGGCGATGATATCGACTTCAAACCGGATGACATGGGACAGGGCTGTCAATTTACCACCACCCACGAAAGTGCCAGTCGGGTTGCCTGGGATATCCGCTGTCAGGGCGAACATGGCACCTCCAACGGCCAGGGCGAGGTCAATTTTAACGGGACCACCACGCAGGGCTGGTTCGAGATGAATATCCAGGCGGGGCCGATCGGCAACATGCAGATGCTCAATACCTTCGAGGGGGCGCGCGTGGGATCCTGTTGAGCCTGTAATCCTGTTCAATCCTGAAAGTGTAGTCGTAGCTGGCACAAAGGATTGTGTCATGAGCTGGATAATGTTTATTGGATGTGCCCGGTCTGGTAGGGGTATATCCGGTATAAAAATAAAGAAGTCAGGATACGACTTCACTCAGAACGAATAATAAAATCAACAACAGGGAGAGTATAATGACTCTGGTCTATAAAAACGAAAAACCGCTGTTTATTACTTCTTTAGTTATTTCGCTGCTGGTCTGGTTGGCCTTGCTGGCTGGAACGGTCGGGATTTTACTTGTCTGGGTACTTATCGCTTTTCTTATTTACCTGTTTGTACACTCCGGGTTTATTGCCTATCTCAAAGGTAATGCGGTCAAAGTCAGTGAGGAGCAATACCCCGATCTGTATCGGATGCACAGGGAGAGTTGCGAAAAATTAAAGATGGACACGATCCCGGAGCTGTATCTGATCTGTTCTGACGGGATGCTCAACGCGCTGGCCACACGCTTCCTGCGTAAGGACTTCGTTGTGCTCTATTCCAACATTGTTGATGCACTGGAGGAACGGCCTGAGGCTGTGCGCTTTTATATCGGCCATGAGCTCGGACATATCGTGCAAAAACACCTGGTGTACGGGCCGCTGTTATTGCCCTCGTCGATCCTGCCGTTGCTCGGCGCCGGGTATTCGCGCGCACGGGAATATACCTGTGATTTGCACGGACTGGCCTGTTCCAATAACAAGGAAGATGCCATGCACGCCATGGCTGTGCTGGCGGCCGGTGAACGGCGTTGGCGGAATATCAATTTCCGACACTATCTTGAGCAGGTTGCACTGACTTCCGGATTCTGGATGTCGTTTCATGAACTGGCAGGCGATTATCCATGGCTCAGCAAACGCATGGCGCGGATTGAGGCGGTGGCCTCTGGCGAGAAGATCGAACTGCCGCGTCGACATTTTTTTGCCTGGATGTTGGCCCTGTTCGTGCCCCGTACCGGTGCTGGAGCCAGTGGCGGGGTAATCAACATTATGATCGTTGTTGCCGTGATTGGTATCCTGGCGGCGATTGCTGTTCCCTCCTATATGGGCTATGTCAGCCGGGCACAGGTCGAGCAGGCGTGGGAGGTTGGTCAGGACGCCCAGCAGAAACTGGAGGATTACATCATCGAGCATGGTGAGCTGCCGGCCAACCTGGAGCAGGTCGGTTTCATGGTGGGGGATCGCCCGGTAAGAGCAACTTATTCTATGAATAACGAGGGTGCCATCGTGATTACTTTTACCGGGGCGGCATCGATCGCGGGCAAGACATTGCTGATTCAACCGTATATCGAAAACGAACGGCTCTATTGGCATTGTCAGGAGGGCACGCTGGGGAACCAGCAACGACCTCAGGAGTGTCGTTCCGAGGAGTAGGTGGGACAGGCCCCCTGCCAGGGAGGGTGGGGGATTCCCTTTAGCACGCTTGATTCCACGGGTAATTTCCTGCTCGGTGAGATATCGCTGTGTAGAACACCCCTGCAGTTTTTGATATTTGTCAGCAAACTCTGCCTCGGTTCCAGGTTGCATCATGTAGGCTAATGCCAACGTGACCAGCAGGAAAATCGAGTCCCTCTGCGTTATGTCCCAAACAGCTATCTGACCGTTTTGCCAGCTTTCTGGTGGAACCGCTATGCTTGTTCCACCCTACAGTGGGTGATCGAGGGCGATGATGATATGCTCTATTGATGGGCCGTACATCGACAACTCGACAGCGGGGCCGGACGTGGCTTTCACCGTGCGTGTTGGTGTTGTGGCTGGGTGCCTGCGCGGCGCCACGCGAGGGGCTGTTTCCGCCTGGCGAGGGTGAGCCGGTGATCCCGATCTACCTGGTCAGCCACGGCTGGCATGCGGGGATCGTGATCGAGCGCGAAGCGATCCCGGCCGGACTGTTACCCGAACAGGCCGATTTCCCCGCTGCGCGATATCTGGAGATCGGCTGGGGCGATCGGGATTATTACACCCGGCCCGATCCGCATGCGGGCATTTTGCTCAAGGCCGGGTTGTGGCCGACCGCCAGTGTGCTGCATGTGGTGGGTTTCAGTGAGCCGGTGAGAAAAACCTTTCCACACAGCGAAGTGATACGGATCGATCTCGGCCGTCGGGGATTCGAGTCATTGTGCCGGCATCTCGATCAGCGCTTCGCCCGTGATAACGGCGCGGCGGTACCCCTTCAACCGGGTTTGTACGGCGACAGTCATTTTTATCTCTCGCGTGACAGCTATCATCTGTTCAACACCTGCAACGTCTGGACCGCGCGAGCACTGCGGGCTGCGGGTTGTCGTGTGACCCCCGCCTTCAATATCACCGTCGACAGTCTGCTCGATAGTGTCGAAGCGGCCTGTGGGAAGTATTAAGTTCTGAGTACTTAGTACTAAGCACTCAGAACTCAGCACTCAGTTCTCCCCCGGACAGGGGCGAAAAGTAATGATCGTCTGCCTGATGTACAGCACGGATTGAGAGAAAGCTTGATAATTTCATCCACTCAAGTACGCTAAGTTAGCAGTTATTCTATGCTGGGGTAGTTGAGTGGACATTTCTCAAATAGAGTCGATTCTAAAAGACCTGAACGAAGATAATCCTGGCATTCTGCTGTCTATGATCGTAACGCCGGATGGATTGACTCTTGCCTATGAAGGTCGCGTCGAAGAGCCGGACGAGGTTGCTGCCTTGTATATCGAGCTGCAGCTGGTGTGCAAGAAGATAATGTCGGAACTGAAATACGGCAAAGTCGAGGAAATGTTTATCCGGGCCAGCTCGGGTTGTGTCAGCATATTACCAATCTTCGACAAAGGAATACTGGCCTGCATGTCGACACCCGAAGTCAATTCGGGAATGATGCAGATGATCACATGGCAAGCAGTGAACAGGCTGGCCAGGCTACTGTGATCGATTCATCAGGGTTAACCCTAACTCCCGCCTCACTTATTCTTCTGTATTATCAATAGCTTGCGTCGTTCGAGTATTTTTTGACCTTACAAAATAATGTGCTATAGTTCACAAGGTTAATATCGATATCGTCGATTAGCTGCTGTGATAAAGGAAAACCCGTCGAAAGGCGGGGACTCAAAGCCACCGATCTAAGGGTGTTAGCACCTATGACAGCGGGGTTGCCGCAGAAGCGTTGGATTCCAACCTTCCTGTTCTATGTCAAGTTCTTTGACATGGCGCTTTATCACTGCATGAACAAATGTTGCTGCTTGCCAGAACTGAAGCCTGAGTGAATCAGGTACTGGCTCAGTTCGTGTAACTTGATTTTATTGTTGATAAAGCGGATATGCCGGACAAGAAAATAACTATCAATTGCGTAGGGCTCGACGACAGGTCAGTGGTTCGTCTGCAGAACGCATTGAAAAAAAATGTCCGAAACATCCTCCTTGCTATGGACCAGGCTGATCCTGATCTGGTCCTGGTAAATCTGAATACAAGCGACGCTGTAAAATCTTATAAAGAATGCATCGATAAATATCCGCTGATACCGACGATCGGTATTTCAAAGAACAAGGTGAGTAATTCCGGAATGAGGGTTTTATCCATGCCTGTGGACATCGATGAGTTGATTAAAACGATCAAGGAGGAACTACCCGATGTTGATTGTGATGCGAGTCAACCTAACCGAATTACCGATGACAAGGTGGCCAGGGCGATGGCTGCAGTTGAGTCGCGAAAAGTAGCCGAAAAACTGAACAAACGCGTTGTTCCGGAAAGGAAGGGAATATCCGGGAGTCGCAGCATACCGACGGTCAAGGACGAAATGTGTTTTGATATCAACCGTTTCATGCTTGGCGTGATGCTTCAGGTTATAGACACATTAAAGCAGGATAAAACTGCGGCCCTGATCAATTGCTGGAGAGAAAAAATAATTCTCGTGGAATACGAAAGGGGATTGATATGGACCGATTTGAACGACAGCCAGATAAGGAACATGGCTATAGCGACAATAGAGGGAACGTTCGATCAGGGCGAGCATATAAAATACATGAATTCCTCAGAAGTGGCCGGCCTGCTGAAAACGGAGTTCAGTTCTACCCGGAAAGTTCCACTGGAAGTTTTTATGTGGGATCTGGCAGTTCTCACATGCAAGGGCCGAATTCCAATCGATTCCTCAATCAGCGAAAAACAATTTTTGCGCCGCTGGCCAAACATCACGCGGATGAAGCTAAGCGAGAACGCGATGAAAATCATTTCCTACTGGGTAAAGCAACCTTGTGATATTAACGAGTTGAAAGAAAAGCTGGATGTGCCGCTACAGGACGTTTTTTCTGTTTATACGGCTGCTTTCTCTGCGGGTTTGGCCGGCAAGGCCAAAAGGCAATCCGATGAACTGGTACAGGCAGAGGATTTGCGAGTGAATGAAAAACGTGGAACGTTCAATTCCATCGTTAGCAGGTTGCGTAAAATGTATAGAGACGTGGCATGAGCAGTTACAAGATTGTATTTGCAGGTCCTGTTGGTGCCGGAAAGACAACCGCCATTGGGGCGATTAGTGATATCGAGCCTTTCCAGACCGAAGAGGTGGCGACAGACGAGACGAGGGAGTTAAAGGAAAACACGACCGTAGCGATGGACTATGGTTTGATGAAGCTGGATGGGGGCGAGCGAATTCATTTATATGGGACACCAGGACAGGAGCGGTTCAGCTTTATGTGGGAAATCCTGAGTGACGGAGCGTTGGGCCTGGTGCTTTTGATAAATAACCTGGACAGAAATCCGATCGCTGTATTTGAGAATTACATAGATGCATTTTCAGATTATATCGTTAGCAGTTGTCTGGCAGTCGGTATTACGAGAATGGATCCGGGTACAGGGCCTGGTATTGATGATTATCAACAGGTCCTGGCCAACAGAAGTATTACGGCACCTGTGCTGGACGTGGATCCGCGTGTTCCAAGTGATGTGATCCTGTTGACCGAGGCGTTGTTGTTCAATGCCGATCCTGGTATCGAGTAGTTTACAGGTGATGTTATGACGACGTCTGTTTTAAGTCTGTCAAAGTACGGAGTTGCCTTTGGCAAGAGTATCGTCCTGCGAACAGTTGATCTGGAAATTCCACAGTGTGGGATATTCGCGTTACTTGGACCATCCGGGACCGGGAAATCAACCCTGTTGCGTACCATCTGTGGAGTGAATAATGCTTTTTGTAACCTGAGTGTCTGGGGTGAGGCGACCTATATTGGGGAAGAGCTCGGTAAGTCGGAGTTCCCGATGCTGGTATCACAAAGTATGCAGCTTATTACAGCTAATGTGCAGGACAATATTCTGAACGAATTACCGGAATCAGATGCACTGACCAGGAGTGAGCGGAAAGATCTGGCAATTCGATTGCTGGTTCAGTCAGGTCTTACCGAATTAACAGAGCATCTTGAAAAACCGGTTGTGGAGTTATCCATACCGACACAACGCTATCTGGCTATTGCGCGGGTTGCCGTGTCGAAACCGCGACTGTTGTGTGTGGATGAGCCTACTGCAGATCTGGATGAAGCCGGGGCTGAGAGGATACTTAGATATCTTTCCCGGCTGGGTGAAGAGCATGCCGTACTGGTGGTATTGCATAACCAGAAACAAGCGAAAAATTTTGCCGATATTACTGCTCTTCTGGCGGGAGGCTGGATTCAGGAATGTAACTATACCGGGGATTTTTTTGCTTCACCGCAAAATGATGTGACCCGGAGTTTTCTTCGTACAGGTTCCTGTCATGTGCCCTCGCCCAATGCGAAAAAAGAAGACCTTGATAGCTCGGCGACTATCCCGACCCCACCGCCGCTGCCACAGGTTGCACGTGAATACATGAATGATTCATTCGGCCCGAGAGGGTTTTCATGGTTAATGAAAGGACAGCTGGCTGGAACCCCGATGCCAGGTATTGTTGCCGATGTGGAATACGATTTACGGGCCCTGCAACGCGTTGGGGTCAAGGTTCTTGTCTCGCTGACCGAGCAACCATTTAGCGCAGATAAGCTGGGTGAGTACGACATCGAAAGTATGTGGCTAAAGATTATCGATATGAAAGCGCCGAAGTTTGAAGAGGCATATGCGATGTGTCGACGGGTTCAGGACCGGATTGCCAGCGGGCAACCGGTTGCCTATCACTGCAAGGCGGGGCTGGGTAGAACCGGAACCATGCTCGCGGCGCAACTGGTTATGGAAGGTAAAAGTGCATTGGATGCGTTGGAGTCTGTCCGAAAGATTGAACCCAGATGGGTACAGTCAGAGGAACAGGTGAAGTTTATCGAAGGTTTCGCTGACTATGTCATCAGGCAAGGTACAGCGACGGCCGGCGATGTTGCATAAGAATGATTATGAGTTCAGCTTAGGAGATTACTATGTCACTAGATCAGGCAATTGCTAAAACCATTGGAGAGATTCCGGAGTGTCTGGCCGGTGGTTACGTGGATTTGAGCACAGGGATGCTTCTGGGCATCAAGACTGTGGATTCGCATCCGCAGGAGGTTATGGATATCCTGGCCGCGGCTACTGCGGATCTCTTTCAGGGAAGCAATGTCTCCACTATTGAAAGCCTTTTCAAAAAGGCGCGTGGAGTTGACGATGATGGTCACCACTATTTTCAGGAAATTATAATTAACAGCGATAACCTGGTTCACATATTCGCACGAATGAAAAGCAACGAGGAACATGTTGTCGCGTATGTCTGTCGCAAAAGTGTCAACCTCGGGATGGCACTGACCAAGGCGCGCCAGGCAATGACAAGTCTGGAAGGGGTAGCTTAATTCGCATAGAAGCGGACAGGCAGTCCGTTCACGGGCTGTCTGTCCGAATGGAATTAAAAAATGTACAAACATTATCACAAACGTCACGGGGTTCTGGCACCTGACGGCGAGATGTGGCAGGCGTTGCAGGAAGGGCGCGGGCTGCGGAAAATCCTCGAGACGTTTTACAGTCGTGTTTACGAAGATGAGCGCCTGGCCCATTTTTTCGAAGGGGTCACAAAACAACGTGCAATTGAAAAGCAGTTTTCTTTCCTGAAGTCCATTTTCACCGGGGAGAAATGTTATTTTGGTGAGCATCCCAAGGCTGCACATCATTGGATGGTTATTTCCAACGAATTGTTTGATTACCGGGAAGCGCTTATGGAACATTGCTTGCGCGAGCATGGGTTGCCCGAGCATTTTATCCAGCGCTGGCGGGCCGTGGAGGAGACGTTCCGCAAGGTGATTGTAAAATCTGAACCTTTCGAACTGAAGTTTGGTGGTGTTGTCCGGCCTGTCGAAGGCTACAGCATGGAAACTCTGGAAGTGGCGACCCTTTGTGACCAGTGTTCCGGGGAAATTACTGCCGGCGCTACTGTGACATACCATGTTCGTACCGGCAAAGTATATTGCCCGGGGTGTAGTGAGAATCTACAGAGTGCCTGAGGTAAGGCGATTTTAACCGGTTAGTAAAGGCTGTTTAACGAGGGTTCGTTATGAGTAGTAGTGAACAGGATATTGGGCAGGCAATCAAGCCTATTCTGAAAAGATTGAACAATGTCTCCAATGATATAGAAGCCTCTTCTGTTATGACTCGCGACGGGATCAGCCTGGCCTCGGTTATGCGGGACAGCATCGATCAGGATCGACTCGGGGCGATGTGTGCATCCCTGTTGTCGCTCGGGGCAAAGACATCATCCGAGCTCGAACGTGGCAACCTGAAACAAGTGCTTATTGAAGGTGAAAATGGTTGCGTGCTTGTTGTTCAGATCGGTGCCAGGGCTGTGCTGGCCATTGTTTCGAGACCTTCGTCAAAACTGGGCATGGTGTTTAACGAAGCCCGCAAAATTGCCCGCGAGATAGAACAGACAAATCTGGTTTGACAGCGACATCCGGCCGGCACCCGTGAGCAGGGCGGACCTGGGCGTATACCATATAAACAGCCTTGCTGATATTTGTGTCGTCACCGCTTGACGAACATCAAGTCCGGGTGCATGGCATTGTGTTCTCATCGCCTGGCACATCAGGTAGTATTTTCCTTCCACGCCTTTATAACCGGCCGGTGCAATGCCGTCAGCGGCTAATAAAACACTAAAGGGGAGTGCGATGTCTCAAACCAAGATCCTGCTCGAAGAATCCGAAATGCCCACCGAGTGGTACAACGTGGTGGCCGATATGCCCAATGCGCCGTTGCCGCCGCTGGGCCCGGACGGCCAGCCTATTGGCCCTGACGCGCTGAGCGCGATTTTTCCCATGTCGCTGATCGAGCAGGAGGTCAGTGACCAGCGCTGGATCCCGATTCCCGAGGCGGTGCGCGAGGTGTATCAGCTGTGGCGACCCTCACCGCTGTATCGCGCCCATCAGCTGGAGGCGGCGCTGGGGACGCCGGCAAAGATCTATTACAAGTATGAAGGGGTCAGCCCGGCGGGCTCGCACAAGCCCAATACCGCCGTGGCCCAGGCTTATTACAACCGCGAGGCAGGCATTCGCCGCCTGACCACCGAGACCGGTGCCGGGCAGTGGGGCTCGTCGCTGGCGCTGGTGGGCCAGAAGTTCGGCATCGAGGTGCGGGTCTACATGGTCAGGGTCAGCTACGAGCAGAAGCCGTTTCGCCGCTCGATGATGCAGACCTGGGGCGCCGAGGTGTTGCCCAGCCCGACCGATCAGACCCAGTCGGGACGCCAGATCCTGGCCAGAGACCCGAACTCGCCCGGCTCACTGGGCATCGCCATCTCCGAAGCGGTGGAAGAGGCCGCCTCGCGCGAGGACACCAATTATGCGCTGGGCTCGGTGCTCAATCACGTGCTGTTGCACCAGACCGTGATCGGCCTGGAGGCCAAGAAACAGTTCGAGAAGGCCGGTGACTATCCGGACATGGTGTTCGCGCCCTGCGGCGGCGGTTCCAACTTCGGTGGCGCGGCGTTCCCGTTTTTCGCCGACAAGGCGGCCGGCAAGAACGTGCGGCTGGTGGCGGTGGAGCCGGCCTCCTGTCCAACCCTGACCCGCGGCCATTACGCCTACGATTTCGGCGATTCCATCGGCCTGACGCCACTGATGAAGATGTACACCCTGGGTCACGATTTCGTGCCGCCGGGCATCCACGCCGGTGGCCTGCGCTATCACGGCGACTCGGCGCTGGTCTCGCAACTTTATAATGAAGGGTTGATCGAGGCGGTGGCGGTGCCGCAGCTGGCGACCTTCGAGGCGGGGGTCCAGTTCGCGCGCGCCGAGGGGATCATCCCCGCGCCCGAGTCCAATCACGCCATTCGCGCGGTGATCGACGAGGCCAACCGTTGCACCGAGAGCGGCGAGGCGAAGACGTTGTTCTTCAACCTCTCCGGCCATGGCCATTTCGACATGGGCTCCTACGACAAGTACTTCAGCGGCGAGCTGGAGGATTTCGAGTACCCGGCCGAGGCCATCGACGAGGCGCTGCACCACTTGCCGAAAGTGGGCTGAGCTCGAGCCCGCTTGCCAGGAAGGTTAACGGCCTGTTTTACAGGCCGTTTTTCGTTGGGAGGGGATGCCGGGTTCGGCTGGCATTCGCGTTCGGGATAGTCTAATCTTACGTTAACGTTAGATATTAGCGAACCAGCCCGAAAGGAGAAGATAATGAATATCAGTGACATCATGATCCATGTAGATGAGAACCTGGCTGCCGACGAACAGAACTCGCTTGAAGAGTCCCTGCGCGGCTGCAACGGGGTGATTGCGCCCCGTTTCGCCAGTGACCGTCCGCACCTGTTGCTGATCAGCTACGACCCCGAGGTCGCCGATTCGGTAATGTTGCTGCGGCAGGTGGAAGCGGCCGGGTATCACGCACAGCTGGTTGGTATGTGATGGAGATACCGGAACATGACCATTTGCTGGATATCCAGGGGCTGTGTTGTTCCGCGCCGGTGATTCGTTTGAGCCAGGCTTTCAGAACATTTGGCAACGGCGAGATTGTTCTGGTGGTTTCGGACAAGGTGTCGATGGTTCAGGATATTCCTGCCTATTGCAACATGACCGCCCATTCGCTGCTGCAACAGCAGGAGCGAGAGGGATTGTATTATTTCTGGATACGAAAACAGTCGAACGGGACATGAGCTACAAGATCGGTGAGCTGGCAGCGCAGCTGGGCACCACGGTGCGCACGATTCGCTATTACGAAGAGGCGGGCCTGTTAACCCCGTTGCGCAGCGCAGGCGGCACCCGCTTGTATAACGCGCTGCATCTGGCCCGCCTGCAGGCGATTCTCGCGCTGGCCGGCCAGGGCTTCAGCCTGGAAGCGATCCGGGACCTGGTGCAGACCCGCGAACAGTGCCGCACAGGGGACGAAGGCAGCCAGCGGGTGCCCGCCCGTCTGGATGAAGTGATCGCTCACATCGATCACCAGCTCGAGGACCTGCAAAATCTGAAACAGGCTCTGAGTGCGGCCCGGGCGCGGGTGAAGCAGTGCCGGGGCTGTCGTAACCCGCCAACGTCCGAAGGCTGTCCCGAGTGCCCGGTGCGGCAACATCGACACGAGAGCGAGATGCTGAATCTGCTCTGGGACCAGGAATAACCGTTGTGCTGCAACGATTGAAACGCCCGGCCGGCTCAGGCATCGCGCTCCTGTTGCTGGTTCTGGGTATGCCCGCCAAAGCGGAGCAGGCGCTCGAGCTGGCCGTGGGCAAGGGCAGCGAGAACAGCGACGCATTGCGCCTGGCCTGGCAACGCGGCTGGGACCGGGAAATATCGCTCGGCCAGGGCGGGAGGCTCTCGGGCTTTCATGCCCTGTCGATCAACCGCTGGCGCAAAGGCAGTGAGTCGATCACGGCAGTAGCCTATTCACCGGTGTTTACCTGGCAGCGGGGCGGCTCCCCCTGGTATCTGCAGGGGGGCATTGGTGTGGCGTATCTGGATGAGACCCGGATCGCCGGGCGCATCCTGAGCAGTCACTGGCAATTCGAGGATCAGCTGGGGTTTGGCTGGCAACGGGGCCGGCACGATCTGGGGCTGGTCTATATGCATTATTCCAACGCCGGTTTCAGCAAACCCAATCACGGCATCGATCTGGTATTGTTTTCCTATGCCCTGAGCCTGGACTGACGTGCCATGACTGAATTGCCAAGACGTTTTGTCAAAACCGCCTTCGTGTTTTTGATCCTCGGCCTGTTGCTGGGTGGCTGGATGTTGCTGCAGCGCGAACTGCACGGCGAGTGGCCGCATCCTTACCTGGTTTCGGCGCACACGCACATCATGTTCGTCGGTTTTGTCATGTTCATGATCCTCGGCGTGGCGTTGTGGCTGTTTCCCAAACCGTCCCGCGACGATCCCCGTTACCGGGAAAGCATGATCCGGGGCGTTTACTGGTTGTTACTGGGCGGGACGTTATTACGCGCCGGCGGCGAACTGGGACGCGGCATGGGTGATGCAGCCCTGTTGCCCTGGGTGGTGATCGCCGGAGGCGCTTTGCAGATCATCGCAATCGCGCTGTATGTCTGGACCATGTGGAAACGGATTCGCACCACCACCGGTTACAAGCGGCAGCGGGTATCACGTGCGGCACTGCACGACAATTAACGATCGTTGGCGAGGCTGATGCGGTTTTTGCCGGCGCGCTTGGCACTGTAACAGGCATGATCCGCCTGCTTGAGCAGATGATGAAAATCTTCCAGGGTTTCGTCGAAGTTGGCAATGCCGATACTGCAGCCATCTATACGAATCGTCTGGCCGTTATAGTCGATACTGCAGTTGTTGATACTGGTACGGATACATTCGGCAATGGCGCCGGCTTTCTCCGCCGTGCAGTTTTCCAGCAGCACGGCGAATTCATCACCCCCGATGCGGGCCAGGGTATCGTTCTTGCGAATGCAGCTTTCGGCACACCTGGCAATGGCGCGCAGAAAATCATCGCCCAGAAAATGACCGTAGGTATCGTTGATCGGTTTGAAGTTGTCCAGATCGATATAGATCAACACATGCTGCGGCTCGGGCGGATATTTCCCGTCGAGTAACTGATTGACCCGGTGCTCCAGAAAACGACGGTTCCAGATGCTGGTCAGGGGATCGTGCGTGGCTTCCCAGCTGAGCAGTTCAGCGCGATCGATCAGGCGCGACTCGATCCGTTCGACACGACGCAGAGAGTAGATCATCAA
>JAXHTI010000049.1:0-17746 GCA_034190045.1 Pseudomonadota bacterium
GACGGCATCACCGACCGGGCCAACAATTACAGTCTGGACGCGATTCGCGCGCGGGTGGTCGGATTCAACCTGACCAAGGATCAGCTTGGCACGTGCTCTGAAAACAATCCACCGCCATCCATGCCGGATACCAATGTCGAGATTGGCGAGGAATGCAGTTTTCATATCGAGACCGGTGGCTGGTTTGGTTTTCAGACCCCGGGATTCGATTATATTGCCGTACAACGCATCCAGGTGGTTGATCAGCTGCCGGATGGCCAGGGTTATATCTCCTCTACCGATCCCACTCTGACCAGTGACCCGGAGATCCTCGGCATCAGTCTCAACCCGCCCCCAGCGCCGCTGGACGAGGGTAACTTTGACTGGACTTTTAACCAGAATGTCCCGGCCGAACGTATCACGGTCCGGGACAAGTGGTTCCAGGCCGATGCAACCACCCGTATTTTGAATGATGCCCTAAACAGCCGGACCGCCCCCAATCTCCACGCCGCTACCAGCAGTAATATTCTGGTTTCAACCTTTGAAGCGGTTTTTTCCGATGCCGGTACCGAGGAAGTCTATACCCTGGGGCCCAGCACGGTCGGCTATCCGCAGGAGTCGGTGCGCCGGGTTGACCTGACGGTTACCGAACCGAATATCCTGGTCACCAAGGAAGTCTGTAACGAAAATCTGTACGGTACCGGCACCGGCTGCAGCAATTTCGTGGATAGCGCTGACGATGGCGATACCCAGGATTCCTATATATATAGAGTCACACTGACCAACGAGGCCAGCAGTTCCGGTGTGGATCGGGCGCCGGCCTATAACATTGCCTCGACCGATCTCCTTGACAGCAGCGACCTGGTCTATGTCATTCCGTTCAATAACGATGGCCTGGATAACGATGGCGACGGGCTGATCGACGGCGCCGATACCGACGGCGAGGGTAGTATCAGTGACAACACGGTGGAGAACGGCACACCACCGACCATCACCACTTCCCATACCCACAGTGATGCACTACTCAAGCTCGATGCCGGCAGCAGTGTGACCTTCTATTACCGGGTCGATCCCGACGACACGGTGGCGCCGTTACAGACCCTGACCAACACCGTCTCGGCCGATTACGACAGCCTGGAAGGGGACAGCGGTAACCAGACAGTGAGCCCGGGCGATACCGGCGAGCTTGGCGGGGCGCGTTCTTATACTTCGGCTGATGCCTCGGCCACGGTTCAGATCCTGCCGCTGGAGACCCAGCCCAAGTCAATCCTGCAATTGTCCAATACCCCGATTAGCGGGGCGCCACAACAGGCTGTCTCTGTCGGCGAAGAGGTGGAATATGAATTGCGGGCCTCGATTCCGGTGGCCAACCTGCGCAACTTTGTTATCCGCGACGAATTGCCGGCCGGTATCGACTGTAGCGAGGCGCCGGTAATCAACCTGGATGCGCCGCCATACAGTGAGGCGGGCTTCTCGCCCGGTGGCCAGTTCACGCCCACCTGTACCGACAGCCTGGTGGAGTGGAACTTCGGCGATCAGGAACTGACTGCCGCCACCAGTAATAACCGCTTTGAATTCCCGGTCACCTTTATCGCCCGGGTTGAAAACATTCTGGATAATGTCGACGGTACAACCATCAGCAATGGTGATCCGGCGACCGTGGCCCGCCTGAGTTATGTCGATGATGCCGGCAGTACGCAGAGCCTGGATTATGACCAGGTCGACCTGGTGGTCCGTGAACCGGCGATCGCTCTGAGCAAATCCTTTGCCGTGGCCAACAGCGATGCGGCGGACGTGCTGACTGTCACGGTCACCGCCACCAATACCGGCAGTGCCACGGCCTATAACCTGCAGGTGCTGGATGACCTGGTCGGCTCCAGCCTGACCTACCTGGGCAACCCGAGCGGAGCCGATCCGCCCGATATGGTCGATACCACCACCCTTGGCGCAAACCGTCCCATTTTTAAATGGAATAGCAGTAACCCGGATTACGCGATCGATGTCGGCGAGACCCGTACCTTTACCTTTGATGTGCGGGTCGATATCGGTGCCGAACCTCACGAGATTCTGGACAACACCCTGCAGGGCCGCTGGACCTCCTTGCCGGGTCAGTCCACCGCGTTAAACAGCAGTGGCAGCATTGGCAGCGATGGCAGTGCCGACGGCCTGCGTAACGGTGCCCTGCCCAATGCCGGCGATACGCTGAACGACTATGAGACCACGGCAACGGCCCAGACCGTCGTCCCCGCACTGACCATCAGCAAAACCGATCTGGATACCAGCGTGGAACCGGTGATCGGTGCCCTCAAGCACTTCCAGATCGAAGTCACTCTGCCCGAGGGCACCACGCAGAATCTGAACATCATCGATGATTTGGCTTTCAGTGGTCTGGATTATGTACTGGAAAACAACTCGACCTATGATGTGAGTTATACCTTCCAGGGCATCGCCACGATCAACGGCCAGTCCCCTGGCGAAAGTGCGTTCAACAGTTATCCGGCCGATGGTGCCACGGGCACGGCGACCTGGGACATCGGCACGGTGGTTACGAACAGCGAAGATGACACCACCGTCAACGCCATCGACCCGGTGATTCGGATCAACTTGTATGCGCGGATTGCCGACGATCCCGCCACCGCCTCGGGCGGCAGTCTGCAAAACCAGGCAACCGTCACCTATCTCAACGGTGAGAGCGGAGCCTCAGAAAGCCTGAGCGATACCACGGCGGCGATCAATGTGGTCGAACCGGATCTGACTCTGAGCAAGTCCGGGCCGGGCCAGCTGCAACTGGGCATCCCGGGCACCTTTACCCTGGACGTGCAGAACGTGGGCAGCAGTACCGCCTGGGACATCACCCTCAGCGATCAACTGCCCAACCTCGATCCCTCGCCGGGCGGGATGTGCGATAGCGCGCCAACCAGTATTACGGCCCAGGTGTTCGAGTCCGATGGCAGCACGCCGGTCTCGGGTGTATTGACCGAAGGCAGTGATTACACGGTCGACTTTACCGCGGCGCCGGATTGCACCCTGACCATTACCTTTGCCACCGCGGCAGCATCGGTCGAACCGAACCAGCGGCTGATCGTCACCTATCAGGCGGAGCTGGATGTTGATACACCCCAATCCGAATCAATGACCAACGTGGCCGGTGCGACCGAGTGGTACAGCCTGGATACCGATGGCAGCGGAGCCGTCGACGAGAACCGCACCTATAGCCGCAGCCTGAGCGATGGCACTACCGGCACCGTGGATCATGAGGATGCTCACACTATTACCTCCGAACTGCCGGTGCTCGAATTCCGCAAGGTGGTGGAGAACGTCACCTCGGGGCAGAATCCTGCCAGCAATGCCGAACCCGGTGATACTCTGCGTTATACGGTGACCGTCACCAATATCAGCGATGTACCGCTGACCGATTTCACCCTGCGCGATGAGCTGGATCGGCTGAACAGCAGCCAGGACATGTTTGCCGCCGGAACTCTCAACCTTGTCAGCAGTCTGCCGACCGGCGCCACCGACAGTTCGGACAGTAACGGTGGCAGTAGTGGCACCGGGCTGCTGTTGATCGAAAATCTCGATCTGGATGCCCAGGGCGATGCCAACGACAGCCTGAGTTTTGTCTATGAAGTCGACCTGGCGCCGGTGATCACCAGTGGCAGCCAGGTACTGAACCAGGCCCAGCTGATCATCCTCGACAGCCTGACCCGGGACAGTGACGATCCCAATATCAATGGCACCGACGATCCCAACACCGAAGGTGATGAAGATCCCACCGCGGTGACGGTCGACTCGGCCCCGGCTTTCGAGGTCTGGAAGAGCTCCCAGGATCTCACCGGCGATCCCGACCTGCTCGAGGCCGGCGATACCCTGCGTTACACCATCACCGTGCAGAACGTGGGCACGGAGAACACGGTCAACGTCACCCTGACGGATCAGATTCCCGGTAACACCGGCTATGTGGCCAACAGTACTACCCTGAACGGCAGCACGGTGGCCGATCCCTCGGCCGGTGTCTCCGCTCTGCAAAACGGGATGTTGATCAATGCACCGGAAGATACCACCGCCGGTTTCCTGCGCGCCGAAAGTGGCGGCACCACCAATATCGCCACCATCACCTTCGATGTGGTGGTGGACAGCAATGCCGTCGACGGGACGGTGATTGCCAACCAGGGTATCGTCACCGGCGACGGGCAGGGCAGCGGCAGCTTCAACGAAGAACCCAGCGATGATCCCTCAACCAGTCAGCTCGATGATCCCACCATCGACGTGGTAGGCAATGTGCCATTAATCGATTCGCAGAAGACCGTGGTCGTCGATAACGATGTCAATGGCAACGGGCTGGTCGATCCCGGTGATAGCCTGCGTTACACCATCACGGTCTCCAACCTCGGTGCCCTGCCGGCGACCAATGTGGTGCTGACCGATCCGATCCCCGCCGACACCAGTTATGTTGCTGGTACCACTACCCTGAATGGCTCCAGTGTGGCGGATCCCTCGGCCGGTACCTCGGCACTGGAAAGCGGTATGCCTGTCAGCTCCGCCGATCTGACGCCGCCACTGCCCACCGCCGGGAACGGAACCTTAACCGCCGGTGAACAGGCCACCGTGACGTTCGATGTACAGGTCAATGCAGGCACGGCGGTAGGGACGTTGATCAGTAACCAGGGCACGGTGAGTACCAACGAACTCCCCGATGAGCTGACTGACTGGGACGGGAACGATGCCAATGGCGATCAGCCGACCGTGGTCGTCGTGGGTAACGTGCAGCAACTATCGATCACCAAGGAGGTCAACGTGGTCGGTGGCGGGGCCGCCGAACCCGGCGATCAGCTGGAGTATGTCATCCGGGTCACCAACTACAGTGGCGTGGCGGCCAGCAACGTGGTGATCACCGACAACCTGGATCTGCCGGTGGCCGGGCAGCTCAACTACGTGGCCGGGTCGGGCAGTATGAACGGCAGCAGCAGCGGGGTCAGCTTCAGCGATCCGATCCTCACCGCCGACTACGCCGCTACCTACGGCGATCTGCAACCGGGTAATACGATCGTGCTGCGTTTTCGCGCCGCTATCGACAGTTCCCTCGCGCTGGGCACCACCATCACCAATACAGGCCAGGTGGACTGGGATTCACCGACCCGCAGCGAAACCGCCAGTGTCTCCATCGATGTCGGCGGTACCCCGGGCGTGGCCGGCCTCAGCGGTCGGCTGTGGCACGATGCCGATTTTGATACAGGCAACGACAGTGGTGAAACGTCACTGGCCGGGTGGACGGTTGATTTCTATCGCAATGGCAGCCCGTTCGCCTCGACTACCACCGACAGTGACGGCGACTACCAGTTCAACGGTATCGCCCCGAACGATGTCAGCGGTGACAGTTATGAGCTGCGTTTTGCCGCCCCGAATGCCGGCAGTAATACCGCGTCGCTGGGACTGACCGATTCGCCGTTTACCGACGGTCAGCAACGGATCAGCAACATCGTGGTCACTTCGGGCAGCAACACGCCCAATCTGAATCTGCCGGCCCAGCCCAACGGGGTGACCTACGATGCGGTGCTGCGCACGCCGGTCGCCGGCGCGAGCCTGGTCATGTTGCGCGCCTCGGACAGCCTGCAGTTACCGGCCAGCTGTTTTGACGATCCGGCCCAGCAGGGACAGGTGACCCTGGCCAACGGTTATTACAAGTTCGGGCTGAACTTCAGTCAGCCGGAATGTACCCCCGGGGACGATTATCTGATCCAGGTAACCGCACCGGGCAACGGCTATACCGCGGCACCGTCGCAACTGATTCCGGCCACCACCGACGGCTCGACCGCCGCCTTTGATGTGCCGTCCTGTCCCGGCACCGCCAGCGATGCCATCCCGGCCACCGCCAGTCACTGTGAGGCGCAAACCTCGGCGGCGCCCCAGCCGTTCAATGACAGCGGCAGCACCGCGGGCACCAGCTACTATCTCAAGCTGACGCTGAACAACACTTTGACCCCGGGGCACAGTGAGCTGTTCAACAACCATATCCCGCTGGATCCGGAACTCGGCGCAGCAGTGGCCGTGTCCAAGGTGTCGGCCAAGGTCAATGTGACGCGCAGTGATCTGGTGCCCTATACCATCACCCTCAACAACACATTGCCGGCACCGCTGGCCGGCCTGAACGTGGTGGATACTTTCCCGCCCGGTTTCAAGTATGTCAGCGGTTCAAGCCGGGTTAACGACAGCAAGCGGGAGCCGATCGTCAACGGTCGCCAGCTCACCTGGTCGAACCTGATCGTGCCGGCCAACTCCAGCCTGACCATCAAGATGCTGCTGGTCGTCGGTGCCGGTGTCGGGGAAGGGGAGTACATCAACCGGGTCCAGGTATTCAACAATGTGACCGGCAGTAATGTCTCCGGCGAGGCGCGGGCCACGGTGCGGGTGGTGGCCGATCCCACGTTCGACTGTTCAGACATCATCGGCAAGGTCTTCGATGATCGCAACCATAACGGTTATCAGGATGAGGGCGAGGCCGGTCTGCCCAGTGCCCGGGTCGCTACCGCCCGTGGTCTGGTGGTTACCACCGATGAGCATGGACGCTTCCATATTACCTGCGCCATCGTGCCCAACCGGGATCGCGGTTCCAACTTTATCGTCAAGCTGGATGAGCGCAGTTTGCCGAGCGGTTACCGGGTTACAACCGAGAACCCGCGGGTCAAACGCATTACCCGCGGCAAGATCGTCAAGTTCAACTTCGGTGCCAGTGTCCATCGCGTGATACGGCTGGACCTGGCCGATGCCGTATTCGAACCGCAGACCACCCAGATGCGACCGCAGTGGATTCCGCGCCTGGATCTGCTGATCGAACAGTTGAACCGCTCGGCCTCGATTCTACGACTCTCTTATCTGGCGGAGAACGAAACGGAGGACCTGGTAGAAGATCGACTCGAGGCAGTCCAGGAAATGGTCGAGGCGCGCTGGCAGGATCAGTACAAGCTGCGCATCGAAACCGAGGTGTTCTGGCGCAGCGGTGGACCGGATGCGGGGGGTGACCTGTGATGCACTGGTTATCCCGTCTGTTGATGACTCACCATTGGCCTCGCCAGGGATTGTTACTGGTTGCCGTGCTCGGCCTGGCGTTACCGGCCATCGCCGCCGAATCGACCACCGAGGAGCCGGTTCCACCGAACAGTGAACACCAGATGTCGGTCGATGAGTTTCTCCAGCTCTGGGCTCAGGAAGATGACGCATCCACTGTGAGCCAGGGCGATGTCGTCGAGACCGAGAAGGCAATCGAGAAACAGTACACCACCCGCAAACTCAAGGATGTAGTGCCACCCATCCCGTTCCAGTCCGGGGAAGCGGAGATTCCGCAGCGTTTTGTTGGCATGTTGCGCGAAGTACTGAACAAGATGAAGGATCGCACCAACGTGCGCTTGCACTTTATCGGTCATACCGACAGCGATCGCCTCAGCGGCCAGGCCAGACAGGAGTATGGCGATAACTACGGTTTGTCCCGCGCGCGCGCCGAGATTGCCGCACTGTTTTTCCAGCGCGCGCTGGATCTGCCACCGGAGGCGATCTCCTACGACGGCGCTGGCGCCAGCAAGCCGATTGCCAGCAATGCCACCGCCGCCGGCAAGGCACGTAATCGTCGGGTCGAGGTCGAGGTCTGGTATGACGAGGTCAGTGAAAAAGTCGTCGACCGGGAAGTGGTCAAACAGGCCGAGATCAAGCGGGTCAAGGTCTGCCGCATGGAGACCGTGTGCAAGATCCGTTACAAGCAGGGTTACAGTAAACGGGTCCGGTTGAAGAACCTGGTGGCACCACTGCGAATGGAACAGGGCCAGGTCGATATCCCGGCACGCTTCCTCAACGAACTGCGCCGCACCCTGGTCAACCTGCGCGATAAAAACAATGTCATGATCCGCTTCATCGGCCATACCGATAACCTGCCGCTGGGCGATCGGGCGCTGCGGATCTACGGCGATCACCTGGCGCTGTCCAAGGCCAATGCCCGCCGGGTGGCGCTGGTGGTGCAGGAGCAGCTGAACCTGCCGGACCGCGCGATCAGCAGCGACGGCAAAGGTGATTCCCGGCCGGTGGCCAGCAACGACTCGGCCAGCGGCCGGGCTCTCAACCGGCGTATCGAGGTCGAGTTCTGGTACGACGATCCGCTGGAAGTGATGAACGACGAGATTCAGGCCTGCCCCGAGGATGCCGCGGCCGAAACCGTGACCCGGGTGTACGAGCCACCCACCGGCCCGCTGGAGCCGATCTATTTCCGTAACGGCGATCCACAGATCCCGCGTGGTTATGCCTCCCATGTGCAACGCCTGATGGAGCAGATTGCCGAGAAGACCAATGTTCGTCTGCGCTTTATCGGTTACACCAGCAACGAGCGCCTGGAACGCCGTACTGCCATGCTCTATGGCGATGACATTGGTCTGTCGACTGCCCGCGCCCGGCGGGTCATGCAACAGATTCGCGATGAGATCGCCCTGAGCGACCAGCAGGTCGAGGTGGAGGGGCGCGGTTATGTGCAGACCGATGAGGTGATCGCCCGGGATTTCGATGACGAGTTTGAATCCCGCGTGGTCGTGCAGATCGTCTACGATGAGCTGGCGATACTGGATGAAACCGAGGGCATGGACATCACGCGAATTAACCGCGAGACCGAACCGAAGAATCCCTATGCACTGAACCTGATGCGCATCACCGTGGATGGCGAGCCCCTGCACGATCCCCACCACAGCAGTGCCGATATCCAGCGCTGTACCGACGTGGCCCTGGACAAAACCGATATCCGCTTCCGCTTCGATCCGTTGCAGCTTAAACCACGCCTGAATGTTACAGCCTGGCCACGGACCATCAGTTACCTGAACGATCCGGCCAGCGAGCTGATGGACAACCGGGTGCGCTTCCGCGCCTATAGCAACTACGCCAGCTTTATCGAACGCTCCGAAGTTCGCCTGTTTGAAAAAGATCAATCCACGCGGGACGAACCGCTCGCGGTGATCGAATTGGATGCCGATGGTTATGGGCAATGGCAGCCCCGTCTGGTCGAGTTCAACGCGCCACTGATGACGCTGCACTACGTGTTGCGGGTCTATGACGAGGAAGGGCACTTCGATGAGACTGAGCCCCAGCCGTTGTGGATCGTCGATCAGCTGGAACAGGCCGATCAGATGCTGGACAGCGAACGCGAGCTGCGTGTCGGCTACGGGGAAAACCGGCTGACATTGCAGAATATTCCCCTGCAGGGCGGAACCGTCCGGGTCGATGGCAAGGCCGTTCCGGACGGACATGATGTCTGGCTAGCCGGCCAGCCGGTACCGGTGAGTGACAACGGCGAGTTTGTTGCCGAGACCATCCTGCCCGGCGGTCTGCACAGCGTGGAAGTATCGGTACTGGATGAACAGGGTAATGGTGAGCTGTTCCTGCGCGATCTGGACATGCGCAAAAGTGACTGGTTCTATGTCGGGATGGCGGATATTACCGCGGCCCGGGACAGTACCAACGGTCCCGCCGAACTGGTTACCGGCGATACCACCCATTACGACAATGACTGGAATGTGGATGGCCAGCTGGCCTTCTTCCTCAACGGCAAGTTTGGCGAAAAGTGGCAGTTGACCGCCAGCGCGGATACCCGCGAAGGGCCGATCAACGAAATTTTCAGCAACTTTACCCAGAAGTCGCCGGATGCGGTATTCCGCCGGCTGGATCCCGATTACTACTATCCCACCTTTGCCGATGACAGTAGCGTGGAAGAGCTGGCCCCGACCATGGGCAAGTTCTACGTCAAACTGAAAAAGGACGAGGACTACGGGCTGTGGGGTAACTTCGACATCGACTACCTGGACAGTGAACTGGCCCAGGTCGATCGCAGCCTGTACGGCGGTAACCTGCACCTGGAGTCGGATCAAACCACCGGTTTTGGTGAACAACGTTATTCGGTGGATGGGTTTGCCGCCGATCCGGGTACGGTCGCCGCGCGGGACGAATACCGCGGCACCGGCGGTTCACTCTATTTCCTCAACCACCAGGATATCACCATCGGCTCCGAAAAGTTACGCGTGGAGGTGCGTGACAAGGACTCGGGTATCGTGATCGGTGTGCAGAACCTCACTCCCGGCATCGATTACGACATCGATTACATCCAGGGACGGGTCCTGCTCAGTGAACCCCTGTCGTCCACCGCCAGTGACAACACGCTGGTGGAGGCGACCGCAGGGGATGGCAACCCGGCCTACCTGGTAGCCCGTTATGAATATACCCCCGGCTTTACCGAGCTGAACCAGGTGGCGACCGGTGGCCGCGCCCATTACTGGTTCAACGATCAGGTGAAACTGGGGATCACCAACAGTTCCCAGGATGAAAATGGGAGTGAGAGCACGCTGAACGGGCTGGACCTGACCCTGCGCAAGAACAGCGGTACCTGGCTCAGGCTGGAGGCCGCCAGCAGTGAAGGGGCGGGGACCGCGGTGCAAAACTCGCTGGATGGCGGCTTCACCTTCGATGCCACGGATCTGTCGGGGAATACAACCCGGGCCGGTGCCCAGCGGATCGAAGCCGCGGCCCGCCTGGAAGATGTCATCGAGGGCGCCCGCGGTCACGCCACCTTCTATAACCAGCGCCGCGAGGCGGGCTATTCCGCGCCGGGCCAGCTGACGCCGGTGGAGACCAACCAGTTCGGCGGCAGCGTGGATATGCCGCTGAGCGAGTCGCTCAGTCTCGGGGTCAAGGCCGACAAGAAGGTTCAGAAGGGGGATCTGGAAACCTCGGCGGTGGATGTCAGCGTCGGTTATCAGCTCAACGATCACTGGCAGCTGACCGGTGGCAGCCGCTTCGATTCGCGTCGGGATGATTCCCCGGTCGTGCCAACCACCCAGACCCAGGGCAAGCGCACCGATGTTGCCTTCAAGGCCGAATACAATTCGAAGGCGAACTGGACTGCCTACGGCTTCACCCAGCTCACCGCAGACACCACCGAGAACCGGGAGCAGAATGATCGCCTTGGCATCGGCGGCAGTTACCGGGTCAGTAGCCGCTTCCTGCTGGATACGGAACTCTCGGAAGGCGATACCGGCACCGGTGCCCGGATCGGCTCGGAATACCTGCTGTCCGATCGCAGTAATCTTTATCTTAATTATGCGCTGGAGAACGAACGGACCGACAACGGGGTGCGTTCGCGCAAGGGCAATCTCAGTTCCGGCTTCCGGACCCGTTATTCCGACTCGGCCAGTGTTTATGTCGAGGAGCGTTATACCCACGGTGATGTCCCGGTTGGCCTGACCCATACCCTGGGGGTGGACCTGGCACCGAACGATCGCTGGAATGTCGGTGCCAACCTGGATGTGGGTTCGCTGGAGGATCGCAACGCCGGCAGCACCATCGATCGTCAGGCCCTGGGGCTGTCACTGGGCTATGGTCTGGACAACATCAAGTATGCCGCGGCGGCGGAGTACCGGGTGGATGAAACCCGCTATGGCGACGGGACGAACAGCGAGCTGAGTACCTGGCTGGTTAAAAACAGCCTGAAATACCAGATCAACCCGGACTGGCGACTGATTGCCAAGTACAACCACTCCGAGAGTTCGAGCAACCAGTCAACGTTCTATGCCGGGGAATTCACCGAGGCAGTACTGGGTTACGGTTACCGGCCGGTGGACAACGATCGCTGGAACACGCTGTTCAAATATACCTATTTCTATAATCTGCCCGGTGCCGATCAGGTGACACTGAATAATACCGCCGCCGAATATATCCAGAAGAGCCATATCCTGTCGCTGGATGTCACTTACGATCTCAGCCGGCGCTGGAGCCTTGGCGGTAAATACGCCCATCGTCTGGGCCAGGTCAGCCAGGATCGTGCCAACCCCGAATTTTTCGACAGTGAGGCCAGTTTGTATATCCTGCGCGCCGACTGGCACTTCGTACATCGCTGGGATCTGCTTATGGAAGCCCGTCTGCTCGATCTGCCCGATGCCCAGGACCGGCGCAGCGGGGCCCTGTTCGGGGTCTATCGGCACCTGGGTGATCATTTCAAATTCGGCGTGGGGTATAACTACACCGATTTTTCCGATGACCTGACCGATCTGGACTATGACAGTGAAGGGGTCTTTATCAACCTGGTTGGCAAGATGTAAGTTGCAGCTTCTTGCTGGCATCGGGTTTCGCTGTTAAACCACGTGTCAGAAGGGGCTTCTCGGTTGGTTTAAAGTAATATAAATCAACAACTTGGCTGGAAAGGTTACTCCCGTTGTCAATGGCGGGGGCCAGGCCCTTCACTCGCCCGATGTTTTATCCCGCTCAGGGGCTTTCGCGGCCCGTTTATCCCCATATCCATGGAGCCGATGAGCGCAATGTTTTGTTCTGTCATCAAACCCTGATGAACCCTCATGCAGTAGGCATATTTAATAGCAGCGAATTTTTTTATAGACCCCTAAAAATCAGCCAAGATATTGATATGCAAAGAAATTCCTGCTTTATACAAACTTGACACAAAGTTTGCCGCTAGCCTAGACTGGCTCGGCTTTGATCCTTGATGATCAATCAACCAGAAAAATAATAAACAAAAGCCGCCTGATGAGTCGGCTTTAAATACATCCGCAGTCACTGCGGGATGCGGCGGAGGAACGCAACGATGCTAGAGAACTATCTGCCGGTTCTCCTTTTCATGATCGTCGGGTTAACGGTCGGCGTTGTCATGATCGTGCTGGGCTTTGTCCTGGCGCCGAGCCGCCCTGACAGTGAAAAACTCTCTCCTTATGAATGTGGCTTCGAGGCGTTTGAAGATTCGCGCATGAAGTTCGATGTGCGTTATTACCTGGTCGCCATTCTCTTTATTATTTTCGATCTGGAAATTGCGTTTTTATTCCCATGGGGCGTGGTGCTGGAAGACATCGGTCTGTTTGGCTATGTCGCCATGGCGATTTTTCTGGGGATTCTGGTTATTGGCTTCATTTACGAATGGAAAAAAGGAGCCCTGGAATGGGAATAGAAGGGTTACTTAAAGAAGGTTATGTCACTACCACCGCGGATCGCCTGATCAACTGGGCGCGCACCGGCTCGATGTGGCCGATGACCTTTGGTCTGGCCTGTTGTGCGGTCGAAATGATGCACGCCGCCGCGGCCCGTTACGATATGGACCGCATGGGACTGATTTTCCGGCCCAGCCCGCGCCAGTCGGATGTGATGATCGTCGCCGGCACGCTGGTCAACAAGATGGCCCCGGCTCTGCGCAAGGTGTATGACCAGATGGCCGAGCCGCGCTGGGTAATCTCCATGGGCTCCTGCGCCAATGGCGGCGGCTATTATCATTATTCCTATTCGGTGGTGCGCGGTTGCGATCGCATCGTTCCGGTGGATATTTACGTGCCGGGCTGCCCACCCACGGCCGAGGCGCTGCTGTACGGAATTTTGCAGTTGCAGAACAAAATAAAAAGAACCAACACCATAGCCCGCTGATTCCTTATATATGTCCAGATATTACACACAACTGGCCGAACAGGTCCGGGAAAAACTTGGCGAGCGTATCGACTCCTGCGATGTGAGCTGGGGCCAACTGACCGTTACCGCCGACAAGCACCACCTGGTTGAGGTGGCAACCCTGCTGCGTGACGATCCGGCACTGGCTTTTGCCGAGCTGGTTGATGTCTGCGGGGTGGACTACCGCGACTATGGCGGTGATGGTGCCTGGCAGGGACCGCGCTTTGCCTCGGTCTATCACCTGTTATCGATCAAACACAATCATCGTCTGCGTCTGAAGGTGATGCTCGACGAGGAACCACCGGTAATCCCCTCGATGGTGGATGTCTGGGCCTCGGCCAACTGGTTCGAGCGCGAGGCCTTCGATCTGTATGGCATCGTGTATGAAGGCCATCCCGACTTGCGCCGTATACTCACGGACTACGGTTTCATCGGTCATCCGTTTCGCAAGGACTTCCCGCTCATCGGGAATGTGGAAATGCGTTATGACCCGGATAAGCAGCGCGTGGTGTATCAGCCGGTCAGTATCGAGCCGCGAGTTGCCCAGCAGCGAGTCATTCGTGACGATCATCGTTATGCCGATCGTCTGACGCAGGAAGAAGAGGACTAACCGATGCCCGAGATCCGAAACTACACGTTGAATTTCGGACCCCAGCATCCGGCTGCGCACGGTGTTTTGCGCCTGGTACTGGAAATGGATGGCGAGGTCATTCAACGGGCTGATCCACATGTGGGGCTGTTGCATCGTGCCACTGAAAAACTGGCGGAAAGCAAACCCTATAACCAGACTATCCCCTACATGGATCGGCTCGATTACGTCTCCATGATGTGTAACGAGCACGGCTATGTATTGGCACTGGAGAAGCTGCTGGATGTGACGCCGCCACTGCGAGCGCAATATATCCGTGTGATGTTCGATGAGATTACCCGCATTCTCAATCACCTGATGTGGCTGGGGACCCACGCCCTGGATGTGGGGGCCATGACCATGTTCCTCTATTGCTTCCGCGAGCGCGAGGATCTGATGGACATGTACGAGGCGGTTTCCGGCGCGCGCATGCATGCAGCCTATTATCGACCCGGGGGGGTGTACCGCGATCTTCCGGGCAAAATGCCGCAATACCAGAGCAGCAAATACAAGGATGAAGCCGAAACCAAACGGTTAAATGAGGCCCGCAGTGGCTCGTTACTGGATTTTATCGATGACTTTGCGCAACGCTTCCCGGCGCTGATCGACGAATACGAGACCCTGCTGACAGATAACCGTATCTGGAAACAGCGGACGGTCGGTATTGGCGTTGTTTCGCCCGAGCGTGCCATGCAACTGGGTTTCACCGGTCCGATGTTGCGCGGTTCGGGGATTGAATGGGACCTGCGCAAGAAGCAGCCCTATGAAGTTTACGAGAAAATGGATTTCGATATACCGATCGGGGTGAATGGCGATTGCTACGATCGTTACCTGGTTCGCATCGAGGAAATGCGCCAGTCCGCGCGGATTATCAAGCAATGTGTCGAATGGCTGCGTCACAACCCCGGCCCGGTCATGCTTGACGATCACAAGCTCTCGCCACCGAAGCGCGAGGAAATGAAAGACGACATGGAAGCGTTGATCCATCACTTCAAACTGTTTACCGAGGGCTACACCCTGCCGGCCGGCGAGGTCTATACCGCGATCGAACATCCCAAGGGTGAGTTCGGGGTCTATCTGGTTTCCGATGGCGCCAACAAACCCTATCGCCTCAAAGTGCGCGCGCCGGGCTTTGCCCATCTGGCGGCCATGGATGAAATGAGCGAAGGACACATGCTGGCCGATGTGGTTGCCATTATCGGCACCATGGATATTGTATTCGGAGAGATCGATCGATGATGGCGCAACACAAAAAAGCCGGCAGCAAACTGCATCTGATTAACGACGAATCACGTGCCGAAATCGATCAATGGATTGCCAAGTATCCGGCCGATCAGAAACAGTCAGCGGTAATGGCGACCCTGCGTATCCTGCAGGATCAAAACGGGGGCTATCTGACCGATGAATTGCTCGAAGCGACGGCGGAATATCTGCAAATGCCCCCCATTGCGGTTTACGAGGTCGCCACATTCTATTCGATGTATGAACTGGATCCGGTCGGACGCCACAAGATCTGCATCTGTACCAATATCTCCTGCAAGCTGTGTGGTTCCGACGAGGTCGTCAAACATCTGCAGGAACGGTTGGGTATTGGTCTGGGTGAAACTTCCGACGACGGACGTTTCACTCTCAAGGAGGTCGAATGTCTGGGCGCCTGCGTGGATGCCCCGATGTTCCAGATCAGTGATACCTATTACGGCAAGCTGACACCGCAACGTATTGATGAAATTCTCAATGGTCTCGATTGAAACCGGAATATGATGATAACAATAACAATCAACCGGGCGGGAGAGTAACCGATGGCAAATGAAGTTTGCTTCCGCACGCTGCATCTCGACAAACCCTGGACGCTGGACAATTATCGCAGCGTCGGCGGCTACGAGGTGCTGAAAAAAATTCTCTCCGAGCAGACGCCGCAGGAACAGATCATCGAGGAACTGAAAACCTCCTCACTGCGCGGTCGTGGCGGAGCCGGCTTTCCCACGGGGCTCAAATGGAGCTTCATGCCACGCACTGCGTCGGGCCAAAAATACATTGTCTGTAACTCGGACGAGGGCGAGCCGGGAACCTGCAAGGATCGCGACATCATGCGTTACAACCCGCATCAGTTGATCGAGGGCATGATCATCGCCGGCTATACCATTGGTGCCTCGGCCGGTTACAACTACATTCGCGGCGAGTTCTGGGAACCCTACGAACGGGTCGAAGCCGCCCTGGAAGAGGCGCGCGCGGCCGGTCTGCTGGGCAAGAACATCCTCGGCAGCGGTTTCGATTTTGAATTACATAATCATCTGGGAGCCGGTGCCTATATCTGCGGGGAAGAAACCGCCCTGCTCGAATCACTGGAAGGGAAAAAAGGCCAGCCGCGCTTCAAGCCGCCGTTTCCTGCCGGCTATGGACTGTATGGCAAGCCAACCACCATTAATAATACCGAGACCCTGGCGTCGGTCCCGGTGATCCTGCAACACGGAGGACAATGGTTCCTGGAGCTGGGCAAGCCCAACAATGGTGGTACCAAGCTGTTCAGTGTTTCCGGTCATGTGAATAAACCCGGCAACTTCGAAGTTCCGCTGGGTATACCGTTTGCCGAATTGCTGGAAATGGCTGGCGGTATGCGCGACGGGCGTAAACTCAAGGCCGTGATCCCGGGCGGATCATCGGTACCGGTGTTGCCCGCCGATGTGATCATGGATACCGATATGGATTATGACTCGCTGGCCAAGGCCGGCAGCATGCTGGGTGCCGGTTCGGTGATCGTGATGGACGAGACCACCTGCATGGTCGATGCCCTGGCGCGGTTGTCACATTTCTATTTCGAGGAATCCTGCGGTCAGTGCACACCCTGTCGCGAGGGGACCGGCTGGTTGTCGCGGGTGATACATCGCATCGAACACGGTCAGGGCAAACCGGAAGATATGGACCTGCTGGATGATGTCGCTTCGCGTATTGCCGGGCGGACCATCTGCGCGCTGGGGGACGCGGCGGCGATGCCGGTGCAGAGTTTTCTCAAGCATTACCGGGATGAATTCCAGTATCACATCGATCATGGCAAATGCCTGGTCGGTGGACGCTCATAACGCTAACAGGCAACGGTTGAATGTCAGACGTTAATATCGAAATCAACGGGATCTCGCTTCAGGTACCTTCGGGCTCGATGGTCATCGAGGCGGCGGATAATGCGGGGATCACGATTCCGCGTTTCTGTTATCACAAGAAGCTGTCGGTGGCGGCCAATTGCCGCATGTGCCTGGTGGAAGTGGAAAAAGCCCCCAAACCGTTACCCGCCTGTGCCACGCCGGTGACCGACGGCATGAAAGTATTTACCAAATCCGAGCGCGCGATCGAAGCCCAGAAGAGCGTCATGGAGTTTTTGCTGATCAACCACCCGCTTGATTGTCCTATCTGCGACCAGGGCGGGGAGTGTGATCTTCAGGACATTGCCATGGGATATGGCAAGGATGTTTCGCGCTTTGCTGAAAAGAAGCGCGTGGTTCCGAGCAAGAATATCGGTCCGCTGATTGCCACCGACATGACCCGCTGCATCCACTGCACCCGCTGCGTGCGTTTCGGCCAGGAAATCGGCGGCATTATGGAGCTGGGGGCCTATGGTCGGGGCGAGGATACGCGCATCGGGACCTATATGGAAAGCGCGGTCTCCTCGGAAATGTCCGGCAATGTCATTGA
>JAXHTI010000005.1:0-7404 GCA_034190045.1 Pseudomonadota bacterium
AGGCGGTCCAGCTCGCGCTTGTATTTGCTCATGCTGATCAGACGGGGCTTGACGTCGGTCAGGCCATGGTCCTTGTTGAACTGGCGGTAGATGGTCTGCAGCAGCATGTTGATCTGATCGGTCTGCTTGCCGGCGGCGTCCATGGTTTCCTGGATGATGTCGAAAAACTCCTTCATCGATCCTTTCAGAGTCATGGTGAACTTGCTGCCGGTCATCTCCTTGCGGGTCTTGGACATCAGCTTGTCCAGCCGGGTCAGGCTCAGAGTATTGAGTAGCTCGGTGTGTTTTTCGTTAAAGGTTTTGCGATTGGCCTGAAAGCTCTCCACGCTCTTGTGATAGGTGGACTGTTCCTCGCGGGTCTTTTTCATCAGATGCATGATGACATCTTCATTCTTGCCGCTGAGGCTTTTCAGTTCGTTCAGCTGTTTGTTGGTATCGGACAGGCGCGAGGCGATCAGATCGCGGGAGCTCTGGGCCATGCCACCGATTTCACCGACGATACTTTCGCGCACCAGGTGCTGTTTGCGCGGCAGGATGTCCTTGGCCAGGATCGATTCCAGGGCCAGAATGTTGCTGCGCTGCAGCAGTTCGTCGTCGGTGCGGATCTTGGCCAGCAGGCCTTTTTGTGCCGATACCGGAAAGACGTTGGCGGCCTCGATCTCCAGCATCTTGGCGGCGCTCTTGCACTGGTTGGCGACACTATTGTCGACTTCATCGTCGCTTTTGAGCTCGTCCCACAGGGTATCGACCTTGTTTAGCACGATGATACGGCCGTGCCGGGCATCGCCGCCCAGCGGTTTGACGTGGTGGTTCCACATCTGCATGTCGGACTTGGTGACACCGGTATCGGCGGCCAGAACGAAAACCACTGCCTGGGAGTTGGGCAGCATGTTGAGGGTCAGTTCCGGCTCGTTGCCGATGGCGTTGAGTCCCGGCGTATCCAGAATGGTCAGGCCTTCCTTGAGCAGCGGGTGCGGGAAACTGATCAGCCCGTGGCGCCACATGGGGATCTCCACCATGTCGGTCTCGGCGTGCACGTCCGGGTCTACCAGGCCCAGTTTTTCGGCCACCGGCGCCGGCACGCGCTTGGTGCGGATGACTTCGCGGAACGCCTCGGCCATTTTCTCCGAGGAGTTGGTATCCAGCTCGATGGTGGTCCAGTTGATGGGGTTTTTCTTGTGCTCCTGGATGCTCATCTCTTCCAGGCGGGTTTCGATGGGCAGCAGGCGGATATAGCTCATGTCCGCATCCGAGTCGTAGAACAGCTCGGTGGGGCACATGGTGGTGCGTCCGGCCTCGGAGGGCAGCAGACGCCGGTCGTATTCGGAGAAGAAGATGGCGTTGATCAGCTCGGTCTTGCCGCGCGCGAACTCGGCCACGAAGGCGATGGTCAGCCGGTCGGACTTGAGCGCCTCGAGCAGCTCGAAGATCCGCAGTTCGGTCTCCGGGTTGCTCATGTTATTGGCGTTCAGCCATTGCTGATATTTTTCGATCGCGGTATTGAGGTCGCTGCGCCAGCGCCCGTAGGCCTGCATCTGATCGGTGAAACGGTCTGTCGCCATCGTGAATCCGGTAACCTGGTTGCTGTCAGAAAAAAGTCACTTACTGTGCAATATAGCGGCACACATTTCGCTGTCACAATGGACAAACTGTGACCTGTGCCTCACTTCGTTGCCCCGTGGGGTAACCCCGCGTCAGGGTTTAACGGCCTGACGAGGAATAAGTTTAACAACTCCCTGTAACTATAGCGAAATCGGGGAAAAATGCCGAATTTTGTCCGGTTTAGTCCGGGCGTGAAATCGATGCCGGCAGGTGTTGCGGTCGGTGGATGCGCCACAGCTTGATACGACTGCCCTGACCGCGTTGCAGTGTCACGGCGCCCGGCGACACCCCGAACTGTTCGGCCAGAAACGCCTGCAACTTGCGATTGGCCTTGCCCTCTACCGGCGGGGCGGTGACGCGGATCTTGAGCGCCTCGCCGTGGGGGCCGACGATTTCATCGCGACTGGCGCGCGGCTGCAGATAGACGCGCAGTAACAGATCCTCGTCCTGCCAGCTATAGAAGCCGGGCACGGCAGTAGGTGTTGTTGAACAGGCTCAGACTGCAGATGGCATCCTGCAGCGGGGCAATGACCAGCAGCATCACCAGCCACAGGGCCACCAGGGCGATCAGCGGGGTCAGGTCCAGCCCGCCCATCGGCGGCAGCAGGCGGCGGAAGGGGCGCAGTACCGGCTCGACCAGCTGGTGCAGCAACGCGGCGACCGGGTTGTAGGTGCCCGGGGCGATCCAGCTGAGCACCGCCATGATGATGATGCCGAAAATAAACACGTTGAGCAGCAGCTTGAGCAGTTCGACCACGGCCAGCGCGACGGCGCCGCCGATATCCAGCGCCGGGAATTCGGGGAACAGGCTGATCAGGCCGATTTCAACCAGCTTGAGTATCAGCAGCAGGACCACGGCCGCGAAGTCGATCCCGCCGTAACCGGGGATAAAATGGCGCAGGGGACGCAGCGGCGCGGAGGTGGCCTTGACCAGAAACTGGGAGATGGGATTGTGAAAATCGGCCCGTACCCATTGCAGCAGCAGGCGCAGCATCACCACGATGGCATACAGCCCGAAAATCGTCTGGATCAGGAAAACCCCGGCGTTACTGACGTAGTTCATGCTTATTGTCCCAGTTCATCGGCCAGCTCGCGGGCCCGATCGCGGGCGGCCTGCAGGGCCTGTTCAAAAATGGCTTCCAGCTGACGATCCTGCAGGGTCAGAATCGCCTGTTCGGTGGTCCCGCCAGGGGAGGTGACATTGCGCCGCAGGCGGGCCGGCTCCTCCTCGATCTCCAGTGCCAGTTTGGCGGCCCCGAAAGCGGTCTGCAGGGTCAGCAGCCGGGCGGTTTCCTCGGGCAGCCCCAGTTTGACCCCGGCCTGCTCCATCGCCTCCATGACCAGGAAAAAATAGGCCGGGCCGCTGCCGGAGACGGCGGTCACCGCATCCATCTGCGCCTCCTCCTCGACCCAGACCGTCAGGCCCACGGCGCGCAGAATCGACTCGGCCAGATCTTTTTGTTGGCGACTGACATGTCGATTGGCGAACAGCCCGGTGGCGCCCGACTGGACCAGCGCGGGGGTGTTGGGCATGGCGCGCACAATGGCCCGCTTACCGCCCAGCCATTGTTGCAGGGAGTCGGTGCGAATACCGGCGGCGATGGTCAGATAGAGCTTGCCATCGTCCGTGGCCGGCTGCAGCTGTTGGATCACCTCTTTGAGGGCCTGCGGCTTGACCGCCAGTACCACCACCTCGCAGGCGTCGACCACCGTCTGATTGTCGCCGTGCACCGTGATGCCGAAGTCATTATGCAGCGCCTGGCGCCGTTCCGCGTCCGGTTCGGAAACATGCACCGAAGCCGGCGGCAGGCCGCTTTGACACAGCCCGCCGATAAGACTGCGGGCCATATTCCCGCCGCCGATAAAACCGATCGTTGCGTTTTTCATGGCGTCATACGTTAACCGCATGGGCTCGTAAGCTCAAGCTGTGCCGGTGGTGAGGATGTGCTTTCGTGGTGTGCTGTGCGGTCATCAAGATTCCCAGGTGCTAGGTGCTAGGGGCTAGGTACGAGGGGGTGCTGGGACTGATTTTTAATCACCCCACCCTGGCCCTCCTCTTGAAGGGGAGGGGACAGTGTTTGCTAATAGCAAGGATTTGTTCCCCCTCCCACAGGGAGGGGGCCAGGGGGAGGGGATCTAAATCGAGGCCTAGTAACTAGGATCTAGCCCCTAGTACCTTATTTGGCGCGAGCGCCAAATATGGCCGTGCCGATGCGCACCATCGTACTGCCTTCGGCGATGGCCGCTTCGAGATCGCCGGTCATCCCCATCGACAGGATATCCAGCGCGAGCCCCTCGGCGTTGAGCTGCTCGTACAGTTCGCGCAGCTGTCGGAAGGGCCGGCGTTGCTGTTCGAAATCCTTGGCTGGCGCGGGGATCGTCATCAGCCCGCGCAGGTGCAGGCGGGGCAGTTCGGCGATGGCCCGGGCCAGTTCGAGGGCCTCCTCCGGGGCGATGCCGGATTTGCTGGCCTCGCCGGAGGTGTTGATCTGCAGGCAGACATTGAGCGGCGGGCGGTCCGGCGGGCGCTGTTCGCTCAGGCGCCGGGCGATCTTGAGCCGATCCACGCTATGCACCCAGGCAAACTGTTCGGCGATTTCGCGGGTCTTGTTGGACTGGAGGGGGCCGATGTAATGCCATTCGATGGGCTCACTGGCCAGTTCGGCGATCTTGGGCAGGGCGTCCTGCAGGTAATTCTCGCCGAAACAGGTTTGCCCGGCCCCCAGCGCCGCGCGCAGATCGTCAACCGGGCGGGTTTTGCTTACCGCCAGCAGGCGGACCGAGCCGGGGGGCCGTCCGGCTTCCTGTTCGGCTTGTGTGATTCGTGCCCGAACCTGTTCGAGCCGTTGCGCTATGCTGTTCATCTTGCCTCGCGGGCGGTGCGGCGGTAGGTTAGTTGTCTGTATTGAATTCAGATCAAGAATTCGGGCGGACTACCGATAACCGGAATGTCTGCTACCTAAGTTCGACCTGTATCATAACAACGATTTATTAAAGAGTGACTGCCTGATGGACATAACCGAACTGCTGGCCTTTGGCGTGAAAAACGGCGCCTCGGATCTTCACCTGTCCGCCGGACTGCCGCCCATGATTCGCGTCGACGGGGACGTGCGGCGTATCAATATCCCGGCCATGGAACACAAGACCGTGCACTCGCTGGTGTACGACATCATGAACGACAAGCAGCGCAAGGATTTCGAGGAGTTTCTGGAAACCGACTTTTCCTTTGAAATCCAGGGCCTGGCCCGTTTTCGTGTCAACGCCTTCAATCACAATCGCGGCGCGGCGGCGGTATTCCGTACCATCCCCTCCAAGATCATGACCCTCGAAGATCTTAATTGCCCGCCCGTCTTCAAAGAGGTGTCCGACAACGCCCGCGGCATCGTGCTGGTGACCGGCCCGACCGGTTCCGGTAAATCCACCACCCTGGCGGGGATGATCGACTACAAGAATGAGAACGACTATGGTCATATTCTGACCATCGAGGACCCGATCGAATTCGTGCACGAATCCAAAAAGTGCTTGGTCAACCAGCGTGAGGTCCATCGCGATACCCTGGGTTTCAGCGAGGCGTTGCGTTCCGCGCTGCGTGAGGATCCCGACATCATCCTGGTCGGCGAGCTGCGCGATCTGGAAACCATTCGCCTGGCCCTGACCGCGGCGGAAACCGGGCATCTGGTGTTCGGTACCCTGCATACCAGCTCCGCGGCCAAGACCATCGACCGTATTATCGACGTGTTCCCGGCGGCGGAAAAAGGCATGGTCCGCTCCATGCTCTCCGAGTCGCTGCGCGCGGTTATCGCCCAGACCCTGCTCAAGAAAATCGGCGGCGGCCGGGTGGCGGCCCACGAGATCATGATCGGCACCTCGGCCATCCGTAACCTGATTCGCGAGGACAAGGTGGCCCAGATGTACTCCGCCATCCAGACCGGTCAGCAGTACGGCATGCAGACGCTCGATCAGAACCTGCAGGACCTGGTCCAGCGTGGCGTGGTCAGCAAGCAGGAAGCGCGCGTCAAGGCGGCCAACAAGGATGCTTTCGAGTAAACTAATGTAATCCGGCACAAGCCGGAAGACTGACACGAGGTCAGCGTCATGGATTTTGAATCGTTACTGAAACTGATGGTGCATAAAAACGCCTCGGACCTGTTTATTACCGCAGGCGTGGCACCGAGCATGAAGGTCAATGGCAAGATTATGCCCGTGACCCAGGCGACCCTGACTCCCGGCCAGGCCGAGGAACTGGTCATGGGAATCATGAGTGAGGCGCAGAAAAAGGAGTTCAGGGAGCACAACGAGTGTAACTTCGCCATCTCGGCTTCCGGTATCGGCCGCTTTCGCGTCAGTTCCTTTCGCCAGCGCAACCACGCCGGCATGGTATTGCGTAAAATCGAGGTCAACATCCCGACTTTCGAGGAACTCAAACTACCGTCGATACTGCGCGATATCGCCATGACCAAGCGCGGCCTGGTGATCTTCGTCGGCGGGACCGGTTCCGGTAAATCCAGTTCCCTGGCGGCAATGGTCGGCTATCGCAACAAGAACAGTACTGGACATATCATCACCATCGAGGATCCGATCGAATTCATTCATCACCACCAGGGTTGTATCGTGACCCAGCGCGAGGTGGGCCTGGATACCGAAAGTTTCGAAGTCGCCCTGAAAAATACCCTGCGTCAGGCGCCGGATGTCATTCTGATCGGCGAGATTCGTTCACGCGAAACCATGGAACACGCCATCGCCTTCGCCGAAACCGGCCATCTGTGTCTGGCCACCCTGCATGCCAACAATGCCAACCAGGCGATGGACCGTATCGTCAACTTCTTCCCGGAAGATCGCTTCAATCAGCTGCACCTGGATCTGTCGCTTAACCTCAAAGCGATGATTGCCCAGCAATTGATTCCCACGCCCGACGGTGACGGGCGAGTATTGGCCGCCGAAATCCTGATCAACACGCCGTTAATGTCCGATCATATCCGCAAGGGTGAAATCTCCAAGATGAAGGAGCTGATGACCAAGTCTACCCAGGCGGGGATGCAGACCTTCGACCAGGCGCTCTATCATCTCTACAAGGGCGGCAGCATCACCTACGAAGACGCCATCAACCACGCCGACTCCGCCAACGAACTGCGCCTGATGATCAAACTGGGCGAAACCAAGGGCGAAGACGTGGATGCCATGACCGGCGCACTGGACGGGATTACCATACAGGAAACCTGAACCAAACCCTTCCCTCTCCCCTTTGGGGAGAGGGTCAGGGAGAGGGGAGGCGCATCGCCCTGTGGGCGAACTCAATTTTAAAAGCGGGGCCTTGTGGGAGGCGATTGACGTACAGGGATGTACTACCCCGGCTCTGTTCCTGACAGAGCGCGGGATACACACCGTCCCTGGCGATAATGTCACGGGAGGCATGGATGCCGGGAGTGACTCGTCGGCGACTCTCGCCGTAGCCAGCTGTTTATCTAAATGATCGCCCTTCAGTATTCTCGTCATTCCGGGCAAGCCGGAGGCGCGATCCGGAATCCAGTCTTAAAAAATGTTCGCCCTGCGGGCGAGCTGGATTTTGAAAGCGGGCTCTCGCGCCCGCGCGGCGAGGTACTTTCTTGTGCCGACAAGAAAGTACCCAAAGAAGCTCCCCCGAAAGACACCGCCGTTCCAGCCATTTCCAATGACTGAACCGGTTCCCTGCGCTTCTCGCTCCAGTCGGGCTCGCCAGACGGCCACAGTCGCTCACGGCATCCATGCCTCCCGCGACATTAGTCCATCCATGGACGTCATCCCTGTGCCGACTGGCGAGTGCGC
>JAXHTI010000005.1:7504-13291 GCA_034190045.1 Pseudomonadota bacterium
TTCCCTGCGCTTCTCGCTCCAGTCGGGCTCGCCAGACGGCCACAGTCGCTCACGGCATCCATGCCTCCCGCGACATTAGTCCATCCATGGACGTCATCCCTGTGCCGACTGGCGAGTGCGCGCTTCCCTGCGCGCACCCTTCGGGCTGCTCCTCCTTCCACTGCGATGCTCGGCGGCGTCTGACGGGAACAATATCCCATAGCGATAGGGTGCGTCCCACGCACCGTCAACCCGAATCTACTACTCGGCTCGAAAACCCCGGAATCTGTTGCTACTATTAAAGGACGTTGAATATAACAATAATGTTGATACGCAGATGTCTGCCTAATACGGTAAAAGACAGGCGTTTGTCTAAGTTACTGTTATGTTTTAAACGAGTTTTATCATGATTAAGTTGGCTGATATAAAAAAACAGAAAGATATTGTTGAGACATTGGCTTGGCCATTTGATTTCGACATAGAAGCGCCTGAACGAGATATTTCATGGGTTATGCTGGAGCCAGAGTTCCCTTTTAAACTCTTGGCTGTAGAAGGTGGGGGCGGTTTATATCTAGCCTACGGGAAGTCTTTAGTCGTGGAGAACCTTCCAATTTTATTTGTATCTTCTGAAGGACAGTGTGGAAAGATAGCGAATAATTTAGAAGAGCTACTTTCGTTATTGGTTCGATTTGCTGAAATTTTCAGGGAATGGAAATTTAGAGGAAATGAAGAAGGCTGAATATTTTATGAAAATAGAATATTCGGAAGATTATCCAGGTTTACCAAAAGCAACTAATTTTATTAAAAGTCGACTTGATATAGAAAATTTACCTGACGCGATCGAAGTCCTTCACTCTAATGTTAATGATACTGATTGTGTGGTAGTTGCAGAAGATGGGTGGATATATGAGTCATTATTTGACAAGTTCATTCCTGAAGACAATAAAAGTTGGAATAATAAAAAATAAGAAACGCGGTAGAGTCGGGCGACCCTTCACGGTGCACGGCCTGCACATTCGCTTCGGTCAGTTTGGCGCAAGCTATATGCCGCTCCATCCTGCAGATTCCGGGGGCAGTATACTTAATTTAATTTTATGATTTAGTTTCTTGGTTAAAAAACATACCGCTGTTGCCGAATTTAACATTAGTTATATATTTTCAGGTAGCCGAATGAAACTATCTTCGTATAAAGAATCAGATAAATACGAGATAAAACAGCTTTTTGAGGATGTATTTGCCGAATCGGAGGGGCCGGAAGAAGGAAGGTTGATTTCGGGCCTGGTTCTGGATTTGCTGAATACGACGAAGAGTCAGGATATTTTCGGGTTTGTGGCCAGGGAGGGGGAGAAAATTACATGTGGCCTGTTCTTTACGAGACTGCATTTTGATGGGCCCATTGAGGCATTTATTCTGTCGCCGGTCGCGGTTAAAACAGAATGCCAGGGAAAAGGTATTGGAAAGAAACTGATTAATTATGGGCTCGAGCAATTGAGGGATAAAGGAGTCAAGCTGGTGTTTACTTATGGCGATCCGGCGTTTTATTCAAAAGTTGGATTTAAACAGATTACCGAGGAGGTTGTGCAAGCACCTCTCCCGTTATCCCAGCCAGAAGGATGGTTATGCCAATCGCTGGATGGGGATGAGATTAAGCCGGTTTCAGGGAGGCCGCGTTGTGTTGAGGCGCTTAACAAACCAGAGTATTGGTAGCGCAAATGGTCAGGATGGAAAAACCTGTATTCCGAGTCTACAACAAATACAAAAGGATACAGGACCAGGTACTGGCTTCTGGCTCCTGGTGTTCAGAAAGAAAAATATAAGATCTGATTCGCTGGTGCAGGCAACAAGGAGTAGATGATGGACGAAATTGAATATGCGGGATTCTGGATACGGGTGGGTGCGGCACTGATTGATTCGTTACTGGTCCTGATTATTATTGTGCCAGTGCTCAATGCGGTTTACGGCCCCGGGTACTGGATGAGCGAGAAGCTGGTGCATGGTGGCTGGGATGTGTTGTTGAATTATATTTTTCCGGCGATCGCGGTAATTGTTTTCTGGGTTTACAAGTCCGCGACGCCGGGGAAGATGGCGCTGAGGTTGAAGATTGTGGATGCTGCGACCGGCGGGAAACCGACGACCGGGCAGTTTATCGGTCGCTATCTGGGCTATTATGTTTCAACGATACCTTTGCTGCTGGGCCTGATCTGGGTAGGGATCGATCGGCGCAAGCAGGGCTGGCATGACAAACTGGCCGGGACCGTGGTAATCCGGGACAACAGAAAAGAGCCGGTGATATTCGATGGTCAGTAATATTCAGATATCCCCGGCTTTTAAAAAAAGCTTTATATTCAACAGGAGATGACAATGGCCAGAGGTGCTACATCGACAGGTAAGGTTCTGGGGCTGGCGCTGGTCGTGGTCGGTATTGGGCTGGCGATCTGGGGTTACCAGTTATCCCAGTCGGTCGGCTCGCAAATTACCGAGGTGCTGACCGGCGCGGAACGTGACCGGGTGATGTTGTTTTATATCGGCGGGGCGGCCAGTTTTGTAGTTGGCGTTTATCTGGCCATCAAAAATTAATTCTCGGAGGCTCGTATGGATATAACCGGTCTGATTATCTTCTTGCTTATCGGTGCGCTGGCCGGCTGGATCGCCGGCAAGGTCATCACGGGGCGCGGGTTCGGCGTGCTGGGAAACATCGTTGTCGGAATTATTGGTGCGGTGCTCGGCGGTCTGATGTTCCGGGTGATTGGCCTGACGGCAACCGGGTTGATCGGTGAGATCATTACCGCGACAGTGGGAGCGATCGTTCTCCTGTATATCGTGCTGTTAATCAAAAAAGTCTGAATCATGTCTGTACTGTCCGTGCGCCGGCAGTTCGTCGGCCTGGTAATCTGGCTGTTAGTGACTTTTATTGCCGCCGGGCTGGGTGCCTGGGCCTCGATAGAGGCCGGTTCGTTCTATCAGCAGCTCGAACGTCCGTCCTGGGCGCCGCCCGGGTCGGTGTTCTCGCCGGTCTGGACGACGCTGTTTTTCCTGATGGCTATTGCCGCCTGGCTGGTGTGGCGCACAGGTGGCTTTGCCGGTGCCCGCACCGCGCTGCTGCTGTATCTTGTCCAGCTGGTGTTCAACGTGCTGTGGAGCTGGCTGTTTTTCGGCTGGCATCTCGGTGGCTGGGCGTTTGCCGATGTGATCCTGTTATGGGGGCTGATCCTCGCCACCATGATCGCATTCTGGCGCATCAGTCGTCTGTCCGGGTTGTTACTCGTGCCTTACCTGCTGTGGGTCAGCTTTGCGGTGGTGCTGAATTACTCGGTCTGGCAACTGAATCCGCAGCTGCTGGGCTGATTAACGATACATGACAATTCAAATCCGGAGGTAATCATGCGATTGATTCATGCCTGTCTGACGCTTGTATTTTGCCTGGTCGTCTCGCCGGCTTCGGCAGAGATTGTTACCCAAACAGAAGCCCGTGCTTTTTTTGCCAGGTACGTTGAGCTGGGCGAGGCGTATGACGTGGGGCTGGCGGACCTTTATGCGAATGATGCGGTAATTCGTTCTGAACGTCATTACCCGAATGGTGAAACCCGGGCTATTCAGGTGAGTGGTCAGCAGTGGAAAGCATTGATAGTGAATGCTATGCCGCAGGCAAAAGCCCGGCAGGACCGCAGTACCTATGCAAACGTCAAGGTCAGTGTATCGGCTAACCGGGCGAAGATTAGCGCGGATCGCTACTCGGAACTCAAATGCTATACGGACTCTGCTTATTATATGGTGATAGAACCGCGGTCGGACGGGGGATATCGTATCGTCGAGGAATACACGCAAACCCAGCCGCAATCAAATTGCTGAATAATATTTCAAATACGCAACCCGAGTTGATACTGGTATATGACAAAGAGTGCCCGGTTTGTCATGCATATTGCCAGTTGATTAGGATTCGTGAAAGTGTCGGAGAATTGAAAATCGTCGATGCTCGTGATGACAGCGAGATATTACGTGAGATCACCGCGAGTGGCCTGGATATCGACCAGGGTATGGTACTGAAAATGGGAGACAGGCTGTACTATGGTGCTGATGCCATCCATATACTGGCGTTGATCAGTCATCGGGCAGGGATATTTAACCGAATTAATTACTGGATATTCAGCTCCAGAAAATTGTCCTTCTTGTTTTACCCGGTCTTTCGACTTCTTAGAAACCTGTTACTGAAGATACTTGGCAAATCCAGAATCAACAATCTCGGTATCCCGGATAACGAGTCATTTTAAGTTGATATCTGTCTGTCTTACATTGCCCCACCAGTCCATGACATACACTGTATGCAGTTTTCGCTGTATGCCTTCCTGAACTACTTCTCGCAGCAAACCTGAAACAGATCACAAACCCATTAGCATCCGAAAAGGATGTCTGAAAATTTGAAGTATGCGGTTGTTTTATCCGGTTACGACGACTAGGTTGCCCACCTCGATAGCCTGTTCTGGAAAACAGTCATGGATATAACAGTATGGTTCATCCTGGTGGGTGCCTTGTTTCTCGGTATGGGTCTCACCGGCGAGTCATTCAAGCGGTTGCCCGTTACCTCGGCGATGGTCTATCTCGCCGTGGGGATCCTGATCGGCCCAACAGTGCTGGGGATTTTTCATTTCAATCCCCTGAAGCAATCCGCCCTGCTGGAAGTGATCACCGAAGTTGCGGTGTTGTTGTCGCTATTTACCGCCGGCATGAAACTGCCAACGCCGGCCTCATTGGTGCGCTGGCGAACGCCGTTGTTGCTTGCTTTTGTTTCCATGGCGCTGACCGTTGGCGGTGTCGCTGCATTTGGTCATTATTTGTTGGGTTTTCCCTGGGGGGCGGCTGTCTTGCTGGGTGCCATTCTGGCGCCGACCGACCCGGTCCTGGCAACCGATATTCAGGTGCAACATCCCAGAGATCGGAACAGGCTACGATTTAACCTGACGTGTGAGGCAGGAATTAACGACGGCAGCGCGTTTCCTTTTGTCATGCTGGGTCTGGGACTGCTCGGTCTGCATGAGCTGGGGGATCTCGGGATTCACTGGTTTGTTCGGGATATGCTCTGGGCGACCATCGGTGGCATCCTGGTGGGGGTGTTGGCCGGTATCAGTCTGGCCTACCTGATCTATCGTTACCGGCCGACTCGCGGTTATGCGGGATTATGGGATGACTTCGTGGCGCTCGGGCTGGGTGCGCTGGTGTACGGGATCTGCCTGGTACTGGATTTCTGGGGGTTTCTGGCGGTGTTTTTCGCCGGAGTGGCGCTGCGTTATGCCGAAACCTGGTTCCTCTCCCATCAAACTGCCTCCGCCCCGCCCGAACAGGAAAACCCGGCACTGACCGATCGGGTGCTGAATTACCAGGGCCAGCTGGAACGGTTGAGCGAGCTGGTCTTGATCCTGCTGGTGGGCGGAACCCTGTTTGTGGATTCCTGGAGTTGGCATGCCGTTGGCCTGGCGTTGTTTATCTTCTTCGTGGCCCGGCCGCTGGCGGTCTGGATCGGTCTTGTGACCAGTCGCAGCCCGCGTCGGCACAAGCTACTGATGGGGTGGTTCGGGGTGCGTGGGATCGGTTCGCTATATTACCTGATGTACGCCATCGAACACGGTATCCCGGAGTCGCTGGCGCTGGAGTTGATTCACATCACCCTGATCGTGATCACTCTGTCGATCCTGTTGCACGGTGTCAGCGTCAAACCGCTGTTTGCCAAACATGGTTATTGCAGTCCACGCAAGGAGGTCGAACCGGGTGAGCCTGTACAGCAGCAGTCGTGAGCGCTCTCCGGCTTGCGCCTGT
>JAXHTI010000005.1:13391-47490 GCA_034190045.1 Pseudomonadota bacterium
ACCGGCCCGTCGACGCAGACGCGTTTCATGGCCGGGCCCTGTTCAGTCTGGACCTGCACCACGCAGCCGGCGCAGCCGCCGACGGCGCAGGCCATGAATTCTTCCAGCGAGACCTGGCAGGGGAGGTCGTACTCTTTAGCCAGTTTGGCGACCGCCTCCAGCATGGGATGCGGGCCGCAGCTGAAGATTTCCACTTCACTGCGTTCTTTGTCCGACAGCGCATCGAGCCAGTGGCGGGCGAGATCGGTAACATAACCGTCATGGCAACCGGGATAGCCCCGGGTGCTGGTCAGGCGCGAGGGAATGTCCCACTGTTCGATCAGCGGCATGGCCGCGATAACCCCCTCGGGCATCCCGGGAACGATAAATTCCGAGGGCTGGCTTTCGAAGGGGAACGGTACCTCGGAGCCCAGGATCATGAACGGTTGATAGCCTTTATCCTGGTGCAGGACTTCGGCGCAGAAGATCATCGGCGGCATACCGACTCCGCCGCCGATTAATAAAGGACGTTTTTTGTCGGTATGAAACTCGAACGGTTTGCCGATGGGGCCCATCAGGTTGAGCGTGTCGCCGATCCGGTTCTGGGCCAGCAGGGCGGTGCCTTCGCCGAACACTTTATATAACAGATCGACGTAACCCTTTTGCGCATCGACGCGCATGATGGAGATGGGGCGGCGCATGGGGCGCTGGGCGTTGACCGTCAGGTGCACGAAGCTGCCCGGCAGGGCGTGGGCGGCAATCTGCGGTGCCTGCAGGCGCAAGGTATATTGATCGCCGGCGTGCGCGTCGTGCGCGAGGATCTCGGCCTGCTCGACAAAAATGGTATCGCGATGGGCTCTGGCAGCGTTCACTGGTTCACCTGGTAAACGGGTTGACCGGCCAGCAGGGTGTGACTGACCCGACCCTGCATTTCCCAGCCGAGAAACGGGGTGTTTTTACCGCAGCTGGCGAGCGTATTGTAGTCCACGGTCCAGCGCTCATTCGGATCGAAGATGCAGATATCGGCGCGATCGCCAACACCGAGGCGCCCGCCGTCGATGCCCAGAATCGCGGCCGGTTCGCTGGTGATGCGGGCGATGGCGTCGGACAGGGGCATGACCTTCTCTTCGCTCAGGCGCAGGGTCAGCGGCAGCAGGGTCTCCAGCGCCGAGATCCCCGGCTCGGTCTCGCAAAACGGCGCCAGCTTGGCGTCGGCATCGTGCGGCTGATGGGCCGAGCTGATGGCGTTGATGGTACCGTTGCCCAGTCCGGCACGCAGGCCGTCTTTGTCGCGCTGGGTGCGTAGCGGCGGGATGACGTGACAGGCGCTGTTGAAATCGCCGAGATCCATCTCGGTGAGATAGAGCTGGTGGGCCGCCACATCGATGGAGACCGGCAGATTGTCGTGCCGGGCGCGGGCAATCTTCTGAATCGACTGGGCACAGCTGAGATGCATGAAGTGAGCGCGTACGCCGGTCTGCTCGATCAGCATCAGATCCCGGGCCACGGCCACCGTTTCGGCTGATTCGGGAATGCCGGGCAGGCCCAGGCGGGTGCTGATGGCGCCTTCATGGGCGCAGCCCTTGTTGCTCAGCCAGGGATCGTTGGCATAGATGAACACGGTCAGATCGTAGTTGGCGGCATATTCCAGCGCGCGACGATAGACCAGGGTGTTGTTCAGCGGGTTCAGGGCATTGCTCACCGCGATGCAGCCGCCTTCGCGGATCAGCTCTTCCATCTCGCTCAGGTGTTCGCCCTGCAGTTGCAGCGTCAGGGCCCCCAGGGTTACCACCCGGGCAAAGCCGGCCTGGCGGGCGCGGTGATGGATCAGCTCGGCCACCGCCGGGGTGTCGATGATGGGGTCGGTATCCGGCTGTACGCATAGCGTGGTGATGCCGCCGGCCGCCGCGGCGCGGGTTTCCGAGGCGATGGTCGCTTTGTGCTCCTGGCCCGGCTCGCGCAGGCGGGCGTTGAGATCCACCAGACCGGGGATGACGATTTGATCACTGGCATCGATTACCTGGTCGGCACCGAAGCCGTCGGGACTCTGGTCGATGGCCACCACCTGGCCGTCGGCAATGTAGAGATCGTGCCGGCCGTCGATGCCGTTGGCCGGGTCGATGAGGCGACCGCCTTTGATATGAATGCGCATCAGGCTTCGCCCTCCTCGCTGCCCGGTTTGCGTCCCAGTACCACCGACATGATGGCCATGCGTACCGCGATGCCGTTACTGACCTGTTCCAGGATCACCGACTGGGGTCCGTCGGCCACGCTCGATTCGATCTCCACCCCGCGGTTGATCGGCCCCGGGTGCATGACAATGGCATCCGGTTTGGCCTGGGCCAGTTTCTCCTGGGTGAGACCGTAGGTCTGGAAGTATTCCAGTTCGCTGGGCAACAGTGCACCGTCCATGCGTTCGCGTTGCAGGCGCAGCATGATTACCACGTCCACGTCTTCCAGCCCCTGGCGCAGATCGTGATAGACGTGCACGCCCATCTGTTCCAGGTAGGGCGGGATGAGGGTGCGCGGGCCGATGGCGCGAATCTCGGGCACGCCCAGAACATTCAGCGCATGAATTTGTGAGCGCGCCACCCGCGAGTGCATCAGGTCGCCGACGATCGCCACGCGCAGGGCGGTGAAGTCGGGCTTGTGCTTGCGAATGGTGAACATGTCCAGCATCGCCTGGGTCGGGTGAGCGTGGCGTCCGTCGCCGGCGTTGATCACGCTGATGTGCGGCGCCACATGCTGGGCGATAAAATGGGCCGCGCCGCTTTGCTCGTGGCGCACCACGAACATGTCGCAGTGCATCGACTCCAGGTTGCGCAGCATGTCGAGCAGGCTTTCACCCTTGCTGGTGGAGGAGGTGCTGATGTTGATGTTGAGCACGTCGGCCGACAGGCGCTTGGCGGCCAGCTCGAAGGTGGTACGGGTGCGGGTGCTGGATTCGAAGAACAGGTTGACGATGGTCTTGCCGCGCAACAGCGGGACTTTCTTGACCGGCTGGTTGCCGACGGTGACAAAGTTTTCGGCGGTATCAAGGATCTGGGTGAGGGTCTCGCGTTTATGCCCTTCAATGGTCAGAAAATGGCGCAGCTGGCCCTGACTGTCACATTGAATATCCTGCCGCTTCATTTGCTCTCCTGTATTAACAGCTCCAGCGGATCCGGACCGGTCAGCTTGACGTGCTGATGCAGCTCGAGACTCAGGCGCTCGCCGGCCACGTCGGCGCAGATGGGCAGTTCACGGCCGCTGCGTTCCACCAGGCAGGCGAGGATGATCGAGGCCGGCCGGCCGTAGTCGAAGATTTCGTTCATGGCGGCGCGGATGGTGCGCCCGGTGTGCAGCACGTCGTCGATCAGGACGATATGCCGGTCATCGACCGAAAACGGCAGGTTGGACGGTTCCACCTGCGGATGCAGACCGATGCGAGTGAAATCATCACGATAGAACGTGATGTTGAGCGTGCCCAGTGGCTGTTCGGGCTTGAGTTGCTGATGGATCTGCTCGGCGATCCAGGCGCCACCGGTGTGGATACCGATAATGGCAGGATCGGTGATATGCCGTGAGTTGAGCAGGGATTGCAGATCGCTGGCCATCTGGCTCAGCAGGGTCTGGACGTCACGGCGTTCGCTCATGTTGTTCCGGGGTCAGTTGCTGGTCGAACCAGCTTTGCAGTATCAGTTGCGCGGCGACCTGATCGATATCTTCGGGATCATTGTGGCCGGCTCCGTTGTGCGAGCGTGCTTCGAGCAGTTGTTCCGCCTCGTAGGAGGTCAGGCGCTCATCCACCATCTCGACGGGCAGATTGTAACGCCCTTTGAGCTGATTACCAAAGCGTCTTGCACGTTGAGTCATCTCCTGCTCTTCCCCTTCCAGGGTGAGGGGCAGACCGACAACCAGCAAATCGGGCTGCCATTCGCCAATCAGCCGGGTAATGGCGTCCCAGTCGGGTTTGTCAGTCTTGCGGCTGAGCGTGACGAGCGGGGCGACACTGCGGGTGACTTCCTGGCCGACGGCCACCCCGATGCGTCGCAGGCCGTAATCGAACCCCAGCAAGGTTCTGGGTCGGTTTTGGGATCGGCTTTCTGGCCGGCTCACGCGTGGCCCACGTCCGTCGACAGGGTAGAGATATCCACGCCGAGTCCCGCGGCGGCGGCGCTCCAGCGTTTTTCCACCGGATAGTCGAAAATGATCCGGCTGTCGGCCGGGCCGTTCAACCAGCTGTTGGCGGCCAGCTCATCTTCCAGTTGGCCCTCGCCCCAGCCGGCATAGCCCAGGGCAATCAGAAACTGCTCCGGTCCCACCCCGCCGGCGATGGCGTCGATGATGTCCTGGGACATGGTCAGTCCCACCTCGGGGGTGACCTCCAGGGTGCTGTCCCACTCACCCAGCGGCGTGTGCAGCACGAAGCCGCGCTCCAGCTGGACCGGTCCGCCCTGGTAGATCGGTGTGTCGGCCAGTTCCGGTTCGGTCACCTCGATATCGAGCTGTTCGGCCAGGTCGGTGAGGGTCAGGTCGGTGGGCCGGTTGATGATGATACCCAGCGCGCCCTGCGGGTTATGCTCGCACAGATAGGTGACCGTGTGCTCAAAGTTGGGATCCGCCAGGGTCGGCATGGCGATGAGAAAGTGGTTACTCAGTTGGGCGATGTAACTCATAAGGCAAGTATCAGTCAGTGTTGTTGTGCAGGCAAGCGATGGCTAGCGACTTAGCCCCAGATTTGACCCGCTTTTAAACTGCCAGACGCGGGGGATATGCAGCACGTCGGTATCTTCCAGAATCTCCTCGGTCAACGGCGGGAACGGTGCTGCCAGCCGGACGATATTTTGCGCCGCCTCATCCAGTACCGCGTGGCCGGAGGAGCGCAGCACCCGCACCGATTTGAGGGTGCCGTCCGGGTTGATCGCCACATCCAGTAACAGGTCGCCGGTGACGTTATTGCGTACCGCCTCTTCAGGGTAGTTGAGATTACCGATGCGCTCGACCTTGGCGCGCCAGGCGTCGAGATAGGCGGCAAAGCGGTGTTCGCGGGCCTTGGCCCCGCGCACATAGGTTTCGCGCGGGGTGATCTGATAGGCCTTTTTCATATCATCGATCTCGGCGCTGAGCCGGGCGATCTGCTGGCTGCGCTCGTAGAGCTGGGCGGCGGTGACCTCCTCGGGGATCGGCGGCTCTTTTTGCGGCTGGCGTTCGCTGGCGATCTTCTCCGGTGCGCGATTGGCGCTCATCACTTCCTGGGGGGTGTCCTGTTGCTCTCGCGGCGGGGGCGCCAGCGCCTGGCGGCTGTCGGGGGCCAGGCCGGTCTCCTCGGTGGGGAGCGGATTGGAAAAGGGGCTGCTGTCGCGGACTTTTTCCTGCACATTGCCGCCGCCTTCCTGGTTGGCCTGGGCCAGGTACTCGGCATCCTCGGGCTCATCCTCGGATTCGTTATGCACCAGGGTGATTTCCATGGTGGTGATGGCATCGTTGCTGGCGAGATCGCTGAGATTGAAGCCAACACCGAGTATCACGATGGCGTGCACCGCCAGCGCCATAAACAGCGTCATGCCGAATCGGTCGGCGGCGCCTGTCGAGAGGGAATTGTTGCCAGTTACGTCAGCCATGCAGATGTTTTACCACTTTGTGCGTGATTATACCGTTGACCAGTCCCAGCAACACGGCAAAGCTCAATAAAACCGGAAACAGTTTCCAGATTCCCGCGTGCGGGACAAACCACGCCCAGGCCAGTACAAACTGGCCACTGATGTGCGCCAGGGCTGCCGCCACGCTGTAACCGACCGCGCCGAAGCCGCGGCCCGGCAGGCGGGTCATCGGCCACAGGATCAGCAGCGACGCCAGCGCCCCGGACAGGGACAGCATGAAAGTGGGCGATAAAAACGTGCCCAGCAACAGACTGCCCACCAGCACCCGCAGCAAACTGACCCAGGCCGCCGTTGACCAGCCGTACAGGCACAGCACGCAGATGGTAATAATATTGGCAAACCCCGGCTTCAAGCCCGGCATCGGGCTGGGCAACAGCGCCTCCAGAATATGGATCGACACCGCCGCCGCCGCCAGCCAGGCAATGCGTTGATCTTCGACAGTGGGTTCAAGCTGCAGTTTCAATTTTGAAGTAGCCGGGTAACTGAAAAAAAGAGCTTAACGCAGAGGGTCGCTGCCGTCATCCTGACTCTCGCGACACTAGTACATCCTTGTACGTCGCGCAGAGACGCAAAGGACGCAAAGACAATTTTGAATTTTTAATGTTGGATTTTGAATTAACAGCTAACCGTGCAAGAGGCTTGATAAATTTGCTTAAGGTTCCCGCATTACCTGGCATAAAAATTCAAAACTTAAAATTCAACATTCAAAATTGCCTTTCGTGCCTCTGCGTTGAAGGTTTTGTAGTTCAAAAAGCCAGCGCGTCGAAGCGGCTTTCGCCGCCGTGGATCTGGATGTGGATGCCGTTGGGCAGGCAGGCGATGACGTCGCCGGATTGTTGCTGCCAGCCGGCATGCACGCAGAACTGGCTGTTACAGGGTGAGGACTGAAAGCGGGCGCGGCCGTGGTCGATTTCGATTACGCTGTCACCGAGTTCGCCGGGCACCTGCACGGTCGTGTGCTGGTGCAGATCGTATTGTTTATACAAGCTATTACCCTGATAGATTTCCACGTGAGTGCCGGCCGTGGAAGGTTGCCAGGCGAAGTAATAGCTGCCGGCAACGATGAGCAGGACTATCCCCAGCAGCAACCTGTCGGCGAGGGTCATGGCAGTTTCTGGATCACAGGCTCGGTTTGCAGCTCGGACAGTTCGATCCGCCCGGCCATGGCCGGCGTGAGATGCACGACGCCCTGCTTGTCGATCAGCATGACGTGTTCGATGCCCATGTCGCGGGCAATTTGCGGCCATTTTTCCGGCCCGGCGATGAACAGGGCGGTGGAGGCGGCGTCGGCCGTGGCGCCATCGTGATGAATCACGGTTACCGAGGTGGTCTGGTCTGCCGGGTAGCCGGTGCGCGGATCGAGAATATGATGATAGCGCTTGCCGCCATATTCAAAATAGCGTTCGTAGTCGCCGGAGGTGAACACGGCCTCGTTGTCTCGCACATCCAGCCGGGCGATCACGCATTCGACCTGGTTTTCATCGTCACACTTTTTGCGCGGATGACGCACACCGATGCGCCAGGGGCGATCGCCATGGCGACCGATTGCCATGAGATCGCCGCCGGCGTTGACCATGGCGTTTTCGATCCCCACCGACTGCAGATAATCGATGGAGCGTTGCACGGCCTCGCCCTTGGCGATCGCGCCCATGTCCAGTCGCACGGCGGGGTTGTCATTACTGATGCGCACGTTATCCACCTGGATATCGCTCAGTTGCGGATTCTGCGCCAGTAACTCGTCGATTTCTTCCTGGCTGGGCGGGAAGTTGGCAAACAGATCTTCCTGGTGAAAGCCCCAGAGTCCGATCAGCTTGCCCAGCGCCGGGTTGAACAGGCCGTGACTCTGTTTAGCCAGCTTGCGGGATTTTTCGATCAACGGCATGACCGAGATGTTGCCGGTGAATTCGCCGGTCATGCCCAGCAACTGGTTCATCCGCCCCATGGGGCCGGGGCGCCAGGGATGCCAGGCTTCGTGCATGAAGCTCAGATCCTCGGCCACGGCACTGATGGCCTGATTGGCTTTTTCTTCCTCGATATCCCACAGGGTAATGGTCACCAGGGTGCCGAACACCATCATGGTGGTTTTGTGTTCCTGCGGTTCGGGTTGGCAGCCGACCAGCACCAGGGAGAAAAGCAGGATAATCAATAAAACGGTACGACGTGGCATGCTCATGACTATCGGTTTAAATGTTGTTCGATGCTTTGCATTAACTGATCGGCGATATTCAGCTGGTATTGCTCATCCAGTTCGCGAATACAGGTTGGTGAGGTCACGTTGATCTCGGTCAGGTAATCGCCTATCACGTCCAGCCCGACGAAGATCAGGCCTTTCTCGCGCAATACCGGTGCTATCTGTGAGCAGATACGGTAATCGTTGTCATTCAGGGGCACACCCATACCGCGTCCACCCACGGCCAGGTTGGCACGGGTCTCGCCGGCGGCCGGGATACGTGCCAGGGCATAGGGGACCGGTTCGCCGTCGATCAACAGGATGCGCTTGTCCCCCTCACTGATCTCGGGAATAAACCGCTGCGCCATGATCAGTCGCCGGCCGTGGCGGGTCATGGTCTCCAGAATGACGCCGGTATTGAGGCCTTCCTGTTGCAGACGAAACACCGAGCTGCCGCCCATGCTGTCGAGCGGTTTGACAATAATGTCCCCGTGCTTGTTCAAAAACTCGCGCAGTTGCGCCGGCTGGCTGCTGACCAGGGTCGGCGGCATGCAGTCGGCAAACCAGGCAGTGAACAGTTTTTCATTGGCGTCGCGCAGGCTCTGCGATTTGTTGACCACCAGCACACCGCGTGCCTCGGCCAGTTCGAGCAGGTGGGTGGCATACAGAAAATCGAGATCGAACGGCGGATCCTTGCGCATCAGGATGACATCCAGCTCGTCCAGCGCCAGTGCCTGCTCATTGCCCAGCTCGTACCAGTTATCGGGATCGGCCTGAACGGTCAAAGGGCGGCTGCGCGCGCCGGGGCGGTTACCGTCGAGATAGAGATCGGGCTGCTCCATGTAGTGCAGCTGCCAGCCGCGGTGGCTGGCAGCCAGCAGCATGGCCAGGGTGGAATCCTTTTTGTAGTTGATGGCCCCGATGGGGTCCATCACCACGCCGAGCTTGATCGTCATGGGATCAGGGGTGCTCGGCGTATTCGCGGGCGGCGGCCAGCAGGGCCAGCCGGGCGATCACGCCGTAGGCATAGAAACGATTGGGATCGGCATCCGGTGCCTTGCTCTCGTCCGGCGCGTTACAGGTTTCGGCAAAGGCGAGCGGTTCGAAATGCATACCGGGTGCGTTGAGGTTCTCGTTGGCGCCGCGCTCCTTGTGTACCCGGTAGAAACCGCCGACCACGAAGTGATCCAGCATATAGACGACCGGTTCGGCGACCGCCTGCTGATCGCCCCAGGTCTCGAAGGTGTAGACGCCCTCCTGCATGATCACCTGGGTGACGGCCTGACCGCCCTTGCTTTTGGACATGCGGGTGCGCTGCTTGCGATTGAGCTCCAGTGCCTCTTCGGCTGATTGCACGGCCATGATGCCCATACCGTAGGTGCCGGCGTCGGCCTTGATGATGACATAGGGCGGTTTGTCGATGTTGTATTCATCGTACTTGGCCTGAATATCGGCCAGCAGCCGGGTGACGTTCTTGTGCAGACACTCCTCGCCCTCGCGTTTCATGAAGTTGATCTCGCCGCAGTTGCGAAACAGCGGGTCGATCAGCCAGGGATCGATCTCGGCCATGGCGGCAAATTCCCGGGCGACCGTGCGATAGTGGGCAAAGTGTTCGGACTTGAGGCGATCGGCCCAGCCCAGGTTGAGTGGCGGGATGACTTTCTGTTCCAGATCTTCCAGCAGATCCGGCCGGCCGCCGGACAGATCATTATTCAACAGGGCAACACAGGGATCGAAATCGCCGATCTTCAAGCGGGTGCCGTCGCGCTCGGGTTTTTCCAGCAGCACCCGGCGTCCTGAGGGCAGTTCGATGGTCTGGGGCAGCTCCAGATCGTCCATGAGGCTGGCGACCCGGACCTCGAAACCGCCCTTGCGCAGGATATCCGTCAGCGTCGCGACACTTTCCATATAATAGGTGTTGCGGGTGTGGCTTTCGGGAATCAGCAGGATCTTGGCCGCATCGGGACAGACCCGCTCCACGGCCGCCTGGGCGGCCTGGATGCACAGCGGCATGAACGCCTCATTGAGATTATTGAAGCCGGCCGGAAACAGGTTGGTGTCGACCGGCGCCAGCTTGAAGCCGGCGTTACGCAAATCCACCGAGGCATAAAACGGGGCCGGGGTCTTGAGCCACTCGCTGCGGAACCAGGCTTCGATGTGTGCCTGGTGGGTCAACAGGTGGGACTCGATGTCGTGCAGCGGCCCCGACAGAGCGGTGGTCAGATGGGGAACGGCGTGCAGATGTTCAACACTCATGGATTTTCTCACTGGCTTTTCACAACCTGAATATAGTGAAATACTACCCCAAGTTGGCGCCGGGCGCAGGCCCATCCGCCCCCGGTTAACCTATAACAAAATAAAGTATCGACAGAACCTGCCGTTATAAGCTGGAACATGTCCCTCGGGATACCATTTCTCCTGATCCGGAGTCCGGGTAAGCGATAGACGCAGACGAAATTATTGAGAAAATATACGGACTTATGGATTGTTTCTCAAATCTGTGTTAAATATCTGAAACACTGGGCTATACTGGGTTTATGAGAATGAGAACAATTTCCAAATTTGTCCAGCGATTCAATGCAGGTGGATACGGGTGTTGGCAGAGCAAGCAATGACAGACAGTTATGAAGGTCTCAAGGTCCTGGTTATCGATGACAGCAAGACCATCCGCCGGACTGCCGAGACACTGTTAAAAAAAGTGGGGTGTGAGGTCATCACCGCCGAGGACGGCTTTGAAGCCCTGTCCAAGATCGCGGACACCCATCCGGACATTATATTTGTCGATATTATGATGCCCCGGCTGGATGGGTATCAGACCACGGCCCTCATCAAGAATAACAAGGTCTTTCGGGAAACCCCGGTGGTCATGCTGTCAAGCAAGGACGGCCTGTTCGATCGGGCACGCGGGCGTATCGTCGGCTCCGAACAATACCTGACCAAGCCGTTTACCAAGGAAGAATTGCTCGGTGCGATCAAGTCCCTGGTGCTGGAATAAGCGGGCGCAACGGAATAAGAGCAAGATAAAGTTAAGTTTTTCAGGAGGTTATGCGAGATGGCGCGGATACTGATTGTCGATGACTCCCCGACCGAGACCCATGTGCTCAAGGGAGTTCTGGAGAAAAACGGCCACCAGGTCGATGCGGTGGATAATGCCGAGGCGGGTATCGCCCGTACCAAGGAAACCCGCCCCGATCTGGTGCTGATGGATGTGGTGATGCCGGGAATGAACGGTTTTCAGGCGACCCGTGCGCTGAGCAAGGATCCCGATACCCAGAATATTCCGATCATTATCGTGACCACCAAGGATCAGGAAACCGATCGCGTCTGGGGCATGCGTCAGGGTGCCAAGGATTACATCACCAAGCCGGTGGACGAGACGGAACTCAATAACAAGATTAACGCCGCCCTGGGCGGTTGAGCACGATGGCGGCGGTTCAAAGCCAGGCGCCGTTTGCGCTGCTGCAGGAGATCGAAACCCGCAGCCAGCAAAAAGCGCTGGGTCTGCCGCAGAAGGTCGAGGTCCGCCGGACCTGGTCGGGGATCGGTTTTCGTATCGGCGAGCAGTATCTGGTTTCGCCCACCGATGAGGTACTGGAAATTCTCAAATACCCGCCGTTGACCCGGGTGCCCAGCGCGCTTTCCTGGGTCAAGGGGATCGCCAATGTCCGCGGGAGTCTGGTACCGGTAATGGATTTGAAAGCCTTTCTGGGTGAGGAGCCGATCAAACTGGCCCGCGAATCGCGGGTGCTGGTGATTCAGCAGGGCGGTTTTACCAGTGGCCTGCTGGTGGAAGAAGTGCTGGGGATGCGTCACTTTTTTCAAGAAGAGCGCAGTGAGCAGGTGCCGGGGATTTCCGACAACCTGACGCCCTATCTTGGCGGTGCGTTCAAACAGGGGAATCAGGTCTGGGGCATTTTCGATATGCGTAACTTGGCGAAAAGCCCCCGGTTTATGGAAGTCGCCTCACGCGGTTAGAGGTGTCATGCAACAGCCTGTTTCGGCAAGGCGACGGGGCTGGACAATGAAAACAATGCCGGCAGGCACGAATGCGATGGCAGGAGTAAAGCAATGAAATTCAAAGGTATCACTTTAAAAGGAGAAATACCGACAGGCCGCCTGATCGCGCTATTGGGATTCGCGCTGCTGGCATCGGTATTGTTGATGGGCGGGAGCTTCTTCCTCAACGCCCAGAAAGAAGCGGAAGACGTGGAATACATCAACCGTACCGGTGGTCAGCGGGTTCTCTCGCAGGAGATTGCCAAGTTCGCCACCCAGGCGGCGCGCGGTGAGCTGGATGCCTTTCCGAAACTCTCCCAGGTCCGCAACCAGTTCGAGGACATTGTCCGCTGGCAATCACAACGCACTCCGCCGGAAGCCCGTGCCGAGCTGAATGAGCTCAACAATTCCTGGCAGCAGTATCGTGACAACGTGGACGTTATTTTGAAAAACCGCGACGTGGTCACCACCATGCGCGAACATATCCAGAACATCAACGAACAGATACCCAACCTGCTGGCCCTGTCCGACGAGGTGGTCGCGACCATGACCGAGCAGCAGGCCCCGGCGGATCAGGTCTATATCGCCACCCGTCAGTTGATGTTGACCCAGCGTATTCACAGTAATGTTAACCGGGTACTGGCCGGCGGTGAGGAAGCGGTTACTGCCGCGGACCGCTTCGGTCGGGATGCCGCCCTGTTCGGTCGGGTTATCGAGGACATGCTGCGCGGTAACCGCAACATGGGCATTCGCCGCATCACCGATCCCGCCTCGCGCGAGAAGCTGGAGCAGGTACAGGAACAGTTCCGTTCATTGCGCAGCCAGGTTGGCGGGATTCTGGAACGTTCTCCGGAAATGTTTGACGTTTCCAACGCGGCCGAGGGCGTACTCAGCCAGTCGGATGTGGTGCTGGCCAACATCGAGCAACTGGGTGATGCCTACGCCGAAGCGATCAAACTGCGCTACGAGACTTTGCTGGTTTATGCCTTCGCGGCATTGACCGTGGTGTTGTTGATTCTGATGGGGATTCTCTACTGGCGCGATTCGCGCAAACGACTGCAGGAGACCGAGTCTCAGCGTGCCGAGATCGCCCAGACCAACGCCCAGAACCAGGAAGCGATCCTGCGACTGCTGGATGAAATGGGTGACCTAGCCGACGGTGACCTGACCGTGAACGCCACGGTGACCGAGGACATCACCGGCGCCATCGCCGACTCCATCAACTACGCCATCGACGCCCTGCGCGGTCTGGTCTCGGCAATCAACGATACCACCCAGCAGGTTTCCTCGGCAGCACAGCAGACCCAGGCAACCGCCATGCATCTGGCCGAGGCCTCGGACCATCAGGCCCAGCAGATTACCGGCGCCAGTACCGCGATTAACGAAATGGCGGTCTCCATCGAAGGTGTATCCAACAACGCCACCGAGCTGGCCGACGAAGCCCAGCGCGCGGTACAGATTGCGGGCAAGGGTTCCGACGCGGTGCAGCGCACCATCCACGGGATGGACACCATCCGCGAACAGATTCAGGAAACCTCCAAGCGTATCAAGCGACTGGGTGAATCCTCGCAGGAAATCGGTGACATCGTGGAACTGATCAACGACATCGCCGAACAGACCAACATCCTGGCCCTGAACGCCGCCATCCAGGCGGCCATGGCCGGTGAAGCGGGCCGCGGCTTCGCGGTGGTCGCGGACGAAGTACAGCGACTGGCGGAACGCTCCGGTGACGCAACCCGACAGATCGACGCGCTGGTAAAAGCGATCCAGTCGGATACCAATGAAGCGGTGGCGTCGATGGAAGAAAGTACCGCCGGGGTAGTTCACGGGGCCAAGCTGGCCCAGGACGCCGGTACGGCACTGGAAGAAATCGAATCGGTCTCCGGCCATCTGGCGGAACTGATCGAGCATATCTCCAATGCCGCCAAACAACAGGCGACGGCCGCGACCAATATTTCCGACACCATGAACGTTATCCAGGAGATCACCACGCAGACCTCGGCCGGGACCAACGAAACCGCGGCTTCCATCGGGAACCTGGCCGAACTGGCGAACGAACTGCGCCATTCCGTTGCCGGCTTCCGCTTGCCGCAGCAATAAGCGCGCGCCCTACTGGAGGAAGGTCGATTGACGGCTGTGCAGAACAAACCGTTACCGGAGGCGTCCCCGTCCATGCAAATGGATGAGGACCAGTTCGGTCGTTGGGCTGCCCTGCTGGAAGAGCGCACCGGGATCCATTTGCCCGAGCGGCGTCGCTCCTTCCTGATTTCCAGCCTCAACATTCGTATGCGCGAACTGGGACTGGATGATTACGAAGCTTATTTCCGGTATCTGACCACCGGTACGCGCGGTGCGGTGGAATGGGAAATACTGGTCGATCGTCTGACCGTCCACGAAACCCGTTTCTATCGCGACGATCAGGCGCTCAGCGTGGTGCGCCGACACGCCCGCGAGTGGCTGGAACAACATGCCAGCGAGCGCGAGCGTTTCGAACTGTGGAGTGTCGGCTGCGCCACCGGTGAAGAGGCCTATTCACTGGCGATTTTGCTCGATGATCTGTTCGCCCGCAGTGGCAGCCAGGCATACCTGGGCATTACGGCTACCGATGTCAGCACGGCATCTTTGAGCGCCGGGCGCAAGGGAATTTATCATCGCAACCGGATCAAGAATCTCCCCGAGGCGTTACAGTCGCACTATTTCGAAAATGTCGATGAGCAACATGTCCGGGTTATCCCGGCGCTTCAGCAACGGGTTTGTTTCATGCGCCAGAATCTGCTGGCGCTGGAACAGGCGCGCATGGGGCAGATGAATATTATCTTTTGTCAGAACGTGTTGATCTATTTCCCGCGCGAACGGCGGCTGCAGATACTCGATTACCTGGTGGAGCATCTCAAACCCGGTGGTCTGCTGGTGCTGGGCGCCGGCGAGATCATTGACTGGAATAATCCGCTGGTGCGCAGCGAAAGCTTACAGGGTGTTCTCGCCTACCGCCGGGTTGCACAGGAGGTCGGGGCATGAGCGTGGATAACGAGCTCGATCTCAATACCCTGAGCTGGGTCAAATCGGAGCTCGACGATACCCTCGGTCAGGCGCGTTCCTCGCTCGAGGTATTTGTCGAGGACGAGGCGGACGAAACCCAGCTGCAGTTCGTCAAAAACTATCTGCATCAGGTCTACGGGACGTTGCAGATGGTGGAGCTGTACGGCGCCGCCCTGGCCGCCGAGGAGATGGAAAAACTGACCGACAGCCTGCTGGAAGGCAAGATCGGTAACCGCAATGACGCCTTTGAAGTGTTGATGCGGGGTATCCTGCAACTGCCCGATTATCTCGATCATCTGCTCGCCGGCCATCATGATATGCCGATGGTCCTGTTGCCGCTGCTCAATGATTTGCGCGCGGCGCGCGGCGAAGCCCTGCTTTCCGAAAATGCCCTGTTCAATCCCGATCTGGGCGTTCAGGCACCGACCAATGAGACGATCACCGGCGAAAACATCAGCGATCTGACCCGCAAGCTGCGGCATAACTATCATCTGGGGCTGCTGGGCTGGTTCCGGGATCGGGACAGCGATGCCTCGCTGGCACGTATAGCCGAAGTCATCGATACCCTGCGTGAATCGGCCACCGAAGAAGAGATCAATCGTCTGCTCTGGGTTGCCGGGGGGCTGGTGGAAAGCCTGCGCCAGGGCGGCCTGGACAGTAATGTCTCTATCAAGTTGTTGCTGGGACAACTGGATCGCCAGTTCAAGAAAGTTATCGACAATGGCGTGACCGCGCTCAGCCATGAGCCGCCTTCCGAATTGTTGAAGAACCTGTTGTATTACGTGGCCAACTCCCGCTCCGAGGGCGATCTGACCCGGGAGATCAAACAGGCCTTCAAACTGGAGGATGTGCTGCCGGATACCAGCACGCTTGAACGGGCGCGTGCCGATCTGACCGGTCCCAACGCCCAGTTGATGCATACCGTTTCCACGGTCCTGCTGGAGGACCTGACCCGGGTCAAGGACAACCTGGATCTGTTTGTCCGCGCCGAAGAGCGTCATATCGACGAGCTCAAACCGCTTTGTGCCACGCTCAAACAGATGGGCGATACCCTGGGTATGCTGGGCCTGGGTGTGCAGCGCAACGTGCTCAATGAACAGCTCGAGATTCTCGAGTCGATGGTCAACGGTGAACGCGAGGTCGACGACAACACCCTGATGGACATGGCCGGCGCCATGTTGTCGATCGAGAACTCGCTGGGCGAAATGGCTACAGCCCGGGCGGCCAACGAAGAATACGATGAGTCGGCCGACAAGACCCAGAGCGCCGAGCGCCTGCAGGGGGTCGAACGACAGAAGCTGCTGCAAACGGTTATCGAGCAGGCCAAGATCGAACTGGCCAGGGTCAAAGAATCACTCAGCGATTTCAGTCGCAAGCCGGGTAACCGCGAGGTGCTCGACAATGTGCCGCAGATTCTCGAACAGATCCGTGGCAGTATCCTGATTCTCGATCTGGAACGGGCGGCCGGGCAGCTGCAGCGCATCAATGATTATATTCAACGCTTGCATGGCGGCGAGACGGGTGCCGATGAAGATCACATGGAGCACCTGGCCGATGCGATCAGCAGCATCGAATACTATCTGGAATCGCTGGCCGGCAAGTGGGGCAATCCCGAGGCCATTCTTGAGGTGGCCGAACAGAGCCTGACAAAACTCGAACAGGGCGGTCCGGTGCCTGCCAGCCCCGCTCCGAGAGCCGATAATACCCAGCCGGATCTGGCGATTCCCGAGGATCTCGAATCCGGTCCGGTGGACGAAGATACGCTGGTGGATCTGCCGGGCCCCGGGGAGGATGACTCTCTGCAACTCGATCTGGATGAGGCTGAGACATCCGGCGAGGAAGACGACTCGCTGACCCTGCAGATCGACCAGCCCGAACTGGATGAGCCGGATCGCGAAGAACAGATCCTGGCCAATAGCAGCGATGACACGCTCAACGATCTGCAGCAGGAGGAAATCTCCCTCAGTACGCCGTTACCCGAAGCCGCTGACGATGACGAGCAAAGCATCGTTCTGGAGACCCTCGATGATCTCAATGTCGACTTCGAAAACCTGGACGATATCGGACTGGAAGGCGATTCGGGCGGGCAGGCCGATGCGCTGAGCTTTGACGAGTCCGATTCGGCCCAGTTCGATCTGGGCGAACTCGCTCCGGGCCTGGAAGAGCAGGGCGAACCGGCTGGCGAAGACGCGCAGCCCGATATGGGCGTGGTCGAACCGGAGTCTGAAACGGAACCGGAGCCGGAGCCGGAACAGGAATCCTCTGCCCCGTCCGAGCCTGAAGCTGCGACCTCGTCAGCGAGCCAGAGTGCACCGGCCATCGATGAGGTCGATGACGAGATCATCGAAATCTTCATGGAGGAGGCCGAAGAAGAACATGCCAATATCCAGCGGTTGTTACCGCAATGGGTCAGCAACCAGCAGGATGAAGAGGCGCTCAAGGATCTGCGCCGCTCGTTCCACACGCTCAAGGGCAGCGGGCGACTGGTCGGGGCCAGCGATGTCGGTGAGTTTGCCTGGGCCTTTGAGAATATGCTCAACCGGGTGATCGACAAGACCATTACCCCGGGCCCCGAAATGTTCCAGGTTCTCGAGCGGGCCGAGCAAGCCCTGCCCGAAATGTTTGCCCTGTTTGCCAAAAGAGAACGACCGCCACAAACCATCCTGACGTTGATGGGCTATGCGGATGCACTCAGCCAGGGAAAGCCGGTCGAGCTGGAGGACGCCGCTGAGCCAGCGGCACCCGTCACCGATCAGGTACCGGAACCGGAAGCTGAAACAGAACCGGAATCCGTCACGCCGCAGGCAGAAGAAGCGCAAGCCGAAACGGTCGAAATCGAGGCGGCCGAAGCTCCCGCCGCCCCGGAAGAACCGTCGGCGGTTGAGCAGAGCGAGGCCGAAGAAGAAGCGGAGCCGGAGATCGATCCGGTCCTGCTGGATATCTATCGCAAGGAAGTGGCCACGCACCTGGCAACCCTGGAAAACTATATCAAGGGCTGGCATGCCAATCAGGACCGCAGTGCCAGCAATGATCTGTTGCGGGCTCTGCATACCCTGACCGGCAGTTCCCGTACCACTGGCATCACCACGGTTTCCGAACTGTGCAGTCTGTTTGAAAAATACATCAAGGAATTGCAGCAATATCATCAGCCGGTGGATGCTACCGCCGTCGGGGTGCTGGAAGAGCTGCATGGCTTTGTCAGCCGGGTACTGGAGCTGATCGAGCAGCCCGGCGCGCAACTGCCGGACAGCGACGGACTGATGCAGTCCATCCAGTCGCTGCTGGATAATTTCGTACCGCCGGATTCCAGCGCTTCTCTGCAGGAGTTACAGCAACCGCCGGCGCCGGAACCTGAGCCGGCGCCCGAACCCGTGGCGGCTCCGCAGGGCCCGCCGCCGGATTATGACGAGGAACTGCTGGAGATCTTCATCGAAGAAGGTGAGGAGATCCTGGAGGAAAGTGATAACACCCTGTTGCAGTGGCGCGACGAGCCGGATAACCAGGAGCTGATCGAGGCCCTGCAGCGCCAGTTGCATACGCTCAAGGGCGGTGCGCGCATGGCCGGGGTGACCGAAATCGGCGACCTGGGACACAGCATCGAATCCATGCTGACCGCGGTTGTCGATGGCCACATGCCGGTCTCACAGCCGATGTTCGGGCTCATGCAACGGGCCCAGGATCGCCTGGTCGGCATGCTGGAGAAGGTCAAGGAAAACCAGCGTCCGTTGCCCGCCGAGGACCTGATTCAGGAGACCGACAGTCTGCTGGGACGCACCGCGACGGCCGGACCTGCTGAGGAGGAGTCAGCGGAGGCGGAACAGGAAGAGCATGCCGCAACCCCGGCCACGCCTGAAACCGAACAGACCTCGGCCGAACCAGAAGCGATTAGCCTGGAAGAACAACCGGGCGTGGAGCTGGTCGAGGACACGGCTGAGATCGCCGAAGCCCCCGAAGCGCCGGCCGCCGAACCACCGGCCCCGGCTGCCGCCCAGGAACTGCAGGAAGAGGATGACGATGGCTCGCGCGATCGGCGCAAGGCCTCGCGGGTGCAACACGAACAGGTGCGGGTCCGCGCCGATCTGCTCGATAACCTGGTCAACTTTGCCGGCGAAGTGAGCATCTATCGCTCGCGCATGGAGCAGCAGACCAATGCGTTTCGTTTCAACCTGCAGGAGCTGGACGACACGGTCTCGCGTTTGCGCGAACAGTTACGCCAGTTTGAAATCGAGGCGGAAACCCAGATCCAGTTCAAAAAAGAAGAACGCCTGGAAAAAGGCTACGACGATTTTGATCCCCTGGAGTTCGACCGCTTCACCCAGATGCAACATCTGTCACGCGGAATGATGGAGAGTCTCAACGACCTGGACAGTATCAAGGGGATTCTCTCCAACGTAACCCGCGAATCGGAAACCCTGTTGCTGCAACAGTCGCGGGTTAATACCGAACTGCAGGAAGGCCTGATGCGCACCCGCATGGTGCCGTTCTCCGGCCAGGCGCCGCGCCTGCGCCGGATCGTGCGCCAGACCGCCGACGAGATGGGTCGGCAGGTGGAATTGAAGATGCACGGCATGGAATCGGAACTGGATCGCCAGGTACTGGATCGGATCATTCCGCCGATCGAACACATGCTGCGTAATGCCATCGCCCACGGTATTGAAACACCCCAGCAGCGTCAGGCCGCGGGCAAGCCCGCCGCCGGGACCATCAACATGGCGTTGTCCCGCGAAGGCTCGGACATCATTATCCGCGTAAACGATGACGGCAAGGGCATCGACCTGCAGGCGATTCACAAAAAGGCCATCGAACGTGGTCTGCTCCAGCCGGAAGACAGGGCGACCAAGGAAACCCTGCTCAACATGATCATGCAGTCCGGTTTCAGTACCGCCGAGAAAGTGACCCAGATATCCGGTCGCGGCGTCGGCATGGACGTGGTCAACAGCGAGATCAAACAGCTGGGTGGTCTGCTCGAGATCGATACCCATGACGGCCAGGGCACCAACTTTACCATCAGCCTGCCGCTGACCCTGGCGATCTCACGTGCCCTGATGGTGTATGTCGGCGAAGAGTTGTACGCCGTACCGCTTCTGAACGTGCAGGGTGTGGAACGCATCCGTGGCGCACAACTGCGGGAAATGATGCAAAGCGAGCATCCTGCGTACCACTGGGTTAACGAAGATTACGAACTCATGCATCTGGGCAACCTGCTGGGCGGGCAGGTACCGCCACTGCCCGATGACGAGGAACGCGTTCCGCTGTTGCTGGTGCGCAGCGGCGACTATCGCGCGGCCATCCGGGTGGAAGGTCTTACCGGCAGTCGCGAAATCGTGGTCAAACCGGTCGGCCCGCAGCTGAGTACCCTGCGCGGTATCTCCGGTGCCACGATTATGGGTGACGGCGGCGTGGTTCTGATCCTGGATCTGGCCGTGCTGGTCCGTCTGGCCGCCGTGCAGGGTGAAGAAGATGTGATCGAACTCACGCCCGAAGCGCCGCCTGTGGTGCAGACTAAGCCGGTGGTCATGGTGGTGGATGACTCGATTACCGTCCGCAAGGTGACCACCCGGCTACTCGAGCGTCACGGCTTCGACGTAGTGCAGGCCAAGGACGGTGTGGATGCACTTGGCCAGCTGCAGGAAACCGTGCCCGATGTCATGTTGCTGGACGTGGAAATGCCGCGAATGGACGGTTATGAACTGGCGTCAAACATGCGGGGTGATGAACGAACCCAGGATGTGCCGATTATCATGATTACATCCCGTACCGGCCAGAAACATCGACAGCGCGCCCTGGATGTCGGTGTGAATATTTATATGGGTAAACCGTATAACGATGCCACATTGCTGGAAAATATCGATTCTTTGATCGGCAGCGAGGCGTAATCAAGATCGGTATTTTTGCCAGCTTTGCAGGGCAGGAGCGCTCGCAACGGCAGCCGGATGTATAACAAGCTGACAGCGGCACTGGCCGCTCCTGTGGATAACCAACTTTCATGTCACAAAGCCAGTTGCAGAGTGAGTTACGCGGGATACGTATTGCCGTAGCTTCGGGCTCGTCGCGTCATCGCGAACATCTGCAACAGATATTCGAGCGTACCGGTTTACAGGTTGTTCTCAATGAGCCGTTCAGCGAGCACTTTATTGCCAAGCTCGCCGGTAACAAGATCGATGTGCTGTTGATCGAGCTGGATGAGCGTAACGAGAAACATAACCAGTTACTGGAAGCCCTGCTCGAGTCGACCGATATTCCGATCATTTTCAATGATGTCAGTGCCCTGGCATTTAATGAGCCGGCGCGCCACGGCAAATGGTTCGGCACGTTGATGGGCAAGATTGCCGAAATCACCGGGCGCCTTGAATGGGAAGCGCCCGATATCGATCTGGGCAGTTTCACGGTCAATGAGACCCTGCTGGCACGAGACAAGAGCCTGGCCAGCCAGGTGTGGGTACTGGCAGCCTCGCTGGGTGGGCCCGATGCCCTTAAACGGTTTCTCGCCGAGCTGCCCTCGAATCTGCCGGCGAGCCTGATTCTGGCCCAGCATCTGGGCTCCAATTTCGAACCCTTGCTGGCCAGGCAGCTGGATCGTGTCAGCCCGTTGCAGGTTATGCCGGCCCGGGTTGGACACACACTGCGGCATGGCGAGGTGATCGTGGTGCCGGTCAATCAACGTTTGCAGATCAGCCCGATCGGGGTGATTCAATTGTTACCGCTGGCGGCACCTTCGTTTTATACACCGTCCATCGACACGGTACTGACCGATATCGGGGCGCGCTTCGGTGACAAGAGTGGCGCCATTATTTTCAGCGGCATGTGTGATGACGGTGTGCTCGGCGTGCGTGCCATGCATGCCATGGGCGGGCCCATCTGGACCCAGGAGGCCGGCAGCTGCGTGATTAGCAACATGCCCGACCAGGTGCGCAGTACCGGTGTCAGCAGTTATACTGGAACTCCGGAGCAATTGGCCGCTAAACTGACAGAATACCTGACGCAACGGCAGACGGACTATGGCTGAAATTACCCAAATCGATACACGCCGTGACGGTATGGCGGTAACTGGCAAACAGGCCAGTGATGCCATCCACTGTCTGCAGATCCCGATGTACGAAGAATCCATCCTGCTGCCCAATGCGGCGGTGGCCGAGGTGGCCGGTTACATCGATCCCGAACCGCTGCCGGACGCACCCGACTGGTATCTGGGCAAAATCAGCTGGCGTGATCACAAGGTTCCGCTGGTCTCCTTCGAGATTGCCAGCGGCGGTCAGAACCCGGGTAACTTGGGCGGTTCGCGCATTGCCGTGCTCAATACCCTGCAGGGAAACCCCGACATTCCCTATATCGCCTTCATCACCCAGGGTATCCCGAGTCTCAAGCTGGTGCGCGAGCAGCAGATCGTCCCCGACCAGCGCAACACCGAAGGCCGCCAGTCCATCGCCGGATTCGTCCAGCTCGAAGGCGTCTCCCTCGTCGTGCCCGACATCGACGACCTCGAAGCCCGCATCCAGCGCTTGCAGGTTGTATAGTAAGACGCTGTAAATAACGCAAAGGACGCGGAGACGCAAAGAACGCAAAGAAACCTGCTGTAATATTGAATTAAATACGCATCTCCGGTTTAAAACTGAACATTTAATATTTTATCTTTGCGCCCTCTGCGTCTTTGCGATCTTTGCGTTCCTTCCATCAACATTAAAAAGTAGCACGGTCGAGGTCGCCCCAGAGGGCTTGGGCGGCGGTGAGGCCGGCGACGACGGCGGTTTCGGTGCGCAGGATGCGCGGGCCGAGGCGGATGCCGGTGGCGTCGTGCTGATAGGCCATTTCCCGTTCGGTCTGTGTGAATCCCCCTTCCGGGCCGATCATCAGGATCAGCTGCTGCGGGCGCGTGCAGTCTGACAGGCTCCGGTCGCTGCGCGGATCGAGGATCATGCGCTGGCCGGTCAATGGCGTGTCGAGAAACTCGCTATAGCTCATCACCGGATCGAGTTGTGGCAGGCGGGCCCGGCCGCTCTGTTCACAGGCGCCCCGGATGATGCCCTGCCAGTGCTGGCGGCGTTTTTGCTCGCGCTTTTCATCCAGCTGGACCACGCAGCGTTTGGTGAGCAGCGGCGTCAGGCGGTTGATACCCAGCTCCACGGCTTTTTGCAGCGCATAATCCATGCGTTCGCCCTTGGCGATGCCCAGGGCCAGGTGGGTTTGCAGGGGTGACTCATTATCTGCCGCAGTGGCGTCTTCGATCCTTGCCGTCGCCTGCTTTTTGGATATAGCCGTTAACCGGGCCGGGTAGTTATGGCCGTCGCCGTTAAACAGGATCAGCCTGTCGTCCGGTTTCAGGCGTAACACCTGGATGGCATGACGCACGGCGGTTTCGTCCAGCTCGATACTGGCGCCAACGGCGAGCGGACAATCCTGATAAAGACGGGGGATGCGCATGCGTGGTGGCTTCAGGTATTGCGCGTGGCCAGATCGATCCCCTCGGTCATAACCCGCGCCAGATGTTCGATCTGTTCCGGAGTAATCACATAGGGTGGCATCAGGTAGGAGACATTTCCCAGCGGACGCAACAGGGCTTCGTTCTTCAGGGCGTGCTGGTAGATGGTCAGGCCGCGCCGTTCCTGCCAGGGATAGGTTTCATGCGCGGCCTTGTTTTTAACCATCTCCACGGCCAGGATCATGCCGGTCTGACGAACCTCGCCCACATGCGGATGATCCTTGAGGTGCTCGGTCGCCTGTTGCATGGTTTGCGCAAGCTGTTTGTTTTGCTCGATCACGTTGTCCTGCTGAAATATGTCCAGGGTTGCCAGTGCAGCGGCACAACCCAGTGGATTACCGTTGTAGCTGTGTGAATGCAAAAAGGCCGAGAGTTTCTCGTATTCATCATAAAACCCCTGGTAGATCTGCTCATGGGTCAGCGTGACCGAGACGGGCAGATAACCGCCGGTGAGTCCTTTGGACAGGCAGAGAAAATCAGGGGTGATATCGGCCTGTTCGCAGGCAAACAGGGTACCCGTGCGGCCGAAGCCAACGGCAATTTCATCGGCAATGAGATGCACACCGAATTCATCGCAGGCCTCGCGCAGCAGCTTGAGATAGATCGGATCGTACATGCGCATGGTTCCGGCGCATTGAACCAGCGGTTCGACGATGACCGCACAGGTCTCGTCGGCGTGTTTCTCCAGCAAGGCGCGCATGTGTTCAAACTGGCGAGCGCTGTAGTCGCGGCAACTTTCGCCCTGTTCCCGGTGAAAGCAGTCCGGTGAGGGTGCGGTGATCACCTCCATCAACAGCGGTTTATAGGTTTCCTTGTACAGGGCAACATCGCCGGCGGCCAGCGCACCCAGGGTTTCACCATGATAGCTGTTGCTCAGGGTGATAAATTTGGTTTTTTCCGGTTTGCCGGTGTTACGCCAGTAGTGATAGCTCATCTTGAGCGCCACTTCGATGGCGGAGGAGCCATTGTCTGCGTAAAAACAGTGCGCCAGGCCGGGCGGGGTGATCTCGATCAGTCGTTCGGACAACTCAATGACGGGTTCGTGGGAGAATCCGGCCAGGATGACATGTTCCAGGGTATCCAGCTGCTGCTTGATCCGATCATTGATTCGCGGGTTGCAATGGCCGAACAGATTGACCCACCAGGAACTGATCGCATCGATATACCGGTTGCCGTCGAAATCTTCCAGCCAGACACCCTCGCCGCGCTTGATGGGTGTCACCGGAAGCCATTCGTGGTCTTTCATCTGGGTGCAGGGATGCCATAGTACGGACAGATCCCGCTGCATCAATTCCTGGTTCGTCATGCTCGCCTCGGGGTTATTAAAAGGGGGTTACCGGGCCAGAAGGATGCATGGAAGTGCCCCGCAGTTCAACCTGCCCGGGGGTGTATGTGTGGCGTTGCTGGATTTCAGTCGCGACGCGCCTTGCTCCGGAACAGCTGATAACGATCTCGCCAGGTCTCATGGCGCAGGTATTGTGGCATGACCGCTTCCAGCGCGGCGGGTTCGATAGCAAAGACCTCACGTAACACCTGGTCGCCTTCCGGGCAGACGCTGTCCATTTGCAGGGAGCGATAATTATCGCGGGAGAAAGGTTTGCCCGGTGCGTATTCGAGCAGATTGGCCTGCAGGGCGGAGCCGAGCCGACCCAGCGGGATGACCCGGCGCCGGATGTTCAGCGTCTCGATGATCCGCTCGACGACCTCCTGCAGGGTATATTCATGCGGACCACACAGGTTATAACGTTGCCCGTAAGTGTTTGGATCATTCAGGCTACGGCTGAAGGCATCGGCAACGTCACCGACGTAAACAGGAGCAAAATGGGCATTGGCACAGGCCAGTGGAAACAGCCCGGGGGTCTTTTTCAGCAGTGAGGCGAAACGGTTGATGAAACTGTCTTCCGGGCCAAAGATAACCGACGGGCGAAACGACGTCACATTGAGATCGCCGGCGGCATGGACCCGGTGTTCGGCTTCGCCCTTGCTGCGCAGATAATAGCTGCTGCCTGTGCCCGGATCGGCGTTGAGCGCGCTCATGTGCAACAGGCGTTCGATGCCATGAGTACGACAGGTGCGGATGACCTTGTCGGTCAACTCGACATGCGCATGGTAAAAGCCTTTGCCGTTATCGTGCCGTTCATTGAGAATGCCAACCAGATTGATTACCGCGTCCTGATCGGCGAAAAAGCGGTTCAGGGTGCTCTCATCATGAACGTCGGCATCGAATACTTCCACGGTTGGCATGACCAGCAGTTCCCGATGTTTTTCCCGGCGCCGGGTCAATACCCGGATGCTGTGTCCTTCCCGGGCCAGACTGCTGATAACGTGATGTCCGACAAACCCGGTTCCCCCAAGGATACAAATACGACGTTTCATGCGTGACCGACCTTATTAAATGAAGTGTATGGTTATCATTTGACCATATTATAGACATGCCAATGGGCGAAATGCGAGTCGTATAAAATTCAAGCATGAACGTGGATTTGGCGTCTATACTTTAAATAGGATAATTTAAGGGAAAACGGCGAATGACAAAGGAGTCCGCATGAGTTTCGAAGTGATCAATCCGGCAACCGGTGAAAAGGAAGGCGAATTTCCGGCCTGGGAAGATGCCCGGATCGACAATGCCCTGGCGGATACGGCAGCCGTTGCACCGCAATGGGCCGCGCGCTCCATTGCCGAACGCTGCGAGCTAATGCGCGGGGTGGCCCGGGTACTGCGCGACAACAAGGAAAAATATGCCAGCCTGATTACCCGGGAGATGGGCAAGCTGATTGGCGAAGCCCGCGGAGAGATCGAAAAATGCGCCTGGGTCTGTGAATACTATGCTGACAATGCCCCGGAATTTTTACATGACGAACCTATCGAGAGCGATGCCGGAAAAAGTTATGTGGCCTATCAGCCGCTGGGGACGGTACTGGCCATCATGCCGTGGAATTTCCCATTCTGGCAGGTCTTCCGTTTTGCCGCACCTGCGTTGTGCGCCGGGAACACCGGTCTGCTGAAGCATGCTTCCAACGTACCGCAGTGCGCTGAAGCCATTGAGGAAATATTTCGCGAGGCCGGGTTCCCCGATGGCGTTTTTACCACCCTGATGATTCGTGCTTCACAGGTACAAAAGGTGATCGAGGATCCCCGCGTACACGCCGTTACCCTGACCGGCAGCGAACCGGCGGGGCGCAAGGTGGCCGCGGTGGCCGGATCGGTGTTGAAAAAGAGTGTCCTGGAACTGGGCGGATCGGATGCCTTTATCGTACTGGAGGATGCGGATCTCGATGAGGCAGTCAAAAGCGCGGTAGCCTCACGCTTTCTCAATGCCGGGCAGAGCTGCATTGCGGCCAAGCGATTCATCGTGGTGGACGCCATCGCCGAGGATTTTGTTGCCCGCTTCAAGGCCGGGGTCGAAAGCCTGCGGGCGGGCGATCCGATGGATGAGAATACCAGCCTGGCGCCGATGGCACGCACCGACCTGCGTCAGGAATTGCACAAGCAGGTGGTTGATAGTCTGGCCGCCGGGGCGATCAATGTGACCGGCTGCGAGATCGACGAGCAACGGCCGGGAGCCTATTACAAGGCGTCGATCCTGGATCAGGTCGACCCCGGGATGCGGGCCTACAATGAAGAGCTGTTTGGTCCGGTAGCTATCGTCATCCGGGCCCGGGACGAGGCCGATGCCCTGCGCATTGCCAATGACAGCAGCTTCGGTCTGGGCGGCAATGTCTGGACACGGGATACAGATCGTGGCGAACGACTGGCCCGGCAGCTGGAATGCGGTTGTGCGTTCGTCAACAGCTTCGTCAAAAGCGACCCGCGCCTGCCGTTCGGCGGCATCAAACATTCCGGCTACGGCCGCGAACTGTCCCATCACGGCATCCAGGAATTCGTCAATGCCAAGACCGTGTGGATCAAATAACGGTGGCTGTTTACCTGTGACGACTCTTTTTTATGCTCGGATTGAATATCGCAGAGGACGCGGAGTCGCAGAGTCGCGGAGTAATTTAATGCAGTTCAGGTAACACCGAGAACACCGAAATACACTGAAGTCACTGATAAAATATATTTATATGGAATATTCGGTGTCTTCGGTGAGTTCAGTGTTGTCAGTGGTAATAATAAACCGGACCTGGCTGTCTATCCGGTCTGGCGAAAAGCTGTAACTAAATAATTATTTCTCTGCGCCTCCGCGACTCTGCGTACTCCGCGTTAATATCCAGGATTTAGAAAAAAGCTCTGCTTAGATGTCGAACCGTTCGTGGAGAATTTGGGGTTTGCCAAAGTAGTAGCCCTGTCCCCAGTTGATGCCGATGTCGCGCAGAACTTCCACGGTGGCTTGATCTTCGACAAACTCGCCGACGGTAATCAGTTCGAGGTCGCTGGCAATACCCTGTATCCCTTTTACAATGGCACGAACCCGGGGTTCGCTGGCCACGCGTCGGATCAGCTGGCCGTCGATTTTTAAAAAAGAGACCGGCAAGTCGGAAAGGTAGTTGAGGGAGGAATACCCCACGCCGAAATCATCGATCGCCAGGCGCAGGCCGAAGTCGAGAAACGGCGCCAGGATTTCCCGGGCTTCGCCCAGGTTGTGTAGCAGGGCCTGTTCGGTAATTTCGATTACCAGCGGTTTTTCACTGCCGAGACGATCGCCACAGGCTTTGCACTCTTGCAGGGCCGTATCCAGGATGCCCTGAACGAGCTCCGGGTGGCGAAGCAGTTCGGCCGAAATATTCACAAAATGCGGATGCGGCGCTTCCCCCTGAAGCACACTGTTACTGCAGCGCAGAATGGCCTGGCGGGCTATCTCATAGTCGATCCGGTGCACCAGTTGCAGGTGGACCGCGGCATCGATAAATTGCCCCGCCGGGAGCGTTTCGCCGTCAGGCGTGATAATTCGCGCCAGTGCCTCATCGGCGATTTGCTGGCCGGTTTGCAGATCAATGAGAGGCTGGTAAGCCGGAATAATCCGGTTTTCACGCAGGGCGCTTTCCAGCTGGCTCGCAATGCTTAAAAAGGAGCCGTGTTTGTCGCGACTGCTGGATATCCGGTTGCGTCCCGCCCGTTTGGCTTCATAAAGTGCAGCATCGGCAACTCTTAATATATCAGTAACATGCTCACCGTCCTGGGGATAGTTGGCGACACCGATGCTGGTGGTGGTGAAGATTTCCTGTTTCTGGTTTTGGAGTGAGAAATCTGCCAGGCCTTTGCGTATTTGCTCGGCGATTTTCAGTCCGGTATCTAAATCGACCTCGGGCAGGATGCACAAAAACTCTTCGCCGCCCCAGCGGCCAATATATTCACGTTCTCCCAGGAGCTGTTTGAGCTGATTGGCAATATGTTGCAGGAGAAGATCGCCTGCAGAGTGTCCGTAACTGTCATTAATCAGTTTGAATCGATCAAGATCGAGTAGCAGGAGGGTATAGGGGATACCCGGGGCCTTGTGTTGCAGATGCAGTTCCGTCAGGTTTTGCTGGATTGCATCGCGATTCAGCAGGCCGGTCAGCGGATCGAAATTCGATAATTGGCTGAGGACGGCATCGGAGCGTTCATGATGGCTGATATCATGAAAAATAATCACCGCCGTTTCACTGTCCAGCGGTGTGATACTGAAATCGACAGTGATTGTCTGGTGGCCGGATTTTCTGAGTTGCTGGCGTCGATAAGGGCCAAAAGATTTTTTCTGTGCAAGGCATTGCTGAATGAGTTGACTGTTGAGCGTGGGGGACTCGGGTTGTGCCGCAAAAATATCGGCCACCGGTTTGCCCAGGCGTTGCTCTGTACTCTGGCCGAGTGCCTGCCAGGCCGCGGGATTGATGAAGGTGATTTTTGCATCACGATCAAGTCCAATGACCCCGTCATGGAGACGATTCAACAATTGTTCGCCACTGAGATAGGGCGATACAGGATTGTCCCGAACATTGTTCGACACGGTGTGCTACTCCTGATTGAAGCGTCCCTGCATCCTGACCATCAGTTCTGATGAAAAAGTCTGCAAACTGATGTGCTCCCTTTATTCATAGAATAGGATATGCACATGAGAAATGACAAATCTTCCTTCTCTTCGTCCAGTGAGCTGAGACGCAGCCTGTCGTTGCCGTTGGTAACATTCTATGGTATCGGCACTATTTTGGGGGCAGGTATTTATGTTCTGGTCGGCAAGGTTGCCGGTATTGCCGGCATGCTGACCCCTCTTGCCTTCCTGGTTGCGGCGCTGATTGCCGGTTTTTCCGCGTTTTCCTACGCCGAACTGGCGGCGCGACTGCCCAAAAGCGCCAGTGAAGCGGTCTATGCCCAGGCGGGCTTCGGCCGGGCCTCGCTTTCGCGCTTGATCGGCCTGTTGATGGTACTGGTCGGCGTGGTTTCCAGTGCCACGCTGATGCATGGTTTTGCCGGTTACCTGCAGGTGTATGTGCAGTGGCCGGATGCCTGGGTTATCAGCGTCATGATTCTGACGCTGGGCGCGGTGGTGATCTGGGGTGTCACCCAGTCCGTGCTGGTTGCTGTGATCATGACCCTGTTTGAAATGGCCGGGCTGATACTGATCATCTCGGTGGCCGGCGACAGTCTGGGGGCGCTGCCGGAACGCTGGCCGCAGTTACTCACGCCCGAAGCGCCATTTGTCTGGTACGGCGTATTGCTGGGGGCCTTCATTGCCTTCTATGCGTTTATCGGTTTTGAGGACATGGTCAATGTGGCCGAGGAAGTGATTGATCCGTCGCGTAATTTGCCCAAAGCGATCATTCTGGTACTGATCGTTGTGACCTTGTTTTACCTGCTGGTGACCCTGGTCAGTATTCTCACCGTGGCGCCCGAAAGGCTGGCGCAGACGGACGCACCATTGGCCATGGTTTATGAACAGGCGACCGGCCGGGCGCCATTGTTTATTACCCTGATCAGTCTGGTTTCGGTGCTTAACGGGGCGCTGATTCAGATCATCATGGCATCACGGGTCCTGTACGGGCTCAGTCGCCAGGGCTGGTTGCCTGCCCTGCTCGGTCAGGTTGCCGCGCGAACCCGGACACCAGTACCGGCGATCATCGTGGTGGTGACGGCAATTTTACTGTTTGCCCTGTTGTTACCATTGATCAGCCTGGCCAGGCTGACCAGTTTTGTGACGCTGATCATTTTTACCCTGATGAATGTTGCACTGTGGCGCATCAAGCGGCGTGGCGACAGTTATCAGGGGTTTCAGGTCCCGTTATGGGTGCCGGGAGCGGGAGCCACGGTGAGTGCCCTGTTTCTGGTGTCGCAGTTATATGAATTTTTTATGGACTGAGTGAATGGAAATCGGCCTGTTATATCTGTTGCTGGGGATGTTTGCCGGCGTGGCGGCCGGCCTGCTGGGTATCGGCGGTGGCCTGATTATCGTGCCGGTACTGGTGTTTATTTTTCAGCAACAACAGTTCAATGGCCCGGTAATCGTCCATCTGGCCGTCGGCACCTCGCTGGCGACCATTGTGCTGACCTCTATCGCTTCGGTACGCAGTCATCACCAACACGGCGCGGTTCTGTGGCCGGTATTTGCACGCATGGCGCCGGCCATTGTGCTGGGGGCGCTGCTGGGCTCGGTGATCGCCGACGGGATGCCGACCCGGGTGCTCAAATGGGTGTTTGCCATCTTCGAGCTGACAGTGGCCACGCAGATGATCCTGGCCTACCGGCCCAATCCGCATCGGGGGCTGCCGGACTGGCCGGGGTTGTCACTGGCCGGCGGGCTGATCGGGGCCGTGTCGGCCATTGTCGGAATCGGTGGCGGCACCATGACCGTGCCGTTTCTGGTCTGGTGCAATGTGGCCATGCGCAAGGCCGTGGCCACCGCGGCGGCCTGTGGTCTGCCAATTGCCCTGGCCGGCGCCACGGGATTTATTGTTACAGGCTGGAATGAACCGGGGTTGCCGGCAGGGAGCAGTGGTTATGTTTACTGGCCGGCCTTTATCGGCATTGTCGCCAGCAGCGTGTTGTTTGCCCCGCTGGGGGCACGCCTCGCTCATCGCCTGCCGGCGGCCCAGTTAAAACGGATCTTTGCCCTGTTGTTGTACGCCCTGGGGATTCGGATGTTACTGGGCTAGTGGCTCAGCCCGCGGGAAGTTCGAGGATCATGGCCGCCCCACCCAGCGAACCGCGTTCAATGCGCAACTGTCCGCCGTAGAGCAGCACGGTCTCGTGCACCATGGCCAGGCCCAGTCCCTGACCCTCGACATGGGGATCGAGCCGTTTTCCCCGTTCCAGTACCTGTTCTGCGACATTCGGGTCGATCCCCGGTCCGTCATCTTCCACGCACAGACGAAGTTGTCCGGAGGGTTCGTTGCGGGCGCTGATAGCGATCCGGGAACGGCACCACTTGAAGGCGTTTTCCAGCAGGTTGCCGAGCAGTTCATAGAGATCACCTTCATCTCCATAAAACAGCGCATTTTCATCCACCTCCAGGCTGACGTCGATCGGCCTGTCGGCACGGGATTTTTGCAGACTGTTGAGCAGGCGCCGGGCGACAGGCCGGATCGCCACCGGCCGTCCCAGGCGCACCGGCCCGGCGGTGGCGGCACGTTGCAAATGGTAGTCGATGATCTGTTGCATACGCGCCAGCTGTTCGCTGGCAGTCTGCGACAGTTGCGGATCGGCGTGGCGCTGTTGTTGCAGGTTACCGCGCAACACGGTCAGCGGTGTTTTGAGGCTGTGCGAGACATTACCCAGGGCGTCGCGATAGCGGGCCAGTTGCTGTTGAGTGCTTTTGAGTAACAGATTCAGGTTGTCGGTCAGGCCATGCAGTTCACGGGGATAGGGGCCCTGCAATTGTTCCTGCCGACCGGCCTTGATGGCGGCCAGATCCTGCTCCACGCGGCGTAGCGGGCGCAGACCCCAGCGCAGTACCAGCGCCTGGGTCAGTAATAACAGGAGCGTGGCGGCCAGCAGCCAGCCCCACAAATTGCGGCGGTACTCGTTAATCCGGGCGTAATAGCTGTCCATCCTGTCGGCGACAAAGTAGGTCAGCGGATAGACCTGTTCCCCGGTTTCCCAGCGCACGGCATAGGTATAGGCATACAGGGCCGGGCCGGAATTTTCCTGTAATTGACTGAAGCTGCCCTGGCCGGGCGGCGGCGAGTCGGGAAAGGGGAGTTCGATACCCAAAAGCGAGGGCGATCGCAGGCTTCTGCCTGGATCGTCGACATGCTGAACACCGGCATAAAAACCCGAACCCGGCTGGTTCAGGCGCGTGCCGGGCAGCTCGCGACTGAAACGCAGGCGACCGTTCTCTTCCACCTCGGTGGCGGCCAGCAGGGCAAACATTGAGCTGCGCAGGCGTTCCTGCAGGGCGGTTTCGGCGCTTTCACGAAAAGCCCTGTCCAGCGCCAGGCCGACCAGCAGGACAAAGCCGAGCAGAATCAGCAGGGAGGTCAGCAACAGGCGGGCCTGCAGGGAGAGCCGGCTCACGGCGCCTCGCTCTGGCGGGTTGCCAGCGTCCAGCGATAGCCCCGTCCGCGCAGGGTCTCGATTGGCTTGAGCGTGCCGTCGCGATCCAGCTTCCTGCGCAGACGGCCGATGAAGACCTCGATTACGTTGCTGTCACGATCGAAATCCTGATCGTAGATGTGTTCGGTAAGTTCGGTTTTGGAGACCACCTTGTCGGGATTGAGGATCAGGTATTCGGCGACGCGGTATTCGTAAGCGGTCAGCTCCTGCGGTTGATCGTCGAGGCTCAGGGTCCGGGTGCGCATGTCGAGGGTGATCGGGCCGCTGTGGATCACCGGCCTGGCCTGGCCGTGGGCCCGGCGCAACAGGGCGCGCACCCGGGCCAGCAGTTCCTCGTCGTGAAACGGTTTGACCATATAATCATCGGCGCCGGCTTCCAGGCCCTCGACTTTTTCCTGCCAGCGCCCGCGGGCGGTCAGGATCAGAATCGGAAAATCGCGTTCGGCTTGCCGCCAGCGACGAATCACCTCGACCCCATTCAGTTGCGGCAGGCCGAGATCCACCATGGCCAGATCAAACGGGATTTCGTTTCCCTGAAACAGTGCCTCCTGTCCGTCACCGGCAGTATCGACCGCATAGCCGTGTTGTTCCAGCAGCTCCTGCAGCTGGAGGCAAAGTGTGGGCTCGTCCTCGACGATCAGAATGCGCATTGGTCAGCCGGCGTTGAAAGTCATGATCCTGACCGTGCCGTCAGGCAGCAGCACCTTGATACGATGGAGGCGCTTGCCATTGCGTTGCACGGTCTCGGCCGAGAGGATGCGTCCCCCGGTCTGCTGGCGGACCTGGCGCACGGCGGCATCCAGTGACAGGGCGTTATTCGCGACCCGTTCGGGGGCACCCAGGGCCGTGGGCAAGGCAGCCGGTACCAGGTTGAGCACGACAAAGAGGACAGTAACAAGCAGGCGATGGGTCATGCTGGCAGTTTCCCGTAGCGGGTTAGACGTTTTGCGGACAGGGGGTTGCCCGGCCGGGTCATCAGCATACCCAAGCCGGGCGTTGGTCTCCAGTCATTTGCCCGCATACCGTCGCCACGCTTAATGGCGCAGGTGATCGCCGATGACAGCGCCGGTCACGATACCGATGCCGGTGGCTACCGGATCCCCGTGGCCAATGTGATTGCCGACCAGGCCGCCGATGACCCCGCCGGTGATGGTGGACAGACCGGATGAGCGGTGCGAGCGATAGCGGTAGTGATGATGCCGCTGGTGTCGGTCACGCGGTATCACGATGACATCGGGACGATAATGCTTGCGGTGATGATAGCGGGGTTTATGCCGATCGTGGTCGTGCCCCAGGTACCGGCGTCGCTCCCTGCCGTAATGCTTGCCAGAGTGC
>JAXHTI010000050.1:0-17250 GCA_034190045.1 Pseudomonadota bacterium
CGGGAATCTGCAACGTCAGTACCGGATCGAATCCTATACCGATGAAGGTGAACTCAACTGGTTTCGCCTGATTCCCAGGAGCACCGAAAACCAGTTCGAGGAGATCCAGCTGGGCTTCGATGCCGAACAGATTCGTACCATGGAACTCAAAGATGGCTTCGGCCGCATTACCCGGCTGGAATTCGATGATATCCGCCGGAATCCGTCCTTCACGGCCAGCACATTCCGTTTCACGCCTCCGCCCGGCGTGGATGTCATCCAGCAATAGTTTCGTTGAGCGATTACCGGGTAATCATTGTTTAACCACCGAAGACACCGAATCCACTGAATGCACCGGGAAAGCCTGTTATTCTGATCATGTATTGATTTCAGTGGGTTCAGTGATTTCGGTGTTTCGGTGGTTTATTTTCAATCCATAATCATGGCAATTATTAACCTGATTCATCATGCCTGACACCCCCGACATGTTTGGTGCTGAATCGACCGCGACACAAGCCGATGCCGAGCTGGCCTGGCGGCCGCTGGCAGATCGCATGCGGCCCCAGTCTCTGGACGAGATCGCCGGGCAGGGGCATTTACTGGCGCAAAACAAACCGCTGCGTCAGGCGATCGAGTCGGGCAAGTTGCACTCGATGATCTTCTGGGGACCGCCCGGCACCGGCAAGACCACGCTGGCACGGATGATCGCCCGTTATTGCGATGCGGAGTTTCTCAGCATCTCCGCGGTGTTGTCGGGGGTCAAGGAGATCCGGGCCGCCATTGCCCGGGCCCAGGAAGTACAGCAACAACAGAACCGGCCCAGTGTGCTGTTCGTGGACGAGGTGCACCGGTTTAACAAGTCCCAGCAGGATGCATTTTTACCCTATGTGGAAAACGGCACGGTGACCTTCATCGGTGCCACCACCGAAAACCCGTCTTTTGAACTGAACAACGCCCTGTTATCCCGGGCCCGGGTCTATGTCCTCAAGGCACTGGACAGTGACGATATTCTGCAGGTGATTCAACGGGCGCTGAGTGATCCGCAGCGTGGGCTGGCACAGTTGCAGCTGGACATCGCCCCGGAACTGCTCCAGCGGCTGGCCGAGGCCGCCGATGGTGATGCCCGGCGCGCGCTCAATTTGCTCGAGATTGCCACCGAACTGGCCGAGGAAGTCGATGGTCACGCCCGGATCACGGAGCAGACGCTGGCCGAAGTGCTCGGCAGCGGCCTGCGCCGTTTCGACAAGCAGGGCGAGGCGTTTTACGATCAAATCTCCGCGTTGCACAAGTCCGTGCGGGGTTCTGATCCGGATGCCGCGCTGTACTGGTTCGTGCGCATGATCGACGGCGGCTGCGATCCGCTGTACATCGCGCGACGGGTGGTGCGCATGGCCAGCGAGGACATCGGCAACGCGGATCCAAGGGCGCTGACTATGGCGCTGCATGCCTGGGACGTTCAGGATCGACTCGGCAGTCCGGAAGGCGAACTGACCATCGCCCAGGCGGTAATTTATATGGCCTGTGCGCCCAAGAGCAATGCGGTCTATACCGCCTTCAACCAGGCCCGGGCGGATGTGCAGCAGGCCGGATCGGACGAAGTTCCCATTCATTTACGCAACGCCCCGACCCGGTTGATGAAAGAGCTGGGTTACGGCAAGGCCTATCGTTACGCCCATGATGAACCCGAGGCCTACGCTGCCGGCGAGACCTATTTTCCCGAGAGCTTCGGCGAGCGACGTTATTATTACCCGGTGGACCGCGGCCTGGAGATCAAGATCGCCGAAAAGCTGGCCCATTTGCGCGAACTGGATAAAAAAGCGCGCGGTTCGGAGTGAGCGTGTTTTACAGCTTCCGCGCAAGCGGATCACCGAACACACCGAAGTCGCTGAAAGACACTGAAAATGCATTTCTTCAGGTGCACTCAGGGCGCAGGTCACGCTGGCAATAGCCTGCGTGACATTCTGGCTGCTTGCTCAGTGGTTCATAGCGAGAAGGCGCGATATCGTTTTTGCCGGGCTGTCGGATTTTGATTATCATGCGCCTTTGTTGATAGGGGATTAACCGGTGCTTCAGATTCTGGCTATTGCCGTGGGCGGCGCTATCGGTTCGGTACTGCGATTTACCCTCTCCGGTAGCGTTCATCAGCTGTTGGGCCGGGATTTTCCCTACGGCACCCTGAGCGTCAATGTCCTGGGTTCGCTGTTGATGGGCTTTCTGTATATTGTCTTGCTGGAGCGGGCGAGTCTCGGGCCGGAGTGGCGTGCACTGTTTCTGGTCGGGTTGCTGGGCGCGTTTACCACGTTTTCGACGTTTTCCCTGGAAACATTGAATCTGATCGAAAGCGGCGCATTGCTCAGGGCCGGGCTGAATATCCTGCTCAGTGTCACGCTCTGCCTGTTTGCCGCGTGGCTGGGTATGTTAGGAGGACGTCAGGTATGAATCACACAACCGTTACCATGGTCAGAATCTACCTGACCGAGGGCGAGGCCCAGCTCGACACGTTGATACGACGTCTGCATGACTGGGAAAAGGCCAGTGGCGTGACCGTATTTCGCGGTATCTCCGGCTTCGGGGAATCGGGCGAAATACATCACTCCGGTCTGCTCGATCTCTCGCTCAATCTGCCGATAGTCGTTGAGTTCTTCGATACGCCCGACAAGGTCAAGGCGATCGTGGAACACCTGAATGAATTTATCAAACCCGGTCATATCGTCACCTGGGATGCCCGGGTGAATACCAAATAAACAAGAAGGTTTTTTTATGCTGGATCCCAAACGTTTACGTAACGACTTGCAGGCCTGTGCCGCACAACTGGCCCGCCGTGGTTATCAACTGGAGACGCAAACGATCGAGTCGCTGGAAGAGCAGCGCAAGCAGCTCCAGGTGAAGACCCAGGAACTGCAGTCTGAACGTAACACCCAATCCAAGGCCATCGGCCAGGCCAAGGCCAAAGGCGAGGATGCGGCGCCTATCCTGGCGGAAGTGGCCGATCTGGGTGACAGGCTCAAGGCGGCCGAGACGCAACTGCAGGAGATCCAGCAGCAACTGGACACGATCCTGCTCGGTATTCCGAACATTCCGCAGGCCGATGTTCCCGACGGCCGGGATGAGAACGATAACGTGGAGATTCGTCGCTGGGGCGAGCCGCGTGAACTCGATTTTGAGGCCCGGGATCACGTGGATCTGGGCGAGCAGATCGGCGGGCTTGATTTCGATACCGCCGCCAAGCTGACCGGGTCCCGCTTCGCCGTCATGAGCGGCGGCATCGCCCGACTGCACCGGGCACTGATTCAGTTCATGCTGGATCTGCACACGACCGAACACGGTTATACCGAAACCTACGTGCCGTATATCGTCAACGCGGAAAGTTTGCGCGGTACCGGCCAGTTACCCAAATTCGAGGAAGACCTGTTCAAGTTGCATCACGAGCAGGATTTTTATCTGATTCCCACTGCCGAAGTCCCGGTGACCAACATCGTGCGCGATGTGATCGTCGAGGATGACACTATGCCGCGCAAATACGTGGCGCACACGCCTTGTTTTCGCAGCGAGGCCGGTTCCTATGGCAAGGATACCCGTGGCATGATTCGCCAGCACCAGTTCGAGAAGGTGGAGCTGGTGCAGGTTGTGCGGCCGGCGGACTCGCTGGCGGCCCATGAAGAGCTCACTGGCCACGCCGAAGCGGTGTTACAAAGACTGGAACTGCCGTACCGGGTCGTCGATCTGTGCACGGGGGATATCGGCTTCTCGGCGTCGCGCACTTATGATCTCGAGGTCTGGCTGCCGGGGCAGGGTAAATACCGGGAGATCTCCTCCTGCAGCAACTTCGAGGATTTCCAGGCCCGCCGGCTCAAGGCCCGCTGGCGCAATCCGGCCACGGGCAAACCCGAGCTGGTGCACACGCTCAACGGCTCCGGTCTGGCGGTCGGGCGCACGCTGGTAGCGATTCTGGAAAATTATCAGGATGAGGGCGGCCGGGTTGCTATTCCCGCGCTACTGCAACCCTATATGGGCGGGCTGCAGCAACTGGGATAGGTGAAGATTTAACCTTTCACCAGCAGAATCAGCAACACCACGAAGCCCACGACAAGGGCGATGGGGAACAGAAACCCTTTCCAGTCCTCGGCCGAGCCCTTGGGCGCGTTGTTGAGCGCATGGCGCATGCGCGGAAAGATGAAAATCAGCATGGCACCGAGCAGCACCGCCGTGGCGATTTTTTCCCAACCCATTTGACGCCTCCTTTAAATCTGCCGAAGCGGTGATTTTTTCACCGCCGGGCTTATTTCAGACCAAAAAAAGCCCCGAAGTCTCGGGGCTTTTGACGTTCGCCGTGCGCGGCGCTTATTCGTTACCGAAGGCACCCAGCAGATGCAGCAGCGCCTGGAACATGTTCAGCAGGGACAGGAAAATCCCGGCCGTGGCCATGATGTAGTTGGTTTCCCCGCCATGGATGATGGAAGAGGTCTGGAACAGGATGAAACCGCTCATGATCAGCACGATGGCGGCGTTCACAGCCAGAAACAGCGCCGGAATTTCCAGGAAGATATTCGCCAGTGCCGCGGCCAGGACCACGAAAAAGCCGACAAACAGGAAACCCGCCAGGAAGCTGAAGTCCTTGCGCGTGGTCAAAGCGTAAGCGGACAGGCCAAGGAAGATCACGGCAGTGCCGCCGAGTGCAGTCATCACAATCGTCGGGTTGGCGGCCAGGTAATAGCCCACGACCGGCCCCAGACCGAAACCCAGCAGCCCGGTAATGGCGAAAATAACCGGAATCCCGGTGGCTGAATTGGCGGTGCGTGGCAGGACGAACCAGAGCATCACGATCCCGGCAATCGTCGCGATCAGCCCCATACCATAAGAAACCTGCGAGACCACACTGATAGCTGCCATCACGGCACTGAAGATCAGGGTCATGGACAGCAGGGCGTAGGTATTACGCAATACCTTGTTGGTCTCTATCGCCGACCCAAGCGGCCGGGTAGCAGTGCGTTCTTGGTACATGTTTTTACCCATCCTTTTTGAAATACAAACCTGACTAATGGACTACAGGATACCTGATTAGTTCCCGATATCAAGCCATATCCCCCCGATTTCAAGCGCGTGCCCCTCTGGAAACTTGGCCTTTCATAGGGTATTCTTCGCCCCCTCAAAGCTAGTGATCAGGATCTGGTACCTGGAGACTAGCACCTGTTCTGGAGAGGTGGCTGAGTGGTCGAAAGCGGCGGTCTTGAAAACCGTTGACCGGCGACGGTCCGGGGGTTCGAATCCCTCCCTCTCCGCCAAAATAAAAAAAGGGGGCCTTGTGCCCCCTTTTTTTATTTTGGTGATGGGGGAGGCTTTGATGAGAACCCTGTTCGACAAATTCGCCGGGAGCGAATTTGAACAGCGGAGCGTTAGCGACGCTGGCCCCGAAGGGGCGAGGCGCAGGGATGCGCCGAGTAATCCCTCCCTCTCCGCCATATTAAAAAAGGCCCCGTTGGGGCCTTTTTTAGTTTCTAGGGGCCAGGTGCTAGGGACTAGTCCCTAGCACCTAATTTATTATTGACCACCGTACATCCGTTCGCCGCCTTCCTGGCCTTCATGCAGGTGTTGTTCGATGTGGGCGATCTCCTCGCCGGCCTGGTCGGCGCTGATACCATAGAGCTCCTGTAGCTTACCGACCAGCTTGTCGCGGTTACCCGCGCATTCGACCAGATCGCTGTCGGTCAGTTTGGCCCAGCGCTGTTTGGCTGAACCGACGAATTCACGCCATTTACCTTCTACTTGCTTCCAGCTCATAGGATACCTCCTTTGGCTATCACCTTCTGAATGACGGTGTATTTGTGCGTGAGTCTTGTCATAAACCTACACCCGCAGGAGTTATTCGCATTGAAAATTCTCAATGAAGTCCTTATGGTAAAAAAGTCGGCTGAATTAAAAGGTTTTATCCGGTTTTATCGGCGGGTCAATAAACTGAAGGAACGTCAGAACGTGCTGAAGATTGATAATACTGAACCCGGATTACCCATAAATGGCCAGGGCCAGCTGCAAACGGAGTTGAGTAACCTGGGGTTTCTGGATAGCGAGACGCTGGCCGAGCAACCCCGGTTGCTGGAATCGATCAGCCAGGTGACCTATCAGCCGGGCGAGGTCATTTATCACGGTGGTGAAGAGAGCCATCTCTTATTTATCGTGCGCCAGGGAAGACTCAAGCTGATCACCCATTTGCCCAATGGACGAAACCGTATCGTCCGTCTGCACAAGCGCGGCTCGCTGATTGGGCTGGACGGATTGATGGGAGAGGGGCATGAACATACCGCGATTGCCATCGATGAAGTTGCCGTCTATAAAGTACCGCATCACTTTTTCCATCAGTGGAAAGAAGACGAGCCACGGCTATATAACCGTTTGCTCGAGCACTGGCATGAATACCTGAATTATGCCGATACCTGGATAACCGAGTTTTCCACCGGCAACGTCAAGGGGCGGGTTGCCCGCCTGTTGCGTTTTCTGGCGGACTTCGAGTCCGAAACAGGACCGCATGTCGTCGAGTTGCTTACCACCGACGAAATGGCGGATATCCTGGGTGTTACCGCTGAAAGCGTCAGCCGCGTAATTGCCGAACTCAAGCGTGAATCAGTCCTCGAGCCAATTGAAAATAATTCCGAGTCTCTCTTTACCTGCGATCTTGACGCTCTCGAACAACTGGCGCAAAAGTAAATTCTGAATCAATGATGATGCGCATGACCGGATTGTGTGTCGCGGGGATCGCCCATGCCGCCTTTGACCCCCAGGTAAACCAGTAATACGTTGACCGGGTAGGCTGCAGCCAGGCCGATACTGAGTGAAAATATCAGGGATCCCCAGAATAGCGGTTCCGCCATTGTGGCATCAGCCGCAAGCCATATATCCAGTGAAATCGCTGTCACTTCCATCACGGCAATGGTCAGGGTGTCGGAATAAAATGTGTCTATCAAGGCGCGCTTGATGGGCATGCCACCCTGAACCAGTGGACCGAAAGTCAGCCCGTAGCCAAACGTATAGGCCAGGGCAAAAGTAATCAGGGCTACGGCCTTGTTTTCCAGTGCTAACAGACCTGCCGCTATGACAATCCCGGTAACTTCACCGGCGCCGCAGCCCGAGTAGCAGTGGGCGACTGAACGAACACCTTTTCGCCATACCGAGTCACGCCGTATCTGTTTGCGGCCGCTCGCATAGTACAGCCACAGTCCGATAGGTCCGGAATATGTAACGGTTAAAAACCAGACGGCCTTCATCAAAGAATCGATATGGTCGTTGTGGTATTTGAAATCCCTGACCAGAACTATGAGTGATAAAACCACAATAACAATCCAGATAGACAATAAGCGGCTATCAGAAAGCAAGTCTTTTAATATAGTTTCAATCATGTGTTGTTATCTCCCTTCTGATGTTGGGTTGTATGTTGTTCATGGGCAAACCAGGGTGCTGAGCTTCTGCTGTATATGAAATGCCGCCGCAGAAGATGTTGTACCGAAATAGTCGCGCCCATGTGCAGAAGAAGCATAGCGACCATTGGTGGCGATGAAGCGATTTATGTTGTTACGGCCTGTATATGCATTATTGTTTTTTATTGGTTTAATGCTCTGTGTTGTGGCGTCGCATCAAGCGTGTTAACAGATAGCCCAGACCCAGCATCCCGACGACGACCAGCAACAGTAACAGGACGGTCGAAGGTTCCGGATTGTTTATGGTGGCCTGGATGCGATCGGTCAGCAGGGCGATCGCTGTAATACCCGGCGTCATGCCGAGCAGGGTGCCGAGCATGAAATCCCGCAGGCTGATATGTGATGCCCCGGCCACCAGGTTGATAACGGTGAATGGGGCGACCGGAACAATACGCACGAATATAATGGTCATGACACCATGGCGAGCCAGTCGTTGACTGATACGGTTCACCCGCCCACCGGCCAGTCCCTTGAGTGCGTCCCGTCCCATCAGGTTTCCCAGCAAGTAGGTCAGTACGGCGCTGACAAAGGCACCCGTCAGGGCGTAGATTGCTCCCCACCCGGCACCAAATACAATAATACAGGCGATGATCAACATGGTGACGGGCACCATTAACATTGCTGCAATGGCAAATCCGGCAATGGTGACCGGAACTGCCAAAGGGTAGTTACGCAATGTCTCTATCATGTGAGTGACTCGCTCGACCTCCAGCCATTGTCCCAGTGGAGTGAAGTTCCACGCGGCAGCCAGTGTGGATAACAGAAGAATCGCTGTCAGCCAGGCCAGAATCCGTTTACCGGGAAACAGTGGTTTTTTGGCGGGCAGGTAGTGATAGAGCAGGCTTTCAGGATTAATGGGCTGTTCAGGATCGATAAGATCGATGTCAGTCAGTATATTATCTTCATACTTGGGTAAAACCGCTTCCAGTGGCATCAGACACCGCTCGTTACACTGTTCGCGTAATGATTCTATCGAATTGATCATATCCGATTGTTGCTGTTCTGCATTGGCCACCTTGTCAACGGACGTACCCAGGTGTTCGCTCACTAATCGCTGGCGAAAATGGCGAATCGCCTGCCCGACTTTAACATTATCGCGTTTAACCTCTATGGCGATATCGCACTCGGTGTCGAACCCCATTGACCGGTTATTCAGGTTGGATGAACCTATACGAACAAAACGATCATCGACGACCATAACCTTGGCATGCAGGTTGATTGGTATGGTTTCCAGATCTTTTTTCCAGGGATAATAAATGGCCAGGCGACCATGACGATCGGCCTGACGCAAGTCCTGTAACAGCCTGACGCGGATAATATCCAGAGAATTCTGGGACAACCAGCCTTCAGTCTCCAGGGGCAGGTTGAGAATTATTTGCGGACCATTCTCTTCCAGCAGACGCTGGATCAGGGCCTGATTGATCTGCGGGCAGGTATAAAACTGATTCTCGATATAGATAAAATCTCGTGCCGCGGCAATCGCATCGAGATACAACTGCTCGACTTCCCGCACTTCCCGGTAATCGTCATAAGCCGGTTCTGTCCGGCTGATAGCCACTTCAACCTGTTGCATGTCCGGTTCCAGGTTCGGCGGCCATAGTGATGTGGCCGGCTCGTCCAGTGGGTTGAATTCCTGATCGGTTGCGCGGCGCCAGCGTTCGCGGAACAGATCTGCCAGCGTTGAGGCGGCGTCCCCCTCGAGGGCAATCTGTACATCATGATAGGGACGTCCGAGTGTGCCATCGACCTGCTTGCGCCGCACATCATGTGGATGATGTTCCAGGGTATCCCAGCGGCCACGGGTGATATCCAGCCCGCCCGAGAAGGCCAGTCGTTCGTCCAGCACGACGAATTTTTGATGATGTGATGCCCCAAGGGGATGATGGCTGTCGAGTTTGAATTTCAGTCGGGCGTGGGTTTTCCAGCCGAATTTATAAATCGGTAACCATTCCCGTCCCATGTCCAGCAGGCGGGAGAAATCCCAGTTCAGCATATAAACATGCAGATGCCGGTGTTTATGAAGTTGTTTGTCCAGTACCTCGGCCAGGGTGCGTTTGTCGCCTTGCGGGGCACCGAGCCGGATGTCGCTGTAAATATCCCACGAGGAGATAAGGATCTGCAGCCGGGCCAGAGGCAATACAGTATGCAGGACGTGAAAATAATCCGCGCCGTCGACCAGAAAGGCGACGCGCTCGGCGCGACGAATTCGCCAGCAGTTACGCCCGGGCTTGAGAATACGCGTCGGAGTCGACATCGTTAACCTGCCGAACTGAATTGGTTTGTCGTGGAGCGGGAAGGGCGAATAATGTATCAGTCGATGGGACCACCCTGTTTGGTCGGGGCTTCCCGCGTATCAGGATGGACGTCGAGTGTCTCGATGGCATCCAGAATCTCTTTGAGAATGTTCTCTTCACCACCGGACATACCTTCTTCCTGGGCCACTTGCAATTCACGCTGGTCCTGCTCCCAGCGCTTGAGTATCTGCAGGCGCTGTTCATCGCTGAGGCCAGTGTCGGCGAGAACATCCCCGGGGCTCTGATAAACCAGGGTGGGGTCCTTGATAGCCTTGTCAAAGTCAGCGGACGTATTCACGGTAGTCACTCCTGTCGGTATTAATATTGTGATGATGCTCGCACTATAGCGCTCACTCTGTATACCGGCATTGATATTACGCAATGCCTGTGCAGTTCTGTACGCCATGCCAGATGGCGTATCGATTCCGGGTTGTCTATCTTTATACCAAGTATACATGGAGGTTCGCCATGAACCAGATCGTCCTGACCGAGCCCAACGAGCTCCTGTTGCGTCAGGCTCTGGCTGAGCGCGAAGCAGAGTTGGACCTGTTGCTGGAAACCAGCCAGGTGCTTAGCATGGAGCTTGATGTCGATCGCCTGTTGCAGAGTATTGCCGACAAGGCACGGGCCATTACGCATACCCGTACAGTCCTGATCCCGATTATCAATACCGAGTGTACTGAATACACCTACCGTGCCGTCAGTGGTGAGTATCGGGATGAGATCCTGGGTGAAACGCTGCCCCTGGATACCGGGATCTGTGGCTGGATCTGGCGGAACAAACAGCCCTGGTGGCAGGAGACGCTGCGCCAGTTGCCGCCGGAGGAACGTTTGCGCTGGGAGCAGGCTAACGACAACCTGATGATGGTGCCCCTGATCGGCAAAAAGCGCTTCCTCGGCGGCATCGCCTGCATGGATAAGCAGGACAGCAGTAATTTTGACCGCCGTGATCTCGATCTGCTGATGCTGTTTGCCAACCAGGCCGCGATTGCCACGGAAAATGCCATGCTCTATGCCGAGCGCCAGGAATTGAATAATTCGCTGGAACGTCGGGTCGCGGAGCGCACCTCCCAACTGCAGCAGCTCAATGAAGAGATGGAAACGTTCAGTTATTCGGTGTCCCACGATCTGCGTGCTCCCCTGCGGGCCATTCTCGGCTTCAGCGAGGCCTTGCTGGAAGAGGCCGGCAGCAACATGCCGCCCGCAGCCATGGACTATCTGCAGCGTATTGCCCACTCGGCGCAAAACATGCAAGCGCTGATCAACGCCTTGCTGGAACTGGCCCGCCTGCGGCATAACCCGCTTCACTGGCGTCAGCTCGATCTCGGCCAAATGAGCCGGGAACTCATCGAGGAGATACAAACGCAATATCCGGACACTCTGATTGACCTTGTCATTGATGGGGAAATTAGTATCTCGGGGGATCCCCGCTTATTGCGCATTGTGGTGCAGAATCTGCTGGCCAATGCCGTGAAGTTTTCCCGCGACCGCCAGCCGGCCAGGATTCGGGTCGGCTGTCACCGGGAGGGCGGGGAAATGGTCTGCCACGTGGCGGATAACGGCATCGGTTTTGATGCCGCCTCGGCCGAGCGACTGTTTCAGCCTTTTCAACGTCTGCATGCCGCAGAACACTATGAAGGCACGGGGATTGGACTGGCGACCGTGGCGCGGATCATCCAGCGCCATGGCGGTCGTATCCATGCCGAATCCAGCCCGGGAGAGGGGGCCTGCTTTATTTTCAGCCTGCCTGCGCCATCGCACCCGAAAAAATCGCCCTGAGCGATCGCCGGATGGCCCGAAAAAGGGCTACTCATTTTGCGGTGTTTGAGTTACATTTCGGTTAAATAACAATAACCTCCAGACCCAGGGCAGGGGGCAGTACACATGACAAAGATCCTTCTGGTGGACGATCATGATCTCGTTCGCACCGGCGTTCGCCGGTTGCTTGAAGACGTCGAGGATTTTGAGATTCTGGGTGAGGCCACCAACGGCGAAGAAGCGATTCAAATGCTGACCACACTGGATCCCGATGTCGTGTTGATGGACATCAATATGCCCGGCATCGGCGGACTCGAAGCCACGCGCAAAATGCTGGGCGACAAACCGAGTCTGCGTATTATCATTGTGACCATGCATCAGGATGATATGTTTGCCCAGCGGCTGCTGAAGGCCGGTGCGGTCGGCTATCTGACCAAGGGCGCCCGGGTGGATGAAATCAGCCACGCGATTCGCGAAACCATGGACGGGCGGCGTTACATTACCCCCGAGATCGCGCAACAGCTGGCGCTTTCCCAGTTTCCCGAACACGAATCCAGTTCCCCCTTCGACAACCTTTCCGAACGCGAGCTGCAGGTGCTGATGATGCTGATGGAAGGTCACAAAATCACCACGATTTCCGACAAGCTCTGCCTCAGCCCCAAAACCGTCAGTACCTATCGCCAGCGGTTGTATAACAAGCTGGATGTGCACAGCGACATCGAGCTGGCCCGACTGGCCATGCTGCACGGCGTGATCGAATCCAGCCAGATCCAGTAACCGCGCAGGGCGAAACACGTTACAATAGGCCGGTTGTTAGCCAGTGGTCCCAGGTTGAATCACGCATGTCCTCCCGCCCGAACCTCGAACAATTCGATCCTGATTGCCGCCGTTGTCCCCGCCTGAGAGATTTTTTAAAACAGGTCCGGCGCGAACATCCCGACTACCATGCCCGGCCGGTGGCGCCGTATGGCAGTGCCCGGCCCAGGCTGCTCATCGTCGGCCTCGCACCGGGGATGCACGGCGCCAATGCCACCGGGCGGCCGTTTACCGGTGATTTTGCCGGCATATTGCTCTATCAGACTCTGCACAAATTCGGCTACAGCAACCGGCCCGAGTCGGTCTCGCTGAATGACGGGCTCAAACTCAAACAGTGCCGGATTACCAATGCCGTCAAATGCCTGCCGCCGGAGAACAAGCCGACTACCGAAGAGATGAACACCTGCAATAACTATCTGCAACAGGAGCTGTTGAGCCTGCCGCGCAACAGCGTGATTCTGGCACTGGGTGGCATTGCCCACAAGGCGGTGCTCAAAGCGTTGGAACTCAAGCAGTCACAGTACAAATTTGGCCATGCCGCCCGTTTCCAGCTGCCTGACGGGCGCTGGCTGGTCGACTCCTATCACTGCAGCCGTTACAACACCCAGACCGGCCGCCTGACCGAAAAGATGTTTCATGATGTATTCCGGCTGATCGACAAATTGACAGTTTGAGAAACCCCGTCCGCGAAAACGCTCATGAACGCGAATAAGATAATTGGCGTTGATTCGCGTTTATTGGCGGACGGCACCGGATTACCCGATGACCGTTGTTCCCGCTGTGGTTTAAAATAGTTCCATGAGTGGTAATACCTCCGATTTTGACGCCAAAGCCTTTATCAAGGGCCTGCCCAACCGGCCGGGTGTCTATCGCATGCTCGACGCCAACGGCACGGTGATTTATGTCGGCAAGGCAGTGGATCTGAAAAAGCGGGTCAGCAGTTATTTCCGGACCCATCTGGACAGCCCCAAGACCCGGGTGATGGTGGCACAAATTGCCGCGATCGAGGTCACCGTGACCCAGAACGAAAGCGAGGCCCTGATCCTGGAAAATACCCAGATCAAGGAGCTGCGCCCGCGTTACAACGTCCTGTTTCGCGACGACAAGAGTTATCCCTATATCTACCTGTCCACCGAGCATCCGTTCCCGCGCCTGACGTTCCATCGCGGCGCGAAGCGGGGCAAGGGGCGCTATTTCGGCCCGTACCCCAGCGCCCCCTCGGTGCGCGAGACCCTCAGCCTGCTGCAAAAACTGTTTCCCGTGCGCCAGTGCCGCGACTCTTTTTATAACAATCGCTCGCGTCCCTGCCTGCAGTACCAGATCAAGCGCTGCACGGCACCGTGCGTCGGCCTGATCAGCGAACAAGAGTATGCCGAGGATGTCCGCCACGCGACCCTGTTTCTGGAAGGCAAGAGCAGTGCGGTGATCGATGCCCTGGCCGAACGCATGGCGCGGGCGGCCGGGGAACTGGATTACGAGGCCGCGGCCCGCTATCGCGACCAGATCGCCAGCCTGCGGCATATCCAGGACAAGCAGTACATGGACAGCGACACCAGCGGCAACCTGGATGTTATCGCCGCGTCGGCCCAGGGCGGCATCGGCTGCATCCAGGTGTTTACCATTCGCCAGGGCCGCAACCTGGGCAATCGCAGTTATTTCCCCAAACATCTGGAGGGCCTGGAGCCGGATCGGCTTGAAAGCGAGCTGATCGGCAATTTTCTGACCCAGCACTACCTGGCCCGTCAGGACGATATCCCGGCCCAGCTGATCGTCAGCCATCCGCCGGTCGAGCAGGCGCTGATCGAAACCGCCCTGGGCGAGGCCGCCGGCCGGCGGGTCAGCATTCATCACAAGGTACGCGGTACGCGGGCGCGCTGGTTGGAGATGGCCGAGCAAAATGCCCGCCAGACCCTGAGCCTGCGACTCAACAGCCAGGCCACCCAGCTGCAGCGTTTCGAGGCGTTACAGGAAGCCCTGCAGCTGGACGAAATGCCGCAGCGCCTGGAGTGTTTCGATATCAGCCACACCATGGGCGAGTCCACCGTGGCCTCCTGCGTGGTATTCGATATCAACGGCCCGCTCAAGTCCGATTACCGCCGTTTCAACATCGAAGGCATTACCCCGGGCGACGATTATGCCGCCATGGAACAGGCGCTGACCCGCCGTTACAAACGGCTGCGCGAGGGGGAGGGGAAGTTGCCCGATATCTTGTTTATCGACGGCGGCAAGGGCCAGGTTGAAATCGCCCGGGGCGTGCTTGAAGAATTGCAGATCCCCGATGTGCGCCTGATGGGCATTGCCAAGGGACCGGGCCGCAAACCGGGCCTGGAAACCCTTTACTTGTCAGACGGCGGGGAAGAAACTATATTGCCGGCCGATTCGAAAGCGCTGCATCTCATTCAGCAGATACGGGATGAGGCCCACCGTTTCGCGATTACCGGCCATCGGCAACGTCGCCAGAAAACGCGTAACACCTCCACGCTGGAGCAGATTCCCGGCCTGGGGCCGCGGCGCCGGCAGCAACTGCTGCACCGCTTCGGCGGTCTGCAGGAGATCGCCCGGGCCGGGGTCGAGGATCTGGCCGCGGTCAATGGCATCAGCCGCAAACTGGCACAGCAGATATACGATACTTTTCACCAGGATGGATATTGAACCATGGCGATGAACCTGCCGACCAAACTGACCCTGCTTCGCATCGGGATTATTCCGTTTTTCATCGTGGTGTTCTATCTGCCGTTATTCGGGATCAATAATTATTTGCTCACCGCCATATACATCCTGGCGGCCATCACCGACTGGTTCGACGGTTACCTGGCCCGCAAATGGGAACAGGAGTCGGATTTTGGCGCCTTTCTCGACCCGGTTGCGGACAAGCTGCTGGTCGGGGTGGCGCTGATCCTGCTGGTCAGCAAGCATCCGGGCTTCCTGCTGGCAATCCCGGCCGCCGTCATCATCGGCCGGGAAATCACCATCTCGGCCCTGCGCGAGTGGATGGCCAACGTGGGCGAGCAGACCAAGGTGGCCGTCTCCATCATTGGCAAATTCAAGACCGCGGCCCAGATGCTGGCCATCGGCTTTTTGCTGTTCGAGGAGCCGATTGGTCGTTTTCCCACCATGCTGATCGGTTACCTGCTGCTCTATACCTCGGCCGGCCTGACCCTCTGGTCCATGCTCCTCTATCTGCGCGCCGCCTGGCCGAGCCTGACCCGGGAGCAGTAACCGGAGTGATACGAAGCCTTGACAGATCGCCTCGTATCGCTAAAATACGCCTCTCTCAAGCGGGAATAGCTCAGTTGGTAGAGCACAACCTTGCCAAGGTTGGGGTCGCGAGTTCGAGTCTCGTTTCCCGCTCCAGATTCCCAGAAAAACCTCGGCCGCTCCCGAGGTTTTTTTGTGTAACCCCCGGGCTTTGTCCGGTAAAATAACCAATATGGCTGGGTGGCAGAGTGGCTATGCAGCGGATTGCAAATCCGTGTACCTCGGTTCGACTCCGGGCCCAGCCTCCATTTTCCTGTTCAGCCGGGTCCCGCCTCGACAAATCCGAAATCAACCCCCCCCCTGAAACTCATCGCAACAACACTGTAATACCATGTCTGTGTGGTTCAGCTTCAATATCGTCCCATCACAGTGTTGAAGGCTATAAATCAGTAGCTCCTCCGGGCGATGTTCTGTCTCTTTATGGCAAACATAGGTTCGTTGACCAGTCAGGACGTTGCCTTGATGTCATCATCTAATCATGCCCTTTATTAGCCCATGAAATACCATTTTACTCTGAATCTTCAAAATTCATCGTTGATTAAAGTTTACGTGATCGGGATCGAAATAATTTTATATATCTGTGTTCAGGTATCATTCTTATGATTCTGCCCGACAACATCCAGGCAATAAATCTAGGCCGTTTAGCGAAATTTACTGATGAGTAATGCTGGAAACAGACATTGTTGTCAGATCGCCAGTACCTATGAGCTACTTGAAATATATAAAAGTGATTCAAGCCTGAAGGATATACCAGTAATTGCGATTACCGCCAATGCATGTCGTATGACATAGAGTGCAGCAAGGTGCCCGGCTTCGCCGGCTATCTCACCTGTAGCACAGTTCCTCGATACAGCGCAGCGCTGTCTCATTAGCGAAATATCGTGAGTGACTGAGCTGTCTATATTTAATATCCGCCTATCCATTGATGAAGCAGATATATATTTAACAGCCAAATATTACAATTATTCAAAAATAACCAGCCCAATCTGCCCAGAACCAGACAAAACAGTATTAATTCGATTGACCTCATCTTTGGATATTGCGCACCAAAGTCGTGCATTAATGCACTCTTTCGGTCAATTCTTGGCGTTCAATGATTACAACAAGCGCTTCTACAACCCACCATTAAGAATATTCCCATGAGCGTCTAAAGGTTTTGTATACCAAGACGAAATAAAGGGGTAGTGTTCGCAAGGACTCTTAGCTTATTATCAATAAGGGTATTAAGAATTCAGATTACAGATCAGCAGTTTATTAATTACATATAGGATATCGGGATTAAGTTGTATGGATTTTACTACTTAAATACAGGGTTGAAAGTTATGAAAAAGAACCATCCCGTCACGCACCGGGAATATGATTATCCTTCTGACGCCAATATTCTGTCTACAACAGATCTGAAAGGGGCGATCTCATACTTTAATGAAGATTTTTTGCGTATCAGCGGCTTTCAGTCAGAAGAGTTGATGGGTAAAAATCATAACGTCGTCAGACACCCGGAAATGCCGCCCGCCGCTTTTGAGGATTTGTGGAATCATGTAAAGGCTGGTGAAACATGGATGGGGATGGTCAAAAACCGTCGAAAAGATGGTGACCACTACTGGGTCGATGCCTTTGTGACTCCCATAACCAAAGATGGTAAGCCGATTGAGTATCAATCGGTACGGCGCAAACCTAAG
>JAXHTI010000051.1:0-1136 GCA_034190045.1 Pseudomonadota bacterium
GCCCGGCATTCCAGTTCGAAGCAGTCCTGGAAGGTTTTGGCGATATAGCGACCGGCGCCACGAAAACCGATCATCGGGTTCTCTTCGTGCGGTTCGTAGGCCTCGCCGCCGATCAGGTTGCGGTACTCGTTGGACTTGAAGTCAGAGAGACGTACGATCACCGGCTTGGGCCAGAAAGCGGCGGCGATGGTGCCGACCCCTTCGGTCAGTTTGTCGACAAAGAATTCGACCGGGTCGGGGAAACCGACCGTCTGATCGTCAATCTGCTGTTTGATTTCTTCCGGCTGCTTGGCGTAGTTCAGCAATGCTTTGGGATGCACGCCAATCATGCGATTGATAATAAATTCCAGCCGGGCCAGACCGACTCCGGCATTGGGCAGATAACTGAAATCAAAGGCGCGATCCGGTGAACCCACGTTGAGCATGATCTTGAACGGCAGTTCGGGCATGCTTTCCAGGTTAACCCGTTTGATCTCGAAAGGCTGGGTGCCGTCATAGATATAGCCGGTGTCGCCCTCGGCACAGGAAACCGTCACTTCGTTACCATCGGTGACGGCCTCGGTGGCATCGCCGCAACCGACTACGGCGGGGATGCCCAGTTCGCGGGCGATGATGGCGGCGTGACAGGTGCGTCCGCCACGATTGGTGACAATCGCCGAGGCCCGTTTCATCACCGGCTCCCAGTCAGGATCGGTCATGTCGGTGATCAGGACATCGCCCTGTTGCAGGCGATCCATCTCCTTGATGTTCATAATCGTGCGGGCCACCCCACTGCCGATGCGCTGGCCGATACTGCGCCCGGTGGACAGGACTTTGCCGTACTCCTGCATTTCGTAACGTTCCAGCACATTGCGGTCGCTGCGGCTCTTGACCGTCTCCGGTCGCGCCTGAACGATATACAGTTTGCCGTCCAGGCCATCCCGCGCCCATTCGATATCCATGTGGCGACCGTAGTGGTTTTCGATGGTCACGGCCTGACGGGCCAGTTCCATGGCTTCCTCGTCATTGATACTGAACTGTCGCTGCAGATCCCGGGGGACTTCCTCGGTCCGGGTCGAGCCGGCATGGGCGGTATCATCGCCGTAGACCATGCGAATCCCTTTCTGGCCGAGATTGCGACGGATTACTGCCTGCCG
>JAXHTI010000051.1:1236-13413 GCA_034190045.1 Pseudomonadota bacterium
CCGACCCGGGGAACATCATCAAGCCGCAGGTCATCGAACCAGATCAGGTGTTGAGTCACGTTGTTTCCCCTTGCTTGTCAGGATGATTCATAGCAGAGTGTAACTGCTTATCGTTCAGGTTACAGGCAGCTTTACCTGCTTTTCAATATATCAGTGATGACAATGACTCGGGTGAACGTTTTATGACCGGCAAACGCGCGGTGTTTTTTGTCTCCGACAGTACCGCGATCACCGCGGAGACCCTTGGCCACAGTCTGCTCTCCCAGTTCGCGGACCAGTCCTTCGATTGTGTCACCCTGCGCTATATCGACAGCGAGGAGAAGGCGTACGAGGTACGGGATATGGTCAACAAGGCCCATCGTGAGCGGGCCAAGCGGCCTGTGGTGTTCAGCACCCTGGTGGTGCCCCATGTGCGCGAGCGGGTTGCCAGCAGCGAGGGGTTGTTTATCGATTTCATGGGATCGTTTCTGACCCCGTTGGAAGAGGAGCTGGGTACCCGTTCGGTGGCCACGGTAGGCCATACCCACGGTATGGTTACGCAGGAGCAATACAGTCACCGGATGGACGCAATCAACTTCGCCCTGCAGAACGATGATGGCGGCAGTATCCGCCAGTACGAGCGGGCGGATCTGATCCTGGTGGGGGTCTCGCGCAGCGGCAAGACACCGACCAGCGTTTTTCTGGCGATCCATTACGGCATCTTCGTCGCCAATTATCCGCTGGTGGACGAGGAGCTGGAAAACAGCCAGCTGCCCGGCGATCTGCGGCCCTGGCGCGACAAGCTGTTCGGCCTGACCATCCGGCCGGAACGCCTGCAACAGATCCGCCAGGAGCGCAGCCCGAACAGTCGTTACGCCGCATTGCACCAGTGCCAGTACGAGGTGCGCCAGGTCGAGGCCCTGCTCCGGGCGAACCGGATCGAGTACCTGGATGTCACCAGCAAGTCGATCGAGGAGATCGCCACCTACATCCTCAAGGCCACCAGCCTGGAGCGTCACCGGCTTTAGGCCCTTCGGGCCAGGCGCTAGGTTCTAGGTTCTAGGTTCTAGGTCCTAGGACCTAGCCCCTGTCACAGTTTCGCAAGCGATTGAAAAAAGGAGCTGGATCGGGTTTACCCGCGCTCTTGAAAATCGGCAACCCCGACCCCATTACCCATAAAAATTATGCTACCCCCTTTGGGATGATCACAGACATATATATAAGGTGAGAAGAAGATGACAGTCGACGCCCATAAAGAGACGCTCAGTTTTCAGACCGAGGTCAAGCAGCTGCTGCAGCTGATGATCCACTCGCTCTACTCCAACAAGGAGATTTTCCTGCGCGAGCTCATCTCCAACGGTTCCGATGCCTGTGACAAGCTGCGCTTCGAGGCGCTCTCCGATGATGCGCTGTACGAAGGCGATACCGATCTCAAGTTGCGTATCGATTACGACAAGGAGGCCCGGACCATCACCATCACGGATAACGGTATCGGCATGAACCGTCAGGAAGTGATGGACAACATCGGTACCATCGCCAGCTCCGGAACCCGCAAGTTTCTCGAGGCCCTCTCCGAGGACCAGTCCAAAACCGCCCAGTTGATCGGTCAGTTCGGGGTGGGTTTCTACTCCTCCTTCATCGTCGCCGACAAAGTGACCGTCGAGACCCGCCGCGCCGGTCTGGGGAGCGAGCACGGCGTGCGCTGGGAATCCACCGGCGAGGGTGAATACACGCTGGAGACCATCGAACGGCCTGAGCGGGGCACCAGCGTGACCCTGTATCTGCACGAAGATGCCGAAGAGTTTCTGGATGACTTCCAGTTACGCAGCATCATCAAGAAGTATTCCGATCATATCTCCCTGCCGATACTGATGGCGAAACGGGACGAGGAGGGTAAGCCCACGGACGAGCTGGAGACGGTGAACAAGGCCTCGGCCCTGTGGACCCGCTCGCGAGGCGAGATCAGCGACGAGGAATACACCGAGTTCTACAAGCACGTGGCCCATGACTTCGAGGATCCGCTGGCCTGGCTGCACAACAAGGTCGAGGGCACCCAGTCCTATACCACGCTGTTTTATATCCCCAAACGCGCGCCGTTCGATCTCTATGATCGCGACAAGCGTTACGGCATCAAGCTGTACGTCAAGCGGGTGTTCATCATGGACGATGCCGAGCAACTGATGCCCAACTATCTGCGCTTCGTGCGTGGCGTGGTCGACTCGGATGACCTACCGCTGAATGTCTCGCGCGAGATCCTGCAGCGCAATCGCCAGATTGACACCATTCGCAACGGTTCGGTGAAAAAGATCCTGGCGCACCTGGAAAAACTGGCCCAGGACGAACCGGATAAATACAGCGAGTTCTGGCAGGCCTTCGGCAACGTCCTCAAGGAAGGTCCGGCCGAGGACTTCGGCAACAAGGAGAAGATTGCCAAACTGTTCCGCTTTGCCTCCACGCAGAATGACAGCGATGTGCAGAACGTCTCACTGGACGAGTACCTCGAACGCATGCAGGAGAAGCAGGAGAAAATCTACTACATCACCGCCGAAAGCTATGCCGCGGCCAAAAACAGTCCCCATCTGGAGCTGTTCCGCAAGAAGGGCATCGAAGTGCTGTTGATGTACGATCGCGTCGATGAATGGATGATGTCCTTCATGGACGAGTACAACGGCAAGCCGTTCGTCTCCGTCGCCAAGGGGGCACTGGATCTCGGCGAACTGGAAGATCAGGAAGAAAAGGAAAAAGTTGAACAGGCCGAAAAGGATTACAAGGCGCTGCTCGAGCGGATGCAGGCTGTCCTGGAAGGCAGGGTCAAGGAAGTCAAGGTCTCCCACCGCCTGACCGACTCCCCCTCCTGCCTGGTGGTCTCGGAAAACGACATGGCCATGAGCATGCAAAAACTGCTCAAGCAGGCCGGCCATAACGTGCCCAACATCGAGCCGTCACTGGAGATCAACCCCGAGCATGCACTGGTCAAACGGCTGCAGAACGTGGACGACGAGCAGCAGTTCAACGACTGGTCCCTGATCCTGTTCGAACAGGCGATGCTCAGCGAAGGCGGCCAGCTGGAAGACCCCGTCGCCTATGTCAGCCGCGTCAACCGGCTACTGCAGGAACTCGGTAACTGAAACTATCATCCCGGCGTAAGCCGGGATCCAGTCTCTCCACTAACGCCCACCGCCGGGTTTCGGCCCCGGCTGGATTTTATAAAAGCTTTTACCACGAAGACACGAAGGCACGAAGAAAAGCATTAATACACTTCGAGACTCCGTGTCTTCGTAGTAAAAAATAGTCCGAACGCTAGAATGTCAGGTAACGCCTGGCACAACCTGGCCCGGCACTCAGCACTTGCCTGCAGGACTTATGCGATTGTTGTCTCAATCCAAACAAAAACGCCGCTATCTTTCGATAGCAGCGCGTTTGTTTCAGCTTTTCGCTTTTAAGTTCAGGCAGCCTGAATCGACTTGTCGCCGGACTGTTTCTTGTCCGCTTCGTGAATATCCCGCAGACTGACGCTGCTCAGGTAGTCATAGACCATGTCGGAGAGCTGTTGCCACAGATGGGCGCTTTCCGGGGCACCGTGGCCGGTGGGGACAGTTTCTTTTGGCTTGTCGTTACCCGGCAGGTCGATGGCCTTGACGATATCGCCGACGGAGATCTCGTCGATGCTCTTGTTCAATACATAACCGCCGCCGGGACCGCGTACACTGCGTACCAGGCCGTGTTTGCGCAGCAGGGCAAAGATCTGTTCCAGATAGGAGATGGAAATATTCTGGGTGTGTGCCAGGTAGGCCAGCGTGACGGGCCGGTCGGGGCTCATCGTCAGTTCCAGCATGGCCTTGGCGGCATAGTCTGCTCGTGATGAAAGTTTCATGGTTTGGCCTCTCGATGGTTTGGGTGCGTTCTCGCTCTTTACAATTTACTTGGATAAATAACTTAGGATTATTCCCCTAGCTTGACAATGTGTATGCTGTGAACAATTGTAAATTTCAACCCTGCCATTCACGCGGGAAATGGGGAATAATTAATACTAAACAATGGCTTAGCAGCACTGTCGTGTTACATTGACGTTATTCTCTTAGGCACATAAAAATCCGGATGGTTCCGCTTTACCGCAGCGTGCCGGACGCGCTGGTATAGTAGGGGCCGGCCGCCGGCCGGGCGGCGGCGTGAGTCTTTCCCGGCACCAACACAGGCGAATTGATTTGACACAGGCACTCGACGCGGACGCGCTCTATACCCCTTGTGATCCGGACCGGCTCGGTTTTCAGAGCACCGCGGAACTGGCCGATCTGGCCGGGTTGCTGGGCCAGGATCGGGCCGAGGAGGCGCTTCATTTCGGACTGGGAATTCGCCGGCACGGCTATAACCTCTTCGTGCTCGGTCCCAGCGGGATGGGCAAACACACCATGGTGCGCCAGTTCCTGCACCAGTGCGCCGCCGAAGAGCCGGTTGCCAGTGACTGGATCTATGTGGCCAATTTTTCCCATCCGGAAAAGCCGCGCGCCATCGAACTGGCCGCCGGGCGGGGCAGCGCCTTTGCCCGGGACATGCGTCAGCTGGTGGAAGATTTGCGTTCGGCGATCCCCAACGCCTTTGAAACCGAGCAATATCATGCCCGGCTGCAGGAATTGCACGAAAGTTTCCAGGAGCGCTCGCGGGAAGTGTTTGCCGAGCTGGCCGAGGAGGCAGAAAAGCACGGTGTCACCGTGGTGCGCGCCCGCGACCGGGACGAATTCAGTTTTGTGCCGCTCAAGGACGAACGGCCGATGAAATCGGAAGAATACGAGGCACTGTCAGAAGAAGAACAGCAGCGCCTGTCGGCGGTGATCACCAGCCTGGAAGACAAGCTGCGCGGAATACTCCATCAGCGCAGTCAATGGCAACGGGAATTGCGCGAGGCGATCAAGACCCTCAACCGCGAAGTCGGCATGTTTGCGGTCGGCCATCTGATCGAGGATCTGCGCGAAAAGTATAGCGATATCACGGCGATCAGCGATTACCTCTCCGAAGTGCAGGAGGATGTCATTGATAACCTCAATGCCTTCCGCGATGAAGAGGACGAGGTGGTGATGTGGGAGACCGGCAAGGCCGAGCAGTCGTTCCGGCGTTACCAGGTGAACGTGCTGGTGGATCACAGCGAGGCATCGGGCGCACCGGTTGTCTACGAGGATATGCCCATTTTCCAGAATCTCATCGGCCGAATTGAATATGTCTCGCAGATGGGCACACTGGTTACCGATTACATGTTGATCCGCTCCGGTGCGCTGCATCGTGCCAATGGCGGTTATCTGGTACTCGATGCGCATAAACTGCTGACCCAGCCGTTTGCCTGGGAAGCCCTCAAGCGTGTGCTGTATGCCGGTGAGATCCATATCGAATCGCCGGCGGAAATGTACAGTATGATTAGCACCGTGACCCTGGAGCCGGAACCGGTACCCCTTAACGTCAAGGTCATCCTGGTCGGCGAACGCTATTTATACTATCTGCTGCAGGCCTACGATCCCGACTTTGCCGAGCTGTTCAAGGTTCAGGCCGATTTTGAAAACAGCGTCGACAGTAATGACGACAACCAGAATCTTTATGCCCGTCTGCTGGCGACGCTGGTGCGCAAGGATGAGTTGCTCCATTTCGATCGCGATGCGGTCGCCCGGGTCATCGAGCACAGTCGGCGTGCGGTGGAAGATACCCAGAAACTGTCGGTGCACATGCGCAGTATCAACGATCTGTTGCAGGAAGCCGATTACTGGGCCCGTCAGGGCGGACGTGAGCTGGTCAGCCGCGCCGATGTGCAACAGGCAATCGACAAGCAGATCTATCGTTCCGACCGCGTACAGCGACGCATTGTCGAGGAGATCCGGCGTGGAACTTTGTTAATCGATACCGCCGGCGCGGTGACCGCGCAGGTTAATGCCCTGGTGATCAGCGAACTGGGGCGCTTTGCCTTCGGGCATCCCAGTCGTGTCACCGCCACGGTCCGGGTCGGCGAGGGGGAAGTCGTGGATATCGAGCGCGAGGTGGAACTCGGCGGGGCGATTCACTCCAAGGGCGTGATGATCCTGACGGCCTACCTGGCCGCGCGTTTTGCCGGTAGCAAGCCACTGTCACTGGCGGCGACGCTGGTGTTCGAACAGAACTACGGCGGCATCGAGGGCGACAGTGCCACCATTGCCGAGCTGTGTGCACTGTTGTCCGCACTGGCCAATATCCCGGTGCGCCAGTCACTGGCGGTGACCGGCTCGGCCAACCAGCGTGGCCAGGTGCAGCCGGTCGGCGGGATTAATGAAAAAATCGAAGGCTTCTTCGATGCCTGTCAGGCCATCGGCCTCAATGGCGAACAGGGGGTGGTGATTCCTTCCACCAATGTGGAGCATCTGATGCTGCGCGAGGATGTCGTGGCCGCGGCCCGCGAAGGACGCTTTCATATTTACCCGGTGAGTACCGTCGACGAGGCGATCGAAGTGTTGACCGGAGTCACGGCCGGTGAGGCTGATGCCCGGGGTGAATACCCACCCGAGTCGGTGAATTATAAAGTCAAACAGCGACTGGAAGATTTTGCCGAGACCCGCCACGAGTTTGCCAAGCCCGGCGATGAGGATCAGGACGAGGAGCATAAAGACAAGGGTGATGATGCCTCCTGATGCCGGTGTTAAGCCAGGCAATGATATGCACCGGCAAAAACACCACAAAGTGCAGGCTTGAAATCGTACTGGCGACGCCCATAACCTTCATACACTTTAATCTATTCAACCAGACATTGACGGAGTTAGCGCATGAGCATGCAAACGGTTATTGAGGAGAAACTCTCCCAACAGATTCATCCCTCGCATCTGCAGGTGATCAACGAAAGTGATAACCACAACGTGCCGCCGGGCTCCGAATCCCATTTCAAGGTAGTGATTGTCTCCGACAGCTTTGACGGCAAGCCGCTGATCGCCCGCCACCGGATGATCAACGAGGTACTGGCCGATGAGTTGCAGAACAAAATCCATGCCCTGGCCCTGCATACCTATGCACCGGACGAATGGCAGGAGACCGGACAGGCCCCCGATTCCCCGCCCTGTCACGGTGGGGGTAAATAAGGTTCTAGGTGCTAGTTACTAGGGGCTAGTATTAAGGACTTGCTGGTTGTGCTCTGGCGTGAAGGGTTGCGGCATGATGTTGTTTCTAGCAACTAGCCCCTAGAGCCTAGTATCTGGTTCTCCGGGAGGCATTTGCAGGTAAAATCCCTGCTCTTCTATCGCGGCGATCACCTCGGCACCGGTACAGCGGGCCAGCTGGCGTTCCGGGGTCAGTGTCAATTCCAGGAACTGTTCGGTGTCTCCCAGCAGAGTCTGTATATTCTCCGGCACGGCCGACCAGTCATCTTCCCCGGGCAGGTAGACGTATAAGCCGGGTTTGCGCCGGCTGCGATAGACGTAGCAGTTGATCGGGTTCAATTGAGAGTCACCTGTGAGGTGGCGTTGGCCAGCGCCGTTTCAATCTGCTGTAACCGCTGCCGGGCTTCTGGCAGGGAGTGGCCCTGTTGTTGGGTATTTTCCAGCAGGCTTCGGGCTTCCTGGTAGATCGTGCTGAGTTGTTCGGCATCGAACAACTGTAATGCCGTATGCACTGCCTGTTCCGATTCGCTCAGTAATGAAGGCACCAGTTCATTCTGCTCGATGGGGGAGTCAGGGAGAATGATGTCGGCAACAAACACTTCGTCGGCGAGCCGGTTATGCAGCTGGCGGGCCTGTTCTTCTTCATCCAGTTTGTTCAGGGCGACTGGATCGTTGGCCGCCCCCTGGCGGACTGCGACCATGATGACCTGTACGAGTTTGTTGACTGCCTGTTTGATCTCGCTGTGATCGCCGGGCAAGGCACAGCACTGGACATAACATTGATCCAGCCGCTCCTTGATATCCAGTATCACCTCGCTGTCACTGTTGGGTTTGAGATCCATCGCTTCCTGGACCAGATCGCGGAAATAGCGCAGGAAGTGATTGAGCTCGGTTTCATCCTGCTCGCGCGCCTGGCTCACCTGCTCGGCATCGATAGTGTTGCCATCGACAAACAGGGGATTGCGGTACTTGCGCCGCAAGTGCCGTTCGCGGGGACCGGGCTGTTGACTGAACTGGATTGGCATGAGGGGAAACCGGCTGGTTGTGTGGATCCGTGAATGATACCGGATTTTTTCGCGCTGTCAGAAGGGCCTGTCAGCCGAACAAAAAAAGACCGGCCTGACGCCGGTCTTTTGCCCAGGGAAGTAACCTTGTCGGATCAGACGCAGCCGGTCGGCTTGGGCAGGCCGCCCCACTTGCAAATCAGTTTCATCGGGCCTTTCTTGAAAATGTCGTACAGCTCCTTGGAGGAGACACCCGTCTGTTTGGCAAATTTGCGAATCGGCGGTACCACGCCGTCTTCTTCGTACATGTGACGTGCCTGATGGATGAGATCCATGATTTGATCGTCAATTTGCATCTCGTCCTGCTTGGCCAGTTCTTTGGCGACTTCTTCTGACCAGTCGTCACGATCGACGAGAAAGCCTTCGCCGTCCAGATTCAGTTCCACTGTTATCAACCTCCTGATTGAAAGAATGTGTTTTGGGGCTGCCCCAAAATTGGCTTATAACCTTAGCAAAAGACTCGGGTATTTGGCAAGAGGGACACCGGTTTTTTTCCGTGTCCGGCGCAGGGTTACTGGGCGCCCGGGCGGCGAATGCGGGCCGCCAGCCCGTCGGGATCGACGGGCTGGGTGGTGTCGACCTCTATGGCCCACGCCTGTTCCCGGGGGCCGAGCGGATCGTGATGCTGCAGCTGGGCCTCCAGCACGGCCAGATCCGCCTCGGAAGCGTCCTGCCCGGCCTGCTGGCGTTGGCGAATGCGCTCGCGCAACAACTCGGGGGCGGCCTGCAGGGCGAGGATGTGAAACGGCACGCCGCAGTCATCGGCCAGTTCGGCAAAGGGCCGGCGGCGGGCCTGTTGCAGGAAGGCGGCATCGACGATCACCGTGTAGCCGGCCTGCAGCAGGTGCCGGCTCTGTTCCTGCAAATGGTGGTACAGCCGCTCACTGACCTGCGTCGAATACTTGCCGGTACCGATAGCCTGATCACTGTCCGCCTGGCCATACAGGCGCGTGCGCTCCACGTCGGAACGCAGGCGCACCGCGCCGAGTGACTGCAGCAGGGCGTCGGTGACCGTGCTCTTGCCGCTGCCGGAAAAGCCCATGGTGATCAGCAGGGCGGGCGAGTCGCGGCGGAGACTGGCCACGGCCAGATCGAGATACTCATTCAGCTCCTGGCGGTGGGCTTGTTCTTCATGCTGGGCCAGTTCGATGGCGGCCACCTTGGCCCGCACCATGGCGCGATAAACCCGGTAGAAGGGCAACAGATCCAGCCCGGCATAATCACCGGTCTGCTCGAGATAGCGGTTGAGTACATACCAGCCCAGGCCGCTGGCCGCATGGGCGTCGAGATCCATGATCAAAAACGCGATTTCATTAAGAGTATCGATCCAGCGCAGGGCCGGATCGAACTCGATGCAATCAAAGGCGATGACCTTATCCTGCCACAGGGCAATGTTGCGCAGATGCAGATCACCGTGGCATTCACGGATAAAGCCGTCGCGATGGCGTTGTTCAAATCGGCTGGACAGTTGTTCCAGCTGTTGTTCACTCCACTCGGCCACCTTGCTCAACCGCGGATCATCGGCCAGTTGCGGCGCCTGCTGGCGAATCTGCGCAATATTCTCATCACAGGGATGACGGATCGCTCGCAGGGTGCCGTACTCACTGTCGGGCGGGGCAGCGGGCAATTGCTGGTGAAATTCGCCGATCAGTGCCGCCAGCTGATCGAGATGAGGCAATGTGAGTTGCTGTTTTTGCAGCAGATGATCAAACCCCTGGTCGGGGTCGAACTGGCGCATCTGCAGCGCGTATTCGAGCACCTCCCCGCCGGTCTGTTGCGGGTCGGCTATCATAATGCCTTCGGCGGTGTCGATGATTGCCAGAACCTGCAGGTAAATCGGGGCGGCCAGTCGACGATTGAGACGTAGCTCTTCCTGGCAATAATAGTGGCGCTGATCGAGGGTACTGAAATCGAGAAAGCCGAGATCCAGCGGTTTTTTCAGTTTGTAGGCAAACTCACCGGTCAGCAATACCCAGGAGATGTGGGTTTCGATCAATTCGATCGTGGCAACGGGATGTGTATAGGCCGAGGGCTGTTGCAACGTCGCCAGCCAGGCTGGAGTTTGCGCCTCGCTCATTGGTACACTGAATCAATTCTCTGCATACGTACAGCCTAACGCTGATCGTCAACCGGGACAATTACATGTCGACGGATTCCGCCACACCAACTCGTCTGGACAAATGGCTCTGGGCTGCCCGGTTTTACAAGACCCGGGCGCAGGCGAGTGAGGCGATCAATGGCGGACACGTGAAGCTCAATGGTCACCGGGCCAAACCCGGCGCCCGTCTGCAGAGGGGCGATCAACTGTTCATTCGCAAGCAGATGTTAACCTTTGACATTATCGTGCGTGAATTGTCGCAACGCCGGGGTTCGGCGAGTGTGGCTCAACAGCTGTATGAGGAAACGCCCGACAGCGTGGCCCGGCGGGAATCGCAGCAGGCGGCACAACGGGAACAGGCGCGGCTCAATCCGCGTCCCAAACACAAGCCGGATAAACGCGAGCGGCGCAAGATACTCCGTTTTGTGAACAAACATACCCGGGAGTCTTCATGAGCCGGCCCGAAACGCCGTTATTGACGGTCGATATCATCATTCGATTGAACGATCGCCCCGAACAACCCCTGGTGTTGATCGAGCGTAAAAACCCGCCTTACGGCTGGGCGTTGCCGGGCGGGTTCGTCGACATCGGGGAAACACTCGAGACGGCGGCGGTGCGCGAAGCGCGCGAGGAAACCGGCTTGCAGGTGACCCTCGAATGCCTGCTGGGTTGTTATTCGGATCCCCGGCGCGATCCGCGCGGGCATACCGTCAGCGCGGTGTATATCGGCCATGCCCGTGGCGAGCCGCAGGCGGCGGATGATGCCCGCGCTGTCAGGCTGGCAAGTCCGGCGGATCTGCCGGAGAAACTCGCCTTTGATCATGCACTTATTCTTGCCGATTACGCGCATTATCTGGCCACGGGCGAGCTGGCACCGGTGCGAAAATAGCGGGGTTGTATCGTAAAAAATCGACCCTATATTTACCGTTACGCAAAAATTGACACATTCTAAATTTCAGGAGAAATCCATGGCGACCGTAGAACTGACCCCCGAAAACTTCAAAGATGTCATCGAGCAGAACGATTTTGTGATTATCGACTTCTGGGCGCCGTGGTGTGGTCCTTGCCAGTCTTTCGGTCCGGTGTATGAAGAAGTGTCCGAAAAACACGACGATATCGTTTTTGCCAAGGTCAACACCGAAGATCAACAGGAAATGGCCGGCATGTTCAATATCCGCTCCATTCCGACCCTGATGATTTTCCGCGAGCAGGTAATTCTCTATTCCGAAGCCGGTGCGCTGCAGAAATCCGCTTTCGAAAAACTGATCGAGGATGCCAAGGCCCTGGACATGGAAAAAGTCCACCAGGAAGTCGCCAAGCAACAGCAGGAACAGGAACAACAGGCCCAGTCCTGATCTTTTAAAATCTCACCACCAAGACACGAAGACACCAAGGGAAGACAATTTAAAGTTTTTCCTGTGGTGTCTTCGTGTTTTTTATGCACGGTGTAAATATTTTATCGCGCATCCCTTTACCTCTGAGTAGAGTTGAAAAGGGATTGAATAAAATTGACTTATTTTACTTCGTGTCTTTGTGCCTTGGTGGTGAAGGTCTTTTAGATTCAAGACACGAAGACACCAAGGGAAGGAGATTTAAAGTTTTTCCTGTGGCGTTTTCGTGTTTTTTTATGCCCGCCGAAATGTTTCAAGGTGCAGCCCTTTCCCTCTTGGCAGAGTTGAAAAGGGATTGAATAAAATTGACTTATTTTACTTCGTGTCTTGGTGTCTTCGTGGTGAATATCTTTTTTTTTACATTAACCCGCGAAACGGCTGCACTTCGACCAGGGTGCCGGCGTCGATGTTGTCGGCTTCCAGCGGCAGGATGATGAAACAGTTGGCGCGGCTCATGCCGCTGAGGATATGCGAGGCCTGCATGCCCGCAGCCGTAACGCCCGGGTTGCCCTGTTCATCCCAGGTCAGGATGCCGCGTTGAAAGT
>JAXHTI010000051.1:13513-15028 GCA_034190045.1 Pseudomonadota bacterium
GGCAGGATGATGAAACAGTTGGCGCGGCTCATGCCGCTGAGGATATGCGAGGCCTGCATGCCCGCAGCCGTAACGCCCGGGTTGCCCTGTTCATCCCAGGTCAGGATGCCGCGTTGAAAGTCGGTGCGTCCGGCACGTTTTTTCAATGCTTCGCGACAGGGCACTTTGAATGTCGGCGCTGATTCGGCCTGTTCACCCATCAGGCGACGCAGGGCCGGCAGGGTAAACTGGTAGAAGGTGGCCATGACCGAAACCGGGTTGCCGGGCAGGCCGAAGAACCAGGCGTGCTTGACCCGGCCGAAGGCCAGCGGTTTGCCCGGTTTCATGGCGATCTTCCAGAAACTGACTTCGCCGAGTTTATCCAGGGTCTGTTTAACATAATCGGCTTCCCCCACCGATACGCCGCCGGAGGTGATCACCGCGTCGGCCTGGTCGGCGGCCTGTTCAAAAGCCGCTTCGACCGCGTCGGGCTCATCCCGGATGACGCCCAGATCGAGAATCTCCACGTCCAGCTCTTTGAGCATGCCGTACAGGGTATAACGGTTGCTGTCATAAATCTGGCCTTCTTCCAGCGTCTCGCCGACCGGGCGCAGTTCATCGCCGGTGGAAAAAAACGCGACCCGCAGTTTGCGGGTTACTGTGACCTCGGGGATTCCCAGCGAGGCCAGCAGGCCGATCTCGGCCGCCCGCAGACGCTGGCCTTTTTGTAATACCACATCTTCCACGGCAATATCTTCGCCGGCATGACGTACGTTCTGTCCCGGCGTGTGGCCCGTGCCAAAGGTGATGTGTTCGCCGTTGGCGGTGGCATGCTCCTGCATGATCACGGTATCCGTCCCGTCGGGCAGCTTGGCGCCGGTCATGATGCGCACGCATTGACCGGCCCGGACTTCACCCTCGAACGGATTGCCGGCGAAGGCGGTGCCGATCAGAGCCAGCGTGATGTCGTCGTCGCCGAGATCCGCGCCACGCAGGGCGTAACCGTCCATGGCCGAGTTCTTGTACGGCGGCACATTCAGTGGCGAGCGGATATCCTCGGCCAGAACATGGTTGTGCGCCTGCATCAGTGGCAGTCTCTCGGTTTCTGCTATGGGCGTGATGCTGTGTTCAATCTGTTCCAGCGCCTGTTCCACGCGCAGGTTGTTGGGATCGAATTCGTCGCAGGAAGGTTTGGCGGACATAGGCGGTTACTCAATAAACGGGGTTTGTTGCGAGCCGGGATTATGCCATATCAGCCGGGATTCTGCTGAATGAAGGCTTCGATAAAGTCGGCAATGGCCGGCGGGTTATTAATATCGAGCAGGCTCAGCTCGGCGTCAATGTCGGTAGGTAGTTCCGTTATCAGGGCGATGATTTGCGGGTCGTCGACATACAGCGGCGAATGCGAAACCACGTCACGGTACACTTCCAACTTGGGATAGGCAGCGTGCTTGAAGCCTTCCACCAGGATCAAATCCAGGCCATTACAGTCCAGTTTCGGGATCAGTTCCTCCAGCTGCGGATCATGATCCTGTA
>JAXHTI010000051.1:15128-17177 GCA_034190045.1 Pseudomonadota bacterium
GGATAACCATAGCGTTGATAGATTTCCCGGTGGCGGTTGGCATTGAGGCACAGCTTTGCCACCTGGGGGGCCAGGCGTTCGTAAACATGTTCGATCAGCGGACGCCCCTGGTAGACAAGCAGCCCTTTGTCCTGCTCCTGCATGCGCCGGGCCCGGCCGCCGGCCAGGATAATGCCGGTAATGCTGGTGGGTGCAGGTAAGCTCATGCCGGTTCCGTCGCGCTCAAAAACCCAGTATACCGCGCTTGTGCCTCTGGCGCGTCAATCCCTAAAGATCGCCACTTATGGGCCGATAAGGGTAAAACTGCAAGCAAATGAACGACTCAACACCGACCCGGGTTCCCATGTCCAGTATCGATGCCACCATGAAAAACGCCGTCAATGGCATGCAGGCCGGTATTACCACCGCCCGGCGCGCTGCCTCCCAGATTGCCGCGGGGCGTGGCGACAGCGAATCCCTGCAGGATCTCAAACAGGCCGAGCGCCAGGTGGCCAGCAATGCCAGGAGCGTGGAACAGGCCAACGAAGCCCTGGGTGGGGTTATCGATGTCAAGGCGTGACCCCGTTGCTGGCTGATACCTCGCGCGATGCCATTCGGCTGGATGTCCGCAAACTGAGCAGTTTGCCGGCGGTTTCGCCGGTGCTGGACCAGCTGCTCGATGCGATCGGCGACGAGGAGATCACCATCGAGTCCTTTGCCCGGCTGATCGAGCAGGACCCGGCACTGCTGGGGCGAATCATCGGCCTGGCCAATGCGGCCTATTTTGGTCATGCCGAGCCGGTTACCTCCGCCGAGGAGGCCATTTTCAAATCCCTCGGTCTGCGCCTGGCCCGCAGCCTTGCCCTGAGTATCGCCCTGGCCGGGCCGTTCCGGATCCTGGCCTCGATTCCCGGTTTCGAACTGCAGCGTTTCTGGTTACAGGCCATTCTTACCGCCAGCATGACCCAGGAGTTGAGCACGCTGGTCACGGTCGAGCCCCGTCCCGGCGCAGAGGAAAGTTATCTGGCCGGCATGTTGCACAATTTCGGTCTGCTGCCTCTGATCCATCTTTATCCCGAACAGGTGACCGAAGCCTATCGTCGTCGCGAGGCCGAACCGGCCCTGTCACTCAGCAGTGCCCTGCGCGAGGTCAGCGATACCGACCATTACGAGGTCGGGGCCTGGCTGGCGGAGCACTGGCACATACCGGGCAATATCGTCACGGTCATACGTAACCTGAATGATTACAGTTATCGCGGGGATCACTATCCGCTGGTGTTGTTGATTCACGCAACCGCCGAGTGGGCCGAAAGCTACTGCAATGATGGCGATCGCAAATGGCTGCCCGAGTCGGCCAAGGCCGCGTTTTTCGATCTGGGGGTTTCCGTCGAACAGGTTCACCAGGTACAGGATAAGCTGCATCGCAAGCGCGAGCTGTACGAAGCCGTGGCCAAAATGCTGGCCGTGGTCTGAGTTAGCGGGAGAAACATGGATAACAAGCCGTTTGTTGAAGCCTTTCAGGATGTTAATACCCGACTGATCGATCTGGTCGGCACGCTCTCGGCTTTGCGCGAACTCTCCGGCTTTGAAGTCACCGATCATGATGAACAACGTCTGTTACAGGGCGCCTTGCAGGTGGTAGCGGAGAATCTCGAACTCGATTCGGTCGGTATTTTTTTACAGGATGAGGCCGAACAGTTTGAGCTGGTCGCGTGCCTGGGGTGTGACGCGGCGGAAAAAGAAGACGCTGATGCGGCACAGGCCTGGATGAAGCAACAGGCGCGGCGCACGACCGAGCAATTTGCCCAGGGCCTCCACGGTGCGTTGATCGATAATGATCAGGTGTCGTATATCGGTTTGCCGATTCAGGCCAGCCAGCAGCTGCTGGGGGTGTTTGTCGCCTGCCACCCGCATAGCGGTTTTTTTACCGTGGAGCATGAGCGTAGCCTGATTATTTTTTGCAACTTCCTTGGCCAGCTGCTGATCAAAAACCGGTTGTTGCACGACATGGAAAAGATGGTTGCCGAGCGCACGCAGCAACTGCAGGAAGCGCTGGAGGAAGCCGAGCAT
>JAXHTI010000052.1:0-14997 GCA_034190045.1 Pseudomonadota bacterium
CTGCGCCAGCCGGGCATGTTGCGCAGGGTTTCCATGAACTGGCACTGACCGTCGCTGACATAGGCGACATCCAGAAAGATGAGTTCGGCCGGTGGCATTTTGGCCAGCAGGCGGGAGGCGATTTCGCAGTTGGTGGTGCTGACCACGTTATAACCTTCGCGGCTCAACAGGTAGTCCAGCAGATAAGCGGTGTGCACGTCTTTTTCGAGAATCAGGAGTGTTCCCTGACGATTGATTCGTGCTCTGGTCATTAACAATATACCTGGTTTGTCCGACACGGGTGAAGCCTCGTGGCCTCATCTTCTTGGGGTATACATCGGCAGCGCAGCGGGGTGGCTTTAATCCTGCTTTGGATGTGTGACGCAAGCACGGATTTTCAGTAGCCGGTCGTAAGTGAATGATTATCAAGTGGTAAATTCCAAATGGATACACTGACACATGGTCTGAGCAGCGTCCTGCTGGCGCGGGCCACGGCCACCGACAGCCCGGAGCGGGCGGCCATCGCGGCCGGGCGGGTCCTGTCACTGCGCAGCCGCCTGACAGCCGGCTTTCTGGCCGGCATTTTCCCCGACAGCGATTTTCTGGTGCGGCTGATCGACGGGCCGCTGAGCTATCTCAAGTATCACCGGGGGATCACGCACTCGGTTTTGATGTTGCCATTATGGGCCGGCCTGTTATCGCTGTTATTTGTCCTGTTGTGGCGCGGTCAGTACCGCTGGACGGCGTTCTACGCCGTGTGTGCCATGAGTCTGGGGATTCATATTTTCGGAGATGTGATTACCTCTTTCGGGACCATGATCCTGGCGCCATTCAGTCATGCCAAGTTTTCCCTGCCCTCGACCTTCATTATCGATTTCTGGTTCAGCGGTATCATTATCCTGGCCTTGCTGGTGGCGTGGGCCTGGCGCCGACAGGGACAACAGGTGGCGCTGGTCGGCCTGGCAACGCTCGCAATGTATATCGGCTTGCAACATTTTCAGGCCTGGCAGGCGCGCGACCTGGGTCGGGAGTATGTCGGGCAGCAGGGACTGGAAGCGGCCCGGGTGCATGCCCTGCCGCAACCCCTGTCGCCGTTTAACTGGAAGATCGTGATCGAACAGCCACAACAGTATCACGTGAGTTATGTGAACCTGCATCGCCAACAGGTCATTCCCGCGCCAGGGGCGCAGGCGGGCATGCTCGAGCGGATCAATGCCATCTATCAGCCATTGAACCGGCTGAACTGGCAGATGTTACCCCGTTATGGCGAGGGCATCGGACGCGAACTGGCACAGGATGTCTGGCAGCAGGATGTATTGAAGGATATTCGGGATTTCATGCTGTTCCCCGCCCTGTATCGTATCGAACAACGCGAGCAGGGGCTGTGTGCCTGGTTCCAGGATCACCGTTTTATTCTGGGGGATGCCCGTAACGTGCCGTTTCGCTTTGGTGCCTGTCGTAACGGCGACAGTGACTGGCAGCTTTATCGTCATCAGGGCGATCGCCTTGTTCCGCTATCGCCCTGAGCTGTTATTTGAACAGCGCCAGGATCTCGCCGGCGCTGTTACGCTTTTTTCCGTTACAGCTGATATAGCGCTGTACTTTGAAGCGTTTGTTTTTACTCGCCTGTTGATAGATTTTGCGGGTGTAGACGGTGTTGTGATTGGAGATCAGGACCGGAATGTTGCGTCCGGCACAGCTTCGGGCGAGATCAGCCAGATGTTGCTGATCGTCCAGGCTGAAACCGCCGGCACTGTACGTGGTGAAGTTGGCCGAGGTTGACAACGGCACATAGGGCGGATCGCAATAGATGACATCGCCGGCCCGGGTCTTTTGCATGGTCTGTTCGAAATCGCTGACAAAAAATTCCGCGCGCTGCGCCTGCCGATGGAAAGCGAGCATTTCCTTTTGTGGAAAGTAGGGGCGCTTGTAACGACCGAAAGGAACATTGAATCCGCCGCTGGCGTTATAACGGCACAGGCCGTTGTAACCGTGGCGGTTCAGATAGATAAACAGGGCCGCGCGTAAACGGGGCTCGTCGCATTCGTTGAACTGTTCGCGCAGGCGGTAGTAGCGTTTTTCCTGATTGTTGCGGGCGATAAAAAACTGGCCGCAATAATCGATGAAGTCACTGCCTTCCTGCTTGAGCAGGTTATAGAGCCCGATCAGATCGGCGTTGCGATCGCTGAGCAGATAGTGGTCATAATCGCTGTTGAGAAACAGCGCGGCCGAGCCGGCGAACGGTTCCACCAGGCGTTTGCCTTCCGGCAGCATCGGCAGGATATGCTCCAGAATCCGGAATTTATTGCCCGCCCACTTGAGAAACGGTCGCTGCGGCGCCGGCGATGTTGTTCGACCGGCTTTGCGCAGTGGTGCCATGGCAGCGGGACTGACAGCCATCAGTCGAGTTCCTTGATGAATACCTTGGACTGGCGCTGGTAGTTATACAGCTGCTGGCGCTTGACCGGCAGGTTCTTGATATCCCCGGACTTGAAGCCACGCTCGCGGAACCAGTGCGCCGTGCGGGTGGTCAGCACGAACAGTTGCCTGACGCCAAGCTGATGACAGGTTTTCTCCAGGTACTGTAACAGGGCGTCCCCCCGGCCCTGGTTACGATAATCGGGATGCACCGCCAGGCAGGCCAGTTCACCCACCTGTTCGTCGATAAACGGATAGAGGGCGGCGCAGCCGATGATCATGCCGTCGCGTTCCACCACCGTGAAATGATCCACTTCGGTCTCCAGGCGTTCGCGTGAGCGGCGCACCAGGATATCGTCCGTCTCCAGCGGTTTGATCAATTCCAGAATGCCGCCGATGTCGTCGATAGTGGCGCGCCGCAAATCCTCATACGGATCGTTGCTGAGCAGGGTGCCGCAACCGTCGCGAGTGAACAGTTCCAGCAACAGCGCGCCATCGGTATGGCGGTTGATGATATGCGCGCGCTTGACGTCATGCCGACAGGCATGCGTGGCGCTGCGCAGGGCCTGCTGTTGCTCGCTCGTTAGCTTGTTGTTGCCCGCCAGCAGGGTCTCGGCGTTGTCGGGGGTCAGTTCCCGTAACAACCGTTTGCGATTGTCGGTAATGCCCTTGCCGTCGATCAGCAGGATCAGTTTGTCGGCCTGCAACTGGCTGGCAGCGGCAGTGGCGACATCCTCGGCGCTGAGGTTGAAGACCTCGCCGGTGGGGGAATAGCCAATGGGCGAGAGCAGAACCAGATCGTTGTTATCCAGATGCTGGCGAATGGCGTCCCGATCCACCCGCCGGACCTCGCCGGTATGACCATAGTCCACGCCGTCGCGCACGCCCAGCGGCTGGGCCGTGACAAAATTGCCCGACACCAGGCGGATGCGTGCCCCGGCCATGGGTGAGTTGGCCAGTCCCATGGAGAGCAGCGCCTCGATATCGACCCGCACGCTACCGGCGGCTTCCTTGACGCAATGCAGCGCCGTGGCGTCGGTCACCCGCAGTCCGTTGACGTAGACCAGTTCGGCATCCCGGGCCTTGAGGCAGGTTTCGATCTGCGGTCGGGTGCCGTGTACCAGCACCAGCTTGACGCCCAGACTGTTGAGCAGGGCCAGATCGTGCACCAGCGGCGCGAACTGCTCGTCCGCCAGCATCTCGCCTCCGAATGCGATCACGAATACCTTGCCGCGAAAGGCATTGATATAGGGCGAGGAGTCGCGAAACCAGCGGACAAAATCGGTATCGGTGGTGGGTGGTTTGGGCGCCATCTGTCGTATCGGGTCAGGAGTGATTATTCTGACGCTAGTATGACATTAAATAGGCTCTAGGTCCTAGGTCCTAGGTCCTGGGGATTGTCACGCGGGCTTTCAGCCCGCGTGGCCAGGAATTTGAGTGCCCTGTCGCTTTGCTTTTTCTAGGACCTAGCCCCTAGCGGCTAGCCCCTCTTGTTTAGATCACCAGCTGCTTTGCTTGCGCCAGCGGATGCGGGGGATGAGCAGGCCGAGTAACAGGCCGCCGAGGAGGACGCCGGCACCGGCGATGAACCACTCGCGTTTGGCGCGATCCTTGAGCGCCTGGTTTTCCTGGTTGAGGACCTGCAGTTCTTTTTCCAGGGCCACGTTTTTCTGTTGCAGTTCGCGGTTTTCCTTGTCCAGCACGATCGGACGGGCGGCAACGTCATTGAGATGATTGAGGCGGGACTCGGCGTCTTCGAGTTTACTCAGCAGTTCATCGCGCTGGGTGGCCAGTTCGGCGCGTTCGGCCTGCACTTCACTCAGGGCACTGCGCAGCTTCTCGGTTTCATCCTGCAGATTCTTCAGTTTGCGGGTGGCTTCATCCAGTTGCATGGCGGCAGTGGGCTCCTCCATCAGGTACTGGCTGCGTACCCAGCCTTCGGTTCCGTCGCTGGTACGTACCCGGCTGTAACCCTCTTCGGTGCTCTCCAGCACGTCCAGCCGGGTGCCGGTCGGGAGGGTTTTGAGAATCTGGTAGGAGTTTCCCTGACCGTTACGCAGGGTAATAATCAGTTTGTCCGACACATACTGGTAGTCAGCAGCGTGGACGGCGGAAGCGGTGGCACCAAGCAGCGCCAGGGCGATGAAGAACTGTCTCATAGTCGTTTTCTGTCCTGCAGCGGTCTGTATTCTATTTTATTATTGGTAGCATTCCGGAGCATGGCTCCCGGCTGGCGATTGTATAGTCTAGCGCGAATTACCCGGTGCGCGCCAAATCACATTTTGCCGGACCGGACCCGGGCGGCCCTGGCCTATGGTATCCGGCGCCGGCCTGTCATATGGTTGTCATATTGGTCGGCTGTAATGCCCCCGTCATGCAACTACAAACAGCCATTGTCACCGGAGTGTCACGAATCCCATGAGTCAGGATATTACCATCTTGGTCGTCGAGGACGAGACGGCTATTCGGGAAATGCTCGGGTTTACGCTGCAGCGGGCCGGTTTTCGGGTCATCGAGGCGGGCGATACCCGCGAGGCGAGCGAGCAGTTGAGCGAGCAAAAACCGGATCTGGTGCTGCTGGACTGGATGCTGCCCGGGATCAGTGGTGTGGAATTCGCCAAACGTTTGCGCCGCGAGGACGCCACGCGGGAATTGCCAGTGATTATGCTCACGGCCCGCGGCGAGGAAGAGAGCAAATTGCGCGGTTATGAAGCCGGCATTGACGATTATGTGACCAAGCCGTTTTCCACCCAGGAACTGGTAGCACGGATCCGCGCGGTCCTGCGCCGTAGCAGTGACAGTCGGGAATCTTCCGAAACGGTCGAGATTGCCGGTTTGACCCTGGATACGGCCAGTCACCGGGTGAGCCTCAATGGCGAACCCATCAACCTGGGACCCACGGAATTCCGTTTATTACACTTTTTTATGACCCATCCCGAACGGGTTTACAGTCGCGACCAGTTGCTGGACCAGGTCTGGGGTAATCAGGTGTATATCGAGGATCGCACCGTCGACGTGCATATTCGTCGTCTGCGCAAGGCGCTGGCTCCCCACGGTTTTGACCGACATGTGCAAACCGTACGCGGTGCCGGCTACCGGTTTTCCAAACAGGTCTGAGGCATGCCCTATAACTGGACCAATGAAGTATGGCGGGTTATCACCAGTCTGGCGCTGGCGCTATTCTTCGGTTGGTTAACGGGTTATGTCATGCCGGCGCTGTTGCTAGTCGTCTCCCTGTGGTTTGTCAGTTACTTCGTCTTGCTGGCCAAGCTGGATCACTGGTTGCGTTTCGATCGCAAGCAGGAGCCCCCGCACGCCAGCGGCTTGTGGGGAGAGGTTTTTACCGGGATTTATCGTCTGCAGCAACGGGCCCGCAAGCGCAACAAACGCCTGGTCAAGGCGATCAATCGTTTTCGGGAGACCACCGCGGCCTTGCCCGACGGGGTCGTGGTGCTGCGTGAAGAAGGTGAAATCGAATGGTGGAACGCCGAAGCCGGGCGGCTTCTGCAGCTCAAGTATCCGCAGGATGTTGGGCTGCGCCTGGCCAACCTGTTACGGCATCCGGACGTGGCGGCGTACTGGCGGGGAGAATGGCCGGATGAGCAGGTTACGATCAATTCCCCGTACCAGGAAGGGACCCGGCTCAGTATCCGCATGGTCGAATATGGCCAGAACCAGACGCTGGTGATCGTGCGTGACGTTACCCTGTTCGAACAGGTCGAACAGATGCGACGTGACTTCGTCAGCAATATTTCCCATGAGTTGCGTACGCCCCTGACAGTGTTAAGCGGCTATATGGAAAGTCTGCTGGAAGAACATGCCGATGATGAACAAATGCAACATACCTTCAAGGTAATGCAACAGCAGACCCGGCGGATGCACCAGCTGACCGAGGATCTGATGTTGCTGTCCAGTTACGAGAACCATCGCCGGGATCGCAAGCAGGTGGTGGTTAACGTGCCGCAGATGCTGAGCAGCCTGAAGGAGCAGGCCGAGATCCTCAGTGCCGAGCGTAACCACACGATCCTGCTGGAAGCCGATCCCCGGCTTTATCTGTTGGGCGAGCATCGGGAACTGGACAGCATTTTTACCAACCTGGTCGTCAATGCGGTCAACTACACGCCCGGCGGTGGCGCGATTCGCATTCGCTGGTTCGAGGATGACAAGGGGGCCCATTTCGAGGTCAATGACACCGGCATCGGGATTCCCCAACACCATATTCCGCGCCTGACGGAACGTTTTTATCGCGTGGATGAAGGCCGCTCGCGCAATACCGGCGGTTCCGGCCTGGGCCTGGCCATCGTCAAACACGCCATGCAGCGCAACAACGGCAGTTTGCGCATCGACAGTGAAGTGGGGCGGGGCAGCACCTTTATCTGCGACTTCCCTCCGGAGGTTGTTCGTCATCCTGACGAACAACAGGAGCTAGGTACTAGGTACTAGGTACTAGGGGCTAGGTGCTAGGGTTTTGTATGTGCTGAATTTTATATAACCCCTCCCTAATCCTCCCCTGGAAGGGGAGGAGATAACAAACAGGTCCTAGCAGCTAGCCCCTAGTATCTAGCCGCTGCCCGAAGGGTCGAGCCCCTGTCCTCCGGGCTCTGCCCGGTGGACCTGTCATATTCCGGTCACATTTGGTTCATAACCTTGTCATGTCCGGTTCATAGAGTACGCCCAACAAAACACAAATCTCGTAAGGAGAGCATCCATGTTCAAGAAAAAGCAGCTTCTGGCCTCGCTACTGGCACTGAGCTTTGTCTCCGGCCAGGCATTCGCTGAAGCCAAAGTTGATCCGAATCTGCAAGATTACCAGAGCGCCAGCGGTGTATCCGGTAACCTGAGCAGTGTCGGTTCAGACACCCTGGCCAATCTGATGACCTTCTGGGCGGAAGAATTCAAGCGCAAGTATCCGAATGTTAATCTTCAGATCCAGGCCGCCGGTTCTTCCACTGCTCCGCCGGCACTGACCGAGGGGACTTCCAACCTGGGTCCGATGAGCCGCAAGATGAAGTCCAAGGAAGCCGAAGCTTTCGAGAAGCGACACGGCTACAAGGCGACCCCGATTCCGGTGGCGATCGATGCCCTGGCGGTATTTGCTCACAAGGATAACCCGATCGAAGGTCTGACGATTCCGCAGGTTGACGCGATCTTCTCTTCTAATCGCAAGTGCGGTGGCGACAAGGATATCGATACCTGGGGTGATCTGGGTCTGACCGGTGCCTGGGCCAATCGCAAGATCCAGCTCTACGGTCGTAACTCGGTATCCGGTACCTACGGTTACTTCAAGAAGCACGCGCTGTGCAAGGGTGACTACAAGAGCACTGTGAACGAGCAGCCCGGTTCCGCATCTGTGGTTCAGTCGGTCTCTTCTTCACTGAACGGTATTGGTTACTCAGGTATCGGCTACAAGACTTCCGGCGTCAAAGCCCTGGCTCTGGCCAAGAAAGACGGTGAGCCGCTGATCGCTGCGACTACCGAAAACGCTCTGAAGGGCAAGTACCCGCTGGCGCGTTTCCTGTATGTTTACGTCAACAAGCATCCGAACAAGCCGCTGCCGCCGCTGGAGCGTGAGTTCATCAAGATGGTACTGTCCAAGCAAGGTCAGCAAGTGGTGGTCAAGGACGGTTATATCCCGTTGCCGGCCAGTGTTGCTGAAGAAACCCTGTCTAAACTGCAGTAAGACAGGCGTTTCTCCCGCCTTATCAAGCCCCGCCTTTGGCGGGGCTTTTTTTTGTCATACAAGTTTCATTCTTCGGTTAACAGGCTGACATATCCCCGCCCCAGAATTGCCTTGCTCAACCAGTCCCATTGAGGAGGGCACCGTGACCGGACAGAAGAAGCTATACAACAAGCTGACGGGGTTTGGCCTGCTGTTGCTGATCGTCATCCCTGTACTGGTGGCCGCGCACATCGAACCGCTTGTTGGCTGAAGGAGGCCAGAACCGAGCCTCACCGCAAGGGATGGCGAGGATTCAGAGCCAGGACGTTTTGAGATCGTGGAGTGGTATCAGACGACTTGATGCCGGGCTGATTAGTGCCGATTCGAAGTGGTCGTTTTTTAACCAGACTGGGAAGCCTGGCTGCACAGGAACGACCTGGGGCGGGTAACCGCCCCTGCAGCCGGTTTGTTCGTGCACAGCCGCTCTGCAGCGAGGGGATTTTGCTGTCACACAGGCCCCGATTTTTGTCACAAACTGTCACATTTTTGTCATATCCTGTCTTTATGCTGGCGGCTCCAGCTGAACAGGGCAGAAAAGAACCCTTATGACCAGTTTCACCGAGCAAAGCAATCTGATAATGCGCTGGCGCCTGCTCAAGGACGCGGTGGCCCGCTACGGCGTGGCGATTGGCGGGATGGGCGTAATCGTGGCCATTACCCTGATTATGGTCTATCTGCTTTTCGTGGTGATCCCCATGTTTCAGGGGGCCTCGGTGGACAAGGTCGCCGAGTATACCGTGCCCTATCCCGAAGAGCGCACGCTCTACCTGACCATGGAGGAGCATGCCGATATCGGTATGCGCCTGACCGATCAGGGCCGGGTTATCTTTTTCAATACTGTCGACGGGAGCCTGCGCAAGGAACAGTTGTTGCCATTGCCCGCGGGGACTTCGGTTACCAGCTGGTCGGCCGGAACCCCGGCCAGCCGGATCATGGCCGTGGGATTGTCTGATGGCCAGGTATTGCTGTTCCATCACCACTACAAGATCAATTTCTCCGAGGCGAAGGTCGAAGGTGGCAAGCCGGTTCGCGAGATCGTGCCGCAAATCCGCTTCCCGCTGGGCGAGTCTCCCCTGCGCCTGGACGACCGTGGACGCAATATAGTTCGTCTGGCGGTGGAATCGGGGGAAGAGCAAACCACCCTGGTGGGCCTGGCCGGCGAAGAAATCAAGCTGTTGCACATTCAGCGGGAAACATCTTTCCTGGGCGGCGAGGCGACACTGACAGAGACGCGTGCCAGCATCCCGCGCAGTTCGCGCGGCGCGATCTCACAAATCTTGCTGGACAAGGAGCAACGCAATCTCTATGTCGCCAGCGGCCGCGACGATCTCAGCCATTATGACCTGTTCGAGAAAGATGCCCCCGATCTGAAGCAACACCTGTCACTGTTCGGGGGCGATCAGCAATTGACGTCGCTGCGCTTTCTGACCGGCGATATTTCGCTACTGGCCGGTTCCGATAAAGGCCAGGTGGTGCAGTTTTTCCCCGTGCCCGAACACCGGGACAGCAGTACCCGGGAGTTGCGCCGGATCCGGGCCTTTGACGATCTGGGTGCGCCAATTCAGGATATTGCCCCGGAATACAGCCGCAAGGGTTTCCTGGCCATCGATGCCGAAGGTCACCTGGGTATTTTCCATACCACGGCGCACCGCACCCTGTTGACCGAAAACATTGCCGGGTCATTGCAAAATGTCGCCATCTCGCCGCGTGCCGATGCGGCGTTGATGCAATCGGACAACCTGCTCTACTTTTATGACATCCACAATGAGCATCCCGAAATTTCCTGGTCTTCATTATGGGGCAAGGTGTGGTACGAAAGTTATGACGAGCCCGCCTATGTCTGGCAGTCTTCCTCGGCCAGTAACGACCATGAGCCGAAACTGTCGCTGGTGCCGATCTCCTTCGGAACCCTGAAGGCGGCCTTCTATGCCATGCTGTTCGCAATTCCGCTGTCTATTATGGGCGCCATCTATACCGCCCATTTCATGGCGCCGCGTATGCGCAAGACAGTCAAGCCCAGTATCGAGATCATGGAAGCCCTGCCCACGGTCATCATCGGTTTCCTGGCCGGTTTATGGCTGGCTCCCTATCTGGAGCGGCATCTGCCCGGCATATTCTCGTTTTTGATTATTGCCCCGTTCGGGTTGCTACTTGCCGCCTATGCGTTCCACCGGCTGCCGGGCAATCTGCGCCACGCCATTCCCGAGGGGTGGGAAGCGGCCCTGTTGATTCCGGTGGTGTTGTTACTGGGTTACCTGTCATTTTCCGCCAGTCCCTGGATGGAAGCCGTGTTCTTCGGCGGCGATATCCGTATCTGGATGAGCCAGGAGCTGGGGATCAGCTATGACCAGCGCAACTCACTGGTAATCGGTATTGCCATGGGCTTTGCCGTGATTCCGACCATCTTCTCGATTGCCGAGGATGCGATCTTTGCCGTGCCCAAGCACCTGGTGCAGGGCTCGCTGGCCATGGGGGCCACGCCCTGGCAGACCATGGTGCGCGTCGTGTTGCTGACTGCCAGCCCGGGGATTTTCTCTGCAGTGATGATCGGCCTGGGTCGTGCGGTGGGCGAGACCATGATCGTATTGATGGCCACCGGTAATACGCCGGTGATGGATATGAACATTTTCGAGGGCATGCGGACCCTGTCCGCCAATATCGCCGTGGAAATGCCCGAGTCGGAAGTTAACAGTACCCACTACCGGGTGCTGTTCCTGGCCGGGCTGGTGCTGTTTGCCTTTACTTTCGTGGTCAATACCGCGGCGGAAATTGTCCGCCAGCGTCTGCGCAAACGATACAGTAGTCTGTGATTGAGGGACACCGATGAATAGCTGGTTTAAATCAGGACAACCCTGGATCTGGCTGAACGCCGGCGCGGTCAGTGTCAGCCTGATCATGGTCTTCGGACTGGTCTTGTTGATCAGTGTTCGTGGCCTGACATATTTCTGGCCAAGCGACGTTATCGATGCCACTTATATGACACCCTCCGGTGACACCCGGCGGGTTATCGGAGAGATTGATGCTGTCGAGACCATTCCCCGGGTACAGGCCGCCGACAGCGGTTACCAGTTTGAAGAGGGTAAGGAAGAGCTGACCCGCTACCTGCTCAAAACCGGTAACCGGGATGTCACCGGGGCGGACTTCCAGCTGGCGTTTGCCGATTTCCTGACCGATATCAGCTATCCCGAGGATCTGCTGGTGGCCGAACGGCATGAGTGGGGTAATTTTTACGGCTTCCTGCTCAAGATCAAAGAGAATGGCCAGGTTGTCGCCGAAGGCGAACAGGCCAGGGATGAACTGGAAAAACGCCTGGAACGCTCGACCGAATTGCACGAACGCATCAAGGACATCCAGAAAGGCGAAATCGGCGCGATTAACTATCAAATGGAACAGTTGCGCCTCGAAAAGCGTGAACTGGAGCTGGAGAAAGAGCTGACCGCCGAAGCCGAGCAGGACATCGAAGCCCGCCGCCAGGCCCTGGAGGCAAAATACCGGGTTCTGGAGGGCAAGCTGGAAGATCTGTACAGGCAAAACCAGCGAGACAGCATGCTGGCCGAGACCATGAGTGGTCGTCAGATCGAGATCCCGCTGGCGAAGGTGGTGCGCACCTATTATCCCAATAATATGGGGCTCATCGAGAAAACCGGGTTTTATTTAGCCAAGGTCTGGGAGTTCGTCAGTGACGAGCCGCGTGAGTCCAATACCGAGGGCGGCATTTTTCCGGCTATCTTCGGCACCGTGATGATGGTGTTGATCATGTCGGTGCTGGTGACGCCTTTCGGGGTGATTGCCGCCATCTATTTGCGCGAATACGCCACCCAGGGGCCGATCATCCGTACTATCCGTATTGCGGTGAATAATCTGGCCGGGGTGCCCTCGATCGTCTACGGGGTATTTGGCCTGGGCTTTTTCGTTTATTTTCTTGGTGGCAATATCGATCAGCTGTTCTTTCCCGAGGCATTACCGGCACCGACTTTCGGCACACCGGGGATCATGTGGTCGTCGCTCACGCTGGCCCTGCTGACATTGCCGGTGGTCATCGTTTCCACCGAAGAGGGCCTGAGTCGTATCCCGCGTTCGATCCGCGAGGGCAGCCTGGCGCTGGGAGCGACCAAGGCCGAGACCTTGTGGCGGACGATCATTCCGATGGCCTCGCCGGCAATGATGACCGGCCTGATCCTGGCTGTGGCGCGTGCCGCCGGTGAAGTGGCGCCGTTGATGCTGGTCGGCGTGGTGAAGCTGGCGCCCAACCTGCCGCTGGACGGCAACTTCCCCTATTTGCATCTGGAGCGCAAGTTCATGCACCTGGGGTTCCATATTTATGATGTTGGCTTCCAGAGCCCCAATGTCGAAGCAGCCCGTCCCCTGGTGTATGCCACGTCATTACTGTTGATTCTGGTGATTGTTGCACTCAATCTGAGTGCTATTCATATTCGTAACCGTCTGCGCGAGAAATACCGGGCGCTTGAAGGCGGTTAAAAACTGATAGAAGATAAAACTATGACTGCTGATAACATGACACACGGCATTGACCTGGATAATCTGGATCGCTCGCAGAACGATACCCGGCTCGAAGACGAAAAGCTGGTGATATCGGTGGAGAACCTGAACCTGTTTTACGGCCCGACCCAGGCGCTGTTTGACATTAATATGGGAATTCCCGAACACAAGGTTACCGCCTTTATCGGCCCCAGCGGTTGCGGCAAATCCACGCTGTTGCGCTGTTTCAACCGGATGAATGACCTGGTCGATATTTGCCAGGTCAACGGGAAAATTACCCTGGACGGCCAGGATATCTACAGCAAGAAAATCAATGTGGCCGATCTGCGTCGCAAGGTGGGGATGGTGTTCCAGAAGCCCAACCCGTTCCCCAAGAGTATTTACGAGAATGTGGCTTACGGGCTGCGTATTCAGGGGATCAAGGACAAGCGGCGTCTGGACGAAAGCGTCGAAAAAGCCCTGAAAGGCGCCGCGCTCTGGGACGAGGTCAAAGACCGTATGCAGGAAAATGCCCTGGGGCTGTCCGGTGGTCAGCAGCAGCGCCTGGTCATCGCCCGCGCCATTGCCATCGAGCCGGAAGTGCTGTTGCTGGACGAACCTGCCTCGGCGCTGGATCCCATTTCCACGCTCAAGATCGAGGAACTGATTTACGAGCTGAAGAAAAAATATACGATCGTTATCGTGACCCACAATATGCAACAGGCCGCACGGGTCTCGGACTATACGGCCTTTATGTATCTCGGTCAGATGGTAGAATTTAAAGACACCAATACCCTGTTTACCAATCCGTCGGAGAAAAAGACCGAGGATTATATTACCGGGCGTTACGGTTAAGGAATGTGAACCGGTTAAACGCTCCGGGTAAATGACTTCTGCGAGGATAACAACATGGACAAGCTAGGCGAACATATTTCTCATCAGTTTGACGAGGAACTGGAAGACGTACGTAATCTCGTTATGCAGATGGGCGGGATTGTCGAACAGCAGCTCACCGATGCTATCAAGGCTCTGACGGATCGGGATGCAACCCTCGCTGAAATCGTGGTGACCAGTGACTACAAGGTCAATGCACTGGAAGTCCAGATTGATGAGGAATGCACCCAGATTATCGCCAAGCGCCAGCCGGCCGCCAGTGACCTGCGCCTGGTCATCGCCGTGATCAAGACTATTACCGATCTCGAGCGTATCGGTGATGAGGCCGAGCGTATCGGGCGCATGGCTATGCATTTTGCTGAATCCGGCGCCGATAACAAGATGATCACCGGTATAGCGCATATGGGTGAGCGGGCCCTGAAGATACTGCACGATGCACTGGATACCTTCGCCCGCATGGATGCCGATATGGCCATCGAGGTGGCCCGCCAGGACCTGAAAATCGACAAACAATATGAAAGCATCATGCGCGAGCTGATGACCTATATGATGGAAGATCCCCGTTCGATCCCGATGGTGATCAATATGGTGTGGTCGGCCCGCTCACTCGAGCGAATTGGCGATCGGGCGCGCAATATCTGTGAATATGTGATTTACCTGGTCAAGGGCAAGGACGTGCGGCATATCAGCCTGGAACAGGTCGAACGTGATGCCCGGGATTACAGTCAGAAGCACTCCGGAAATAATAAATAGAACTGCTGGGACCTGTCCGGCATCGCCACGCTTTATCGGATCGGTGTGGGAGCGCCACACGGGCGCGAGGCGGGCCGGCAGAATAACTTGAAAATCGGTTATCTCTCGCCGAGACGCTAAGGCGCAGAGAAATCTCTTGTTTGATCCTTAGCGGCTTTGCGTCTTTGCGAGAGTCCAGACTCTCTCTTGGTCCTGCCTGGCATTCATTGTATCGACCTGTGGTAGCGCACCACGGGCGCGACTGCCGAATCTGGCATCGTCGCGGTCGAAGCCTGCTCCCACACACCTCTATTCACGGCTGTTTTAGATCGGGAAGACCACCATATGATCCAGCGCGAGGCTGATCCTGACCTGTTCACCGATGGCAAAATCATGATGACTGGGGAACAGGGAGAGGACCTCGGTCTCGTCTTCCAGCTGCAGGGTATACAGAATCTCCGCGCCCTTGAACGCCCGTTGTGATACCGTGCCCTGTAACGGCCCCTGGGGGTCATAGACGATATCATCCGGACGCAGTAGCAACTCCACCTCCGTGCCGGGTTCCCATTCATAAGCCCTGTCTCCGCTGATCGTACCTAGCGTGGTTTTGACCGTGTCCGGGCTCAGCAACGTTCCGCGAACAAAAACGCCCTGGCCGATAAAATCGGCGACAAAACGGTTGGCCGGTGAGTGATACAGGTTATAGGCGGTATCCCGCTGCAGGATATGCCCCTCGCTCATAACGCCGATCTGATCACCCATGGCAAAGGCCTCGT
>JAXHTI010000052.1:15097-17063 GCA_034190045.1 Pseudomonadota bacterium
CCGATAAAATCGGCGACAAAACGGTTGGCCGGTGAGTGATACAGGTTATAGGCGGTATCCCGCTGCAGGATATGCCCCTCGCTCATAACGCCGATCTGATCACCCATGGCAAAGGCCTCGTGCTGATCGTGCGTCACCAGAATGCCGCTGGTGCCCTGTTGTTTGAGAATCTGGCGCACTTCGTTGCTCAGGCGCTCGCGCATATCAATATCGAGATTGGAAAACGGCTCATCCATGAGGATCAGCTCGGGGCGCGGTGCCAGTGCCCGGGCCAGGGCAACCCGCTGTTGCTGACCGCCGGACAGCTCGTGGATGTAGCGATCGCCCATCCCTGCGAGGCCGACGACCTCGAGCATTTCATTGGCCAGCCGTTTACATTCGGACTTGCCCAGGTTGCGCAGACCGAAGGTGATATTGCCGCAGACATCCAGGTGCGGGAACAGGGCGTAATCCTGGAACACCATTCCAATATGGCGCTTTTCCGGTGCCAGCGTATAGCCGGGGTAGGAGATACGTTGCTCGCGCAGACGGATTTCTCCCCCATGCAGGGGCTGAAAGCCGGCGATGGCCCGTAACACCGTGGTCTTGCCGCAGCCGCTGGGGCCCAGCAGACAGACCAGATCGCCCTGGTTAACGTGCAGGTTCAGGTTTTCAACGGCAATCACCCCGCGGTGGCGGCATTCGATATTTTTCAGCTCGAGCAGCGGATGGTCCACGTAACACCCTGATATTCAAACATTTCAGGGCCGCATCATAGCAGATTCATCTGACCGAGTAAGCCTGCAAAGCGGCCAATGGCGCCGAATCCGGCGCTGTTGTCATAAAAACTTCATGCTCTGTTAACGCTGCTGTAAGAGAACAACAACAAACTCATCCCCGTTCATTTGCACACAACACGTGTTGCGTTGTTACAACAAACTTTTGGGGAAGAGACATGAAAAAGAAATTGATTGCACTGGCCGTTACCGGCGCACTGATGACACCGATGCTGGCCCAGGCCGCACCGACCGTGTACGGTAAAGTTCATCTGTCTTACGGCAGCGTGGAAGAAGAATCCGGCGGTGTCACCACTACCGATAATGTGCAGATGCGCAGCCATGCTTCTCGCGTCGGCGTCAAGGGTGAACGCGATCTGGGCAACGGCCTGTCCGCTATCTACAAGTTCGAATGGCAGGTTGATTATGAGCAAGGCACCGATGCCGGTTTCGATCGCCGTAACATGTACGGTGGTCTGAAAGGCAGCTGGGGTCAGGTCCGTTTCGGCCGTCATGACACGCCGTTGAAAATGGCCCAGGGCAAGTTCGACCAGTTCGGTGATACTGACGCGGATCTGAAAAATGCCGGTGACCAGGACGGTGAGAACCGTCTGGACAACGTTGCCGCCTACCTGGGCAAATCCGGTAATATCAAGTATGCCATTGCCCTGATCCCGGGTGAAGGTGACGGTGCTACTACCGGTGACGGCGCAACCGATACCATTTCCGCCTCCATTGCCTATGAAGACGGCCCGCTGTATGTCGCTCTGGCACATGACTCCCATGATGACACCGATGGTTCAGCGGAAAACACCATGACCCGCCTGATCGGGACCTACAAGATGGGTAACATGCAGCTTGGCCTGATGTACCAGACCGGTGTTGAAGGCGCGGCTGCCACCGGCGAAGACGAAGACTGGATGGGTGTAAGCTTCAAGACCAAGATCAGTGCCAAGAACTCCTTCAAGGCGCAATACATCATGGTAGAAGACAACGCGACCGTTCAGCGTGAAGGTACGCTGATGGCTGTCGGTATCGATCACAAGTTCGACAAGAAAACCAGTGGTTATGTGATGTACTCCAACCTGGAAGAAGAACTGGGTGGCACAACCGACGTGGATAACACCTTCCTCGGTGCCGGTCTGGTTCTGAAATTCTAAGACCGGATTGACAGAATAAAAGAGCAGGGAAAGTCGGCAACAGGGACGTTG
>JAXHTI010000053.1:0-4600 GCA_034190045.1 Pseudomonadota bacterium
TGGCGCGGGAAAAGCAGCTGTACGATGAACTGCTGGACAAACTCAACACGGAACACGCCCCGCTGCAGACCTGCGCCGGGGCCCTGGCACAACTGGATGCCCTGGGTAACCTGGCCGAACAGGCTGCCACGCTCGATCTGCGCTGCCCGCAACTGGTCGATCAGGCCGGGTTGCAGATCCGGGGCGGTCGCCACCCGGTGATCGAACAGGTCCAGGCGGCGCCGTTCACGCCCAACGATCTGGATCTGGACGAGGCGACCCGCATGCTGATCATCACCGGCCCCAACATGGGCGGTAAATCGACCTACATGCGCCAGATTGCGCTGATTACCCTGCTCGCCCATATCGGCAGTTATGTGCCGGCCGACTCGGCCGTCATCGGACCGGTAGATCGGATTTTCACCCGCATCGGCGCCGCCGACGACCTGGCCGGCGGGCGCTCCACCTTCATGGTGGAGATGACCGAAACCGCCAACATCCTGCATCACGCCACGGCCAACAGCCTGGTCCTGATGGACGAGGTCGGACGCGGCACCAGCACCTTCGACGGCCTGTCGCTGGCTTGGGCCAGTGCCTGGGAACTGGCCACCCGGATCCAGGCCTATACCCTGTTTGCCACCCATTATTTCGAGATGACCCGGCTACCGGAGTGGCTGCCCCATTGCCGCAATGTGCATCTGGATGCCCGCGAACACGGCGATGAGATCATCTTTTTGCATCAGGTCCAGTCCGGCCCCGCCAGTCGCAGTTACGGCCTGCACGTGGCCTCGCTGGCCGGGGTGCCGCGCGCGGTCATCGAGCGGGCCCGGGAAAAACTGCAGCAACTGGAACAGGGCGAGTCGCCGGCGCCTGCCACGGAGCGCGACGCCGCGCCGGCCCCACCGCCGTCGGCGGCCCTGCAGGCACTGGCGGAACTGCAACCGGACGAGCTTTCTCCACGTCAGGCCCTGGACGAACTCTATCGGCTGAAAAAATTGCAGGATCAGTAACCGGGCTCGCACGCCGCCCGGCTTTCACGCTAACATAGACTATTGGATTGCCCGCCGGACACGCCGTGTTCGGCATTCGTTGACTGATTAAGGAGCCTGCGCATGACTTACGTAGTCACCGACAACTGTATCAAATGCAAGTACACCGACTGCGTTGAGGTGTGTCCTGTCGACTGCTTTCACGAAGGTCCCAACTTTCTGGCGATCGATCCCGAAGAGTGTATCGACTGCACCCTGTGCGAACCGGAATGCCCGGCCGAAGCGATTTTCGCCGAGGACGATGTCCCCGCCGGGATGGAAAACTTCATCGAGCTCAATGCCGAACTGTCCAGGGACTGGCCGGTGATCGTGGAGATGAAGGATCCCCCGGCCGATGCCAAGGAATGGGACGGCGTGCCGGACAAGCTTCAATACCTGGAACGCTGAACCATTTCCGCGTCCGGGCATGTTCCCATGACGCCCGACAGCCTGCATGACGGCGTGGTGGTTCTCCCCTACCACGCCGATCCCCTGCACCAGCTCGCCCGGGATCTGATCCACCACCACCGTGAGCAGTTGCCGGATCTCACCGGGGTCACGCTGCTGGTCGACGACCCCCAGGTCAGCGGCCCGCTGCGCCAACAGTTACTGGACGCCGCGGCCGAACAGGGGTTCGGCGGACTGGTGGGGCTGGATATCCGCCCCTTGCGCGACTGGGTGCAGGCCTTTCTGCCCGACGACATCCGGGTCTGCTCCGCGGTCAGTGCCGAACTGCTGCTGGTCGACGCGCTGCGTCCCTATCAACACCTGTTCAACCAGGCCAGCCCCTGGCTGCTGGCCGGCGAGCTGCAGGCGCTGTTCCAGGCCCTGACCCTCGGCGAGATCGGCCTGCCGGCCGATTGCGACAGTTTCATCGACCGACTGCAAAACGCCTACGGCGTGCGCGACAGCCTGCGCCAGACCCTCGGCCGCGAGGCCACGATCGTTCATACCCTGTGGCATGCCTGGCACGAACAGCTGCGGGCCCAGGGCCTGACCGACGCCGACTCCGCCTACCTGCTGGCCCTGCGCCGGAGTCTGGAATCGCTCGCTGGGCAACAACAACTGTGGCTCGCCATCGCCCAACCGCTGGCCACGGCAGAACAACAGTGGCTGCAAACTCTGCTGCAACGCGATCAACTGCGGCTCTATTTACAGGGAGAGATCGTCGCGGCGCCTGCCGGTTATCCCGATCAGCATCTGGCACCGCTGGCCCGGGCACTCGAACTGCCCAGCAGCACGACGCCCGCGACCCCGTATACCCGCCTGCTGGCGACCGTCTTTAACCTCGACGATCAGCCCCTGCAGGAAAGTGCCCGGCAGCTGGCGCAGGCGACGCCGGACAGTCCGGCCCAGCCACGACTGGCCGTGCTTTTGGCCGACAATGCCGAACACGAGGCGCGGGCCATCGATCTGCAGGTGCGCCAGTGGCTGCTGGCCGGCAAGACACGGATCGCCATTGTCACCGAAAACCGGCGCCTGGCCCGGCGGGTGCGCGCCCTGCTGGAGCGCGCCGGCATCCAGCTGGCCGACGCCGCCGGCTGGGCGCTGTCCACCACCAGTGCCGCGGCGGCGCTGGAGCGCTGGCTGGAGTGCCTGGAAGAAGACTTTGCCCACCTGCCGCTGCTGGATCTGCTCAAATCACCGTTCGTCTTCGCCGATGCCGACGCCGAGCAACACCGGCTGGCCACCTGGCGACTGGAACAGGACATCATTCGCCACGAGAACATCGCCCGCAATCTCAACCGCTATCGCGCCCATGCCCACGATCGGCGCAAACGGCTGGCCAACCAGGCAGATATCACGCCGTTGCTGGATCTGTTCGATCGGCTGGAGGCCGCCGCCGCACCCCTGCTGGCCCTGCGCCGGGGGCGCCACCCGGCCGACCGCTGGCTCGCCGCGTTGCAACAAAGCCTGCAGCAGCTGGCGATGGACCGCGCGCTGGAGGAGGACGCCGCCGGCAGTCGGCTGGTCCAGCTGCTGGAGCACCTCGCCGGCGGGGTCGATGCAGGTACCTTCGAGCTGGCGTGGGGTGAGTTTCGCACCTGGCTGGGACGGCATCTGGAACGCACCCATTTTCGGCCCCGCCCCACCCAGCAGCGCGTGCGCCTGCTGGGTCTGGCCCAGAGCCAGCTGCAACAATTCGACGCCCTGATCCTGGCCGGCGCCGAACAGGAATCGTTGCCCGGCCATCCGACTATCAGTCCGTTTTTCAACCAGCAGGTGCGCCACGAACTGGGCCTGCCGCAGCGCGAGGCCCATTACGCCGAGCGCTTCTATCATATCCGCCGCCTGCTGGAAGCTTCGCCGGCAATACTCGTTACCGCGCGAGCCGAACAGGACGGCGAGCCGGTGGTAATCAGCCACTGGCTGGAACACCTGCTGACCCTGCATCAACAGGCCTGGCCCGACCAGTCGCTGCTGGCCACTGACCTGGCCGCGCAGGCCGCCAATGCCGACGCCTTCCAGGTGGAAAACGAACCGGCCATACCGCTGCCGCCCCCCAGCGCCCGACCGGCCCCGGTGCTGGCAGCCGGCCTGTTGCCGCCGGGCTTCTCGCCCAGCGATTATCAGCAGCTGCTGGACTGTCCCTATCAGTACTACGCCGCCCGCGCCCTGCAGCTCAAGCCTCCGGAAGAAATCCGCGAGGCCCTGTCACGGGCCGATTACGGCGAGCGGGTGCATCGCTGTCTGCAGGCCCTGCATACCCCGGTCGCCGGCCTGCCCGAACCGTTCGACGCCCCGTTCGAGCCGGCCAACCGGGAGGCGGCCATCGCCCGGCTGGAGGCGATTTCCCGGGCGGTATTTGCCGATGTACTGGCCGACAACTTCGAACACCAGGCCTGGCTCGGCCAGTGGCGCGCCTTCATTCCCGGCTATATCGACTGGCAGATCGCCCGCCGCCAGAGCGGCTGGCAGGTGAGCCAGACCGAGCAGCGTTGCGAGGGTCAGCTGGGGGCAGTGGCGATCCGGGGTCGGCTGGATCGGATCGATCGCGCCGATGAAGGACTGGCAATCCTCGATTACAAGACGGGGCGCAGTATCCCCAAACCGGCGGAAGTGCACAGCGGCGAAGCGATCCAGCTGCCCTTCTATGCCCTGTTGCAACAGCAACAGGATCCAGAGCGGGCGGTGGCCGAGGTGGCCTATCTGCATTTCGACAAACCGGACAAGCCGCTCAAGCTGAACTGTTCGCTGGCGGCGGAAGAACTGCAACCGCTGGGCGAGGCGGTCGGCGAACGGCTGCAAACCCTCGTGAACCAGCTACAGGAGGGACAGGGTCTGCCCGCCTGGGGCGACACGGACACCTGCAACTATTGTGATATGGCACTGTTATGTCGAAAACCGGTCTGGCAGACATAAAAAAAACCGGACAAGCCACCGGTGCGGAAATTAATCCGACCCGGTGGCCGCCCCGGTTCAGTTCCCTGCGGGCACTCCAGCCCGTTGCTTGTCCGGGCAGTTGCGGTCTACGCCCCGGCCTGCGCCGGCGCGCTCGACGTTTCCCTGTCACTGCCACAGTCATCCCTGCGGTTCATCCTGAGCGGGCACTCCAGCCCCGGACACATCTCCCTGTGCGACTTCCACTTGGC
>JAXHTI010000053.1:4700-15122 GCA_034190045.1 Pseudomonadota bacterium
TTCGACGAACTGGGCCTGCACAACACCCTCGGCGCCCTGCGCCAGTTCGTCGGGCATCGCAGCGACTGGTGGGTGTATACCGCCGGCCAGCGCGATCCGATCGGGTGGGCCTGCGAGCAATTGCGCGACCAGCTGGGGATCGATCCTGACACAGATCCCATCGCCGACTTTTTTGCCGATACGGGACGTTGCCAGCGACTGGCGCGCATGGCCGAACTGCTCGCCGGGCATCCCAACAAGGGCAATAACGAAGCCGTGGCCCAACTACAGATCGCGCTGGATCCGCAACAGGACGCGGCCACCCGCTACAGCGCGGTTTACCAGGCATTTTTAACCCAGGCCGGTACGCCACGCGGGAATCGCGAAGCCAGCAGTAAAGCCCTGCAAAAAAGCCTGGGGGCCGCCGGTGCCGAAGAGCTGGCCGAACTGCATCGTGACTTTTGCGAGCAACTGCAAACACTGCAACAGCAGCTGGCCGCACAGCGTAATTACCGGGTCAACGGCGCCTGGTGCCGGGCCGGGGTCGCCCTGCTGGACCATTACCAGCGCATCAAGCGCGAGCAGCGCCTGCTCGATTTCACCGATCTGGAATGGAAGGCGTATCAGCTGCTCAACGACGGCGACAATGCGCTGTGGGTGCAGTACAAACTCGATCAGCGCATCGCCCACCTGCTGGTGGACGAGTTCCAGGACACCAACCCGACCCAGTGGCAACTGCTGTTGCCATTGCTCGAAGAGCTGGCCCAGGAAAGCGAACGCCAGCGCAGTGTTTTTCTGGTCGGCGACACCAAACAGTCGATCTACCGCTTTCGCCGCGCCGAACCGCGCCTGTTCGACACCGCCACCGAGTGGCTGGAACGTCGTCTGGATGCGCATCGCTACCCGCTCAATACCTCCTGGCGCTCGGCCCCGGCCATCATGGATTTCGTCAATCAGCTGTTCCGCCAGGATCCCCGCCTGCACCAGCAGATCCCCGACTTTCCCGAACATCAGACCCATCACCAGTCGCTGTGGGGCGAGGTGATCCTGCTGCCGCCGGCCAAGGAACACGAGGACGAGACGCAAATTGAGGCGAACGATGATGACGCGCCGCTGCGCAATCCGTTGTTCACCCCGCGCCCCGAGCCGACCCATACCCGCCATCGCCTCGAAGCGCAGGCGATCGCCGGCGAAATCCGCCAGCTGATCGACTCCCGCCTGCCGGTCCAGGAGACGCCCGACATTGCTCCCCGGGCAATCGAATACGATGACATTCTGCTGCTGGTACGCTCGCGTACCCACCTGCCCGAATACGAGCAGGCGCTGCGCGAAGCGGGTATTCCCTATCTGAGCGGCAATCGCGGCACGCTGCTGGAGAGCATCGAGGTGCAGGACATGCTCAACCTGCTCAACTGGCTGAGCATGCCCTTCGACAACCTGGCGCTGGCCGGCATCCTGCGCTCGCCGCTGTTCGCCGTCGACGACCGCGCCCTGATGCAACTGGCCGGGGAGGCGCCAGGCAACTGGTTCGAACGGCTGGCCCAGCTGACCGCCGAACAGCCGCCCGATGCACCACTGCGCCGCGCCCACGATCACCTGGCCCGCTGGCGCGCCCTGGCCGGACACATTCCGGTGCACGACCTGCTGGATCGTATCTACAGCGAGGCCAATGTCCTGGCCCGCTATCGGGCCGCGTTTCCGGCCCATCTGGTGCCGCGCGTCATGGCCAACCTGGTGCGCTTTCAGGAACTGGCACTGGAGATGGACAGCGGCCGCTATCCGAGCCTGATGACCTTCGCCCAATGGCTGCGGGAATTGCGGCAGAACGACGACGATGCCCCCGACGAACCGGCCGCCGCCGGTCAGCAGGCGCGGGTACGTATCATGACCATCCACGGCGCCAAGGGGCTGGAAGCGCCGGTGGTCTTTTTGATCGACAGCGCCCGTGCCGAGCCGCGCGGCAAGGCCCACGAGGGGCTGATCGAATGGCCGGCCAATGCCCCCCGCCCGACCCATTTTCTGCTGCGACCCGCCAGGGAATGGCTGGATCCGCTCAGCGAGGCGGTGATCGAGCGCGCCGAAAACGCCGCCCGCCGCGAAGAGGCCAACCTTTTATATGTCGCACTCACCCGGGCCCGGCAGCGGCTGTATATATCCGGCAGCCTGCCCAAACGGGACGAAACCACCAGCTGGTATCAACAGATCGCCGGTGCCTTCGATTGTCAGCCCGACCAACTCGAAGGCCCGCAGATCCTGGTCACCAGCAACGAACCTCCGGCGCCGGTGACACCGCCAGCCGCCACCGCGGCCGAAACGCCCCCCGAGCCGGATCCGCGCCTGCGCCGGCCGCTGCCCCTCGGCACCGGCGATGCGGCGCTGGCGCCCAGCCAGCAGGACGAACCAGGCCATGGCATCGGCGATGAGGATGGGCGCACGCGGGGCATTGTCATCCATCGCTGCCTGGAATGGCTGTGTCAGGAACCGCAGCTGTCCCGGGAACGCGCACTGCAACGGCTGGCCGGCGAGGCCGGCGCCGTGCAACTGGCACAGTGGTGGGACGAGGCGCTGCAGGTGTTCCAGGCCCCGCAACTGGACAGTGTCTTTCGCCCCGCCGCCGAGGTGCAATGCCGCAACGAGCTGCCGCTGCTCTATCGCCAGGGTGGGCGCACCGTCAATGGCATCATCGACCGGCTGTTGATCGAGCCCGGCCGGATCCAGCTGATCGATTACAAGACCCACCGCGCGGCGCTCGAGGATCCCGCGGCCGTGGCAGCCAGCTATGCGCCTCAGATGCGGCTCTATGCCGAGGGCCTGCGCCAGCTATGGCCGGATCATGAACTGCAGGTCAGCCTGTTGTTTACCGCCACTGCGCAACTGTGGCCAATGCAGGTATAATTCGTCCGCGTCCCACCCGGGGCGTTTCCAGCCTTATCCGTTCAGCAACCGACAGGACAGACCATGAGCCAATCGCAGTACAGTTTCGATGTCAGCGCCCAGAGCTTTCAGTCACAGGTCATCGATGCCTCCCATCAGGTGCCGGTGCTGGTGGATTTCTGGGCCACCTGGTGTGGTCCCTGCCAGAGCCTGATGCCGATACTGGAAAAACTGGCCGAGGAGTACCAGGGGCAGTTCATGCTGGCCAAGGTGGAGATCGATCAGCAACAGGAACTGGCCGCTCACTTCGGCGTGCGCAGCGTACCCACCGTCAAACTGGTCAAAAACGGCCAGATCGTCGACGAGTTCACCGGTGCCCAGCCCGAAGGCGAGATCCGCGCCCTGCTCGATCGACATATCGAAAAAGAGGGTGACAAGCGCATGAACCAGGCGATGGAGTTATATGAACAGGGCGAGACGGAGCAGGCTTTGCAGGAAATGCAGCAGATCATTCTCGATGATAAAGAGAACATGCAAAACCGGGTACGCTTCGCCGAGGTGTTGATCAAGGAAGAACGCTACGATGATGCCCGGCAACTGCTCGACAGCCTCTCCGTCGATATCCAGATGAGCCCGGAAGTCTCCGCGCTCTATTCCAAACTGGAACTGGCCGAAACGCTGGAGCAGTCCGAGGATGTCGACAGCCTGCTAAAACGTATCGAGGCCGATCCCAAAGACAGCGAGGCCCGCTATCAACTCAGCGCCCGCTACGCCGCCGAAGGCCGTCACGAAGACGCCATGCAACAGCTGCTGGAAATCGTCAAACGCGATCGCACCTACAACGATGACGCCGGCCGCAAGGGACTGTTAAGAATGTTCGAACTGCTCGGCAACCAGGGCGAACTGGTCAGCAAATACCGCCGCCTGCTGGCCCAGGCGCTTAACTAGACAGGTCAGTGTAAGAAACGCAAAGTTTTTTGTTAAAAACCATTCAGGCGTGTCCGGGCACCATCACCCTGAGCTGATCGCCAAACACTGAATCACAGTAAAGCACCGAACCAGTAAGTTCAGTGTAGCCGGTGTCTTCGGTGGTATTTTTTTACATGCATTGAAAAGGCATGGTGGTGCAGAAAAAATCATAGTTTCGGATTTGAAGCGTTGAATTCTGAATGGGAGCCGGTTCTGAAATTCAACGTTTAAAATTCAACACTCTATCTTTGCATCCTCTGCTTTAATCTTTTTGTACAAATTAAGTTCGATAGTTTATCTCTGGCTTTCGACTGTTCGCGTCCAGCCCAGGTCGTCGAACAGGACGTACAACGCCGGGATGACGATCAGGACCAATATGGTGGCGCTGAGCAGACCGAATACCACAGAAATAACCAGTGGCTTGATGGCATCAGCCTGGGTACTGGTTTCCGCCAGTAGTGGCACCAGCCCCGCTATGGTGGTGGAAGAAGAGATCAAAATCGCTCGCAGGCGATCGCGGCTGGCCTGACCCGCGGCGGCAATCGCCGACAGGCCTTGTTCGCGATGTCCCTTGATGAAATGGATTAGCAAGATGGCGTTGTTAACCACAATGCCAGCCAGGCCGGCAGCACCGATCAGCGACGGCATCGACAGATAATAGCCCATCAGCACATGGCCCCAGATCGCGCCGATGAAGGACAGCGGGATCGAGAGCATCACGATCAACGGTTCCACATAACTTCGAAACTGAAACGATAATATTACGAAGATTCCGACTAGACCGATGAGCAGACCGCGCCCGATAGAACCGCCGGTCTCGGCGGAGCGGGCCACCTGGCCTTCGAAGATCACATCCACCTTCGGGTGACGTGTCTTGAAATCGTCCAGCCAGTCAGTACGGAGGTCGCTGACGATCGCCTGACCGCTGCTCAGGCGGGCATCCACATTGGCCTCAATGGTGACAGTGCGCCGTCCGTCGATACGGGTAATACGCGCCCAGTCGCGTCGCTCGCTGATCCGTGCGACCTCGCCCAGTGGGACCTGTTTGCCACCGGGCAGCATAATCGTTTGATCGACCAGATCATCGAGACTGTCACGATCGTTCTCGGCCTGGCGAATCAGGATCTCCACATCGTGATCGCCGATGCGCTGGGTATCAGCCACCTCGCCCAGCAGTGCCGTACGTAATTGGACGGCGACCTCTTCGGCACTCAGTCCCAGGCCGTGGGCACCCGGGGCAAGGGAGAAACTGCGCTGCAACTTACCGGGGCGCAGGTCATCCATGACATTATAGGCGGCGGTGTAGCCGGCCAGGTGTGCCGCCGCGTCGCGGGCCGCCGCTTTCAGCGCCGACAGATCTTCACCCTGCAGACGCATCTCCACCGGGATCCCGGCCGGCCCGAAGCCCGGCTCCTGGATGATCAGGCTGTGGATCCCGGCGACAGGACCAATTGCCTCGCGCCAGACTTCGGTCAACTCGTCGAGGGTGACACTGCGCCGCTCGGCGGTGAGCAGATCCACTATCACCGTGGCGACATGGGCACCCGCCTCACGGGCGCTGGGATTGTAGTTAAAGCGGGTCTGAATCGCCTGCACCAGCGGCTCCCCTTCCGGCTGTTGCGGGGTCAGACGTTCGTCGAGCCGGCGCATGGCCGTCTCAACCTGCGCGGCTACTTCATCGGTGCGCGCCAGCGGTGTGCCCTGGGGCATCAGGATGCGCGCCTCGAGCACATCCCCGTCAATATCGGGCATTGCTTCGCTGCCGATGTGACCACCGGCCATGAACCCGGCCGAACCCAGGATAACCAGCAGCACCAAACCCAGCACCGCACGGCGCCAGACGATGGCCTGGTCGGCGAGTGCGCCCACCCGTTCGCGAAAGGTATCGAAGCCTCGCTCGAAGGCTCCACGAAAGCGCGAGCTGTGGCCATCGCGCAGTCGTGCCACGTTGCCCTTGAGATGATGGGGCAAAATCCAGAACGCCTCGATCAAACTGGCTGCCAGGGCGGCGATCAATACCACCGGCAGCACCTCCAGTACCGAGCCCAACTCACCGGCCAAAAAAGAGAGAGGTAGAAATACCGAGACCGTGGTCAAAAACGACGACAACACTCCGGGTAACACCTGGCGAGTGCCGGCGGCCACCGCCTGCAGTGGCGCGTCGTACTCATTGGCATGTGCCGCGATATTGTCAGTAATCACTACCGCGTCGTCCATGACGATACCGATTGCCATCAACAGGGCCACCAGAGTGATCATATTCAGCGACAGACCGGTCAACGCCATCACGAAAAACGCACCCATGAACGCTGCAGGCAGACCCAGCACTGCCCACATGGCCAGGCGCGGACGAAAGAACAGGCTCATCACCAGCACCACCAGCACCAGCCCCATGAGGCCGTTTTTTATCAGCATCTGCAGGCGATCGCGGACGATGCTGGTCATATCCTGAGTAATGACCAGGCGCACGCCGCCCTCGAAGCGTCGGCGCTCGGCGTCGATCAGCGCCCTCAGATCGTCCATCACCCGGAGGGAGTCGTCGCGCAGACTCTTGCTCACCTCCAGCACCAGCGCCCGCTCGCCGTTGAACCGGATCTGCTCCTCGTCCTGTTCACCGACCTGCTTAAGGTTCGCGATCTCCCCCAGGGTCAGTTCACCCCCATGGGGATCAGAAACCACTACCAGCTTCCGCAATTCGCGCAACGAGCGGCGCTGATCGGTGAAGCGCAGCAGGATGTCCCGCTCGCGCGTCTCCAGGGTACCCAGCGGCATATCAACATTCTGGCGCGCCACCCGGACCGCCAGTTCGCGCGCCGACAGGCCGTACTGGGCCAGCACCCCGCGGGAAACCTCCACCTGCCACTGACGCTGTGAGAGACCATGGATATTGACGCCGGCGACGCCGGGCAGGGTCATAATCCGCTCCTCCAGCGCGAGGGCGTAATCCTCCAGCTGATCCGCCGGCATATCGCCGGCAACCGCTACCGCCGCCACCAGGTCGCTGCGGTGCAACTCCCGCACCACCGGCGCCTCGGCGCGCGCGGGCAGATCGGTAATGGCGTTGACCTCGGTATCGATCTCGTTGAGAAAACGGATGGGATCGCCCCCCGTCTGCATGGTGGCGGTGGCGCTGGCCAGGTTGTCCTGGGCCACGCAGTTCAGCTCGTCCAGGTAGTCGACGCCCTTGACGGCATCGTACAGCCGCCGGCAAACGGCGTCCTCCACATCGTCGGCGCTGGCACCGCGATAGACTACCTCGACGCTCACTTCCACCGGCCGGTAATCGGGAAAGGTCTCGCGCTTGAGCGACGGCGCGGCGAACAGCCCCGCCGCCAGCAACACGATCAGCAGCAGGTTGGCCGCAGTAGGATGACCCGCGAACCAGCGAATCATCGAGTCTCGCCCCGGGCGCGGGCCTGCAACTGCTGCTCCAACGCATTATCGCGCCGCGGCGCGAGAGCCATTCCCTCGAGCGCCGGCACCGGATCATCGACAATCACCCGATCGCCGGGCGAGAGTCCTTCGCTGATCACAGCCAGATCGTGTTGTTCGAAGGCCACGTTCACCGACACCCGTTCCAGACGGTCATTATGGGTAACCCGGTAAACCTCGCCGGCGTGTACGGCTGTGGCCGGGATCACCAGTTTCGGCGCCCGGCTCATTGCGTTGAGTCGCACCTGCACATACATGCCCGGCTGCAGGGCCGGGCGATCGGGCGGCGCCACCCGAGCGTAGGGTTCATCCACGGTCACCACCACCCGCGCGGTGCGGGTCACAGGATCGAGCCCGCTGCTCACCCGACTCACCCGCGCCGGCCAGCGAATATCTTCGGCGCCGGCGAGGCGCACCTGTGCCTCGATAACGGAGAAGTCGAGCCGCTCGCCGAGATCCAGGGCTTCGATCGGCGGCGAGGGACGCAATACGTTGCCCATCAGCCGTCGCAGCATGGGCAGCGGGATATGGGTCTCGATCTCGGCCGCCTCGATGCTGTCTGCACGAAACAGTTTCTGCCCGACGGCGGCATGCTGGTGCAGTTCGACCGCCACCTCGCCGAGGCGCAGATCGTAGGGGGCGACGAAGCGGGTGTCCGCCAGATCCTGTCTGGCCTGTTCCAGCCGGGTTTCGGCCCGCGCAATCTGCGCCTGCAGGGTGTCGCGGCGGGTGGGCAGCAGCGCCAGCTGATTTTCCAGCGCGGCCACCGCCTGGCGCTGCGCCACCGTGGCACGGCGCTGTTCATCGCGCTGCGAGCGCGATACGGACCCCTGTTTCACCAGCTGCTCGATACGCGCCAGCTCCTGCTCGGCCAGAGACAGTCGCTCATGCTCCAGCGCCAGCAGGCGCTCGGTATTCTGCTGTTCGGTGTCGAGCTGGGCCTGCTCGGCAGACAACGAGGCCAGTTCGGCCTCCACCTCGGCGATAGCCAGTTCGTAGCGGCTCGGATCGAGCGCCAGTAATAACGTGCCCTCGCGCAGCAGATTACCGCTTTCCAGTTCCGGGTGACGCTCCACCACCCGCCCGGCCACGTTGGCGCTGGACTGCCAGGTTTCGGCGGGTCGACTCACCCCGTGACCGCGCGCCTCCATCTCGAAGACCAGCGACTGCACCTCGATCACCGACAGGGTCGGCACCCGGGGCTCAACGTCACCATGATCCGGTGTCTGACGGTTAACCACCAACAGCACCAGCAGCGCGACCCCCATCCCCAGTCCGCCGAATACCCATTTCGAGCGCAGTAGTGCGTTGCGTATCTTATCTTTCATGCGCTTGCGCTCCCTGGCGCCGCAATCCCCTGACAATAGAGTCGGAACGCCCCCGGCGCCAGATCGCGAATCTGAGTCATATCCCCGGCGATCAACGACTGCATTACCAGTCCCTGAATCGTACCTATGAACTGGGTGGCCGCTGCGGCAATGTCCAGATCAGCCCGCAGCTCACCCCGGGCCCGGCCTTCCTCCAGCAGCGCTTCGAGGCGTTGGCGATAGCGAGTCAGCAAGGCCTGCACCATATGCCGGGCCGGGGTCGGCCGGGCGTGCTGCAGCTGGCCCATCAGCATGCGCGGCACACCGGGATGCTCGGTGATGAAATCGATATGTGCCATGAACATGGCCTCCAGCGTTGCCAGTGGCGTGGCAGCCTGTTGCGCGGCCCGATCCAGGCGCTGCATGACCCGTTCGGCCACCCATTCCACCACTGCCGTCCAGATCGCCTCCTTGCTGGGGAAATGACGAAACAGAGCCCCCTGGGTCACTTTCATATACTTGGCGATGGAGGCGGTGGTGATCCGTGCCGGATCCTCCCTGCCGCACAGATCCACCACCGCGCGCACCGTCAGCTCTTTGCGCTCATCCGCCGGCAAGTGCCTGTTTTTACTCACATCACACCTCAAAAGATAGTAATTAATTACTATCTTAGGTGATTCCGGGGAGGTTTCCAACCTGCACTGGTCGGCGATCAACACAAAAACGGGCCGGTTTTGTGGCGGCAAAGACTATTTATAAGGTAGGTCGGCAGACGGGTATGCGGCGAACTGGTCAGCAAATACCGCCGCCTGCTGGCCCAGGCACTCAACTAGTCAGTTCGGTGTAATAAAACGCGGAGGCGCAAAGGCGCGGAGGAAACAATCTTTTGGATTTGAAATATTGAATTTTGAATGGGAGCCGTTTCTGAAATTCAGAATTTAAAATTCAACATTCAAAATTATCTCTTTGCGTCCTCTGCGCCTTTGCGACTCTGCGTTAATCTCTTCGTTCAAATTCAGTTCGGCATTTTGCCGTTGAGGATCGCGGCGAGGCGTTTGGGGGGCACGTAACCGGGAATAATTTTGCCGGTTTCCAGCACCAGCGCCGGGGTGCCGGAGATGCCAATGGTCTGGCCGAGCTGGAACTGATCGGCGACGGGGTTATCGCAGTTCTTTTGCGGAATCGACTCGCCCTGCTTGGCCCGGGTCAGGGCATCCTGGCGGTCGTCAGCGCACCAGGCGGAGACGGCTTTCTGATAGGACTTGGAATTGAGACCGGCGCGCGGATAGGCCATGTAACGAATCCGGATGCCGGCTTCGTTATAGCCTGCCACGGCTTCATGCAGCTTGCGGCAGTAACCGCAATCGATATCGGTAAACACTGTCACGGTGTGCTCGGCATCATCGGGACCGAAGACGATCATCGACTCCTCGCCCATGCCCTCGATAGCCGTGTTAATCGCCTGGTTGCGGTATTCATCGGTCAGGTTACGACGCTCGGCCAGATCGATCACGCTGCCGTCGACCACATAACGGGCATCGCCGGACATATAAAACACCTGCGGGGGGATCGTAACCCGATACAATCCCGCGATCGGCGAGGCCTCGACATTCTCGGCTTTGACATCGTCGAAGCGATCCATGATGGCCTTGCGCGCCTGATCGAGTTCATCGGCAACGGCCGGGGTAAACAGCCCCAGCAGGGCAGTAAGAATAACAATACGGGAAAAAAACGACATGGGAATGACTACCAGTAAAAGTGTGTATAACGCGTGAAAGTATACCCGATTCACGCTCTATTCTGGGCTATCTGATGCTCGAAACGGGCAGAAGTTCCACAAAACACAGTTGGCAGTTGGCAG
>JAXHTI010000053.1:15222-16855 GCA_034190045.1 Pseudomonadota bacterium
CAGTTGGCAGTTGGCAGGAACTCTAATTCAGGTGCTTTTGCTGTCAACTGCCATCTGACGTCTGCCAACTTTTTTCTACCCCCTGGGATGATGCTGGGCGTGGAGTTCCTGCAACCGCGCTTTGGCAATGTGGGTATAGATCTGCGTGGTGGAAAGATCGCTGTGGCCGAGCAGCATTTGCACCACGCGCAGATCGGCCCCGTGATTCAGCAGATGGGTGGCGAACGCGTGGCGCAGGGTATGCGGCGAGAGCGGTTTGTCGATGCCGGCGCGGCGCGAGTAATCCTTGATCAGATGCCAAAAGGTCTGGCGGGTCATGGGCTGGCGGCGATTACTGAGAAAGACCGCCTCCGCCGCCGCACCATCGAGCACTGCCGGCCGCACCTCCTGCAGATAACGTTGCAACCAGCCCAGTGCCTCTTCGCCCAACGGGACCAGGCGTTCCTTGCCGCCCTTGCCGCTGATGCGCACCACGCCCTGCTGGCGGTTGATCTGACCCATATGCAGATTGACCAGTTCCGAGACCCGCAGGCCGGTGGCGTACAGCACCTCCAGCATGCAGCGGTCCCGCAGCCCCTTGTGGGTTTCGGTATCCGGCGCCAGCAGCAGCGCCTCGACGTCGCTTTCACTCAGGCTTTTGGGTAACGGCCGTCCCAGCCGGGGTGCCTCGATCAGGGCGGTGGGGTCCTCGCCTATCTGCTGTTCGCGGCGCAGCCAGGCGTAGAAACGACGCAGACTGGAGAGCAACCGGGCGGTGCTGCGCGGACTGCCGCGCTGTTCCAGCCGCTGGGCGAGATAGCCCTGGATCTGCTCGCGGCGGACATCGCGCAGCGAACCCCGCCCCTGTCCATCCAGCCACTGGCCGAACTGGCCCAGATCCGAGCGATAGGCCGAGAGGGTGTTTTCGCTCAGGCCCCGTTCCATCCACAGGGCATCGAGAAACTGTTCGATCAGAACCTGCGACTCGCTCATGCCGGCAACGTCACACCCTCGTGCCGCAGTAACCAGCGTTTGAGATCGATGCGGGGGCCGGCGGTCTTGCCGGCGAAACCGCCGATACCCGCTTTGGCCACCACGCGATGGCAGGGAATGTAAATCGGGATCGGGTTCTGGCGACAGGCATTGCCCACCGCCTGGGCACAGCCGCCGACCTCCCCGGCCAGTTCGCCGTAGGTTCTGACACTGCCCACCGGAATCGCGCGCAGCGCCTGCCAGACCCGCTGTTGAAAATCGCTGCCCTCCACACGCAGTGGCCAGCGCAGGGGCGCGGCCGCATCGTCAAAATAGGCAGCCAGTTCACGCGCGATACGCTTTTCACTGGCACCGTTGGCATCGCGCAGCCCCGGCTGCGGCGTGGTTCGCAAGTCGACATCAGTGATGCAATCACCCGACAACGTCACAATCAGGGCGCCCGGGGTAATGTTAATCTGAAAGCGGGATGGATTCATTTAGGTAGATACCCGAATTTACTCTGCGGTCAGTACACCGTATTCTGTCAGGGTCAGGGAATTGCTACCCGCCTGATGATGTGTTTCAACTATAGTGCAGGAGTTCTCAAGATGAAACCGCGTGTGTTGTTTGCCCTGCTTGTTCCGCTGATGATCGCTCCCCCTTTGTGGGCCGAAGACGAAGA
>JAXHTI010000054.1:0-16607 GCA_034190045.1 Pseudomonadota bacterium
CAGCAATACCAGCGATACAGCCAGTCGCTGGCTGGCCCAGGCGCCAAAGTCACTGACGGCGGTAGAGACGTCGGTGCCGTCGATACAGGCGACTACGTTTTTCATCAATCAGCTTCCTGTCAGTGAGCCATCAGTTTATCGACGGCGTCGGGTTTGTCATGCACCGCGAAGCGGTCCACGATGGTGGCACTGGCCTCGTTCAGGCCGATGACTTCCACCTCAGTGCCTTCGCGGCGGAACTTGAGTACCACCTTGTCTAGTGCGGCCACCGCCGTGATATCCCAGAAGTGGGCCTGGCAGAGATCGATGACCACTTTATCCAGCGCTTCCTTGAAATCGAAGAACTCCACGAACTTGTCTGCCGAGGCGAAAAAGACCTGCCCCACCACGCGGTAGGTGCGGGTGGCGTTTTTATCATCCAGTTCCGAGACCACGTATTTGTACTGGCCCACCTTGTTGGCGAAAAACAGCGCGCCGAGCAGCACGCCGACGAACACACCATAGGCCAGATTATGCGTGGCGACGACCACCACAACGGTGGCAACCATGACAATGTTGCTGCTCATCGGGTGTTCCTTCAGATTGCGGATCGAGTCCCAGCTGAAGGTACCGATGGAAACCATGATCATCACCGCCACCAGCGCGGCCATGGGGATCTGTGCCACCCATTGATCGAGAAACACGACCATGATTAGCAAAAACACGCCTGCCGACAGGGTGGAGAGACGGGTACGGCCACCGGATTTCACATTGATCACCGACTGGCCGATCATCGCGCAGCCGGCCATGCCGCCCATCAGGCCGGCGCCGATGTTGGCGACGCCCTGGCCCTTGCACTCGCGGTTCTTGTCGCTGGGGGTGTCGGTCAGATCATCGACGATGGTGGCGGTCATCAGCGACTCCAGCAGGCCGACCACGGCCATCGAGATGGAATAGGGCAGGATGATGAACAGCGTCTCGAGGTTGATCGGTACATCGGGCCACAGGAAGACCGGCAACGTGTCGGGCAGCTCGCCCATGCTGCCGACGTTGCGAATATCCAGATCCAGCCAGATGGCCAGCGCGGTCAGTACCACGATGGTGACCAGCGGCGAGGGGATGGATTTGGTGAGATAGGGAAACAGGTAGATGATCGCCAGGCCCCCGGCGGTCATGGCATAGACATGCCAGGTGACCCCGGCGGTGGCCGGGTTCAGCTCCGGTAACTGGGCCAGAAAAATCAGGATCGCCAGTGCGTTGACAAAACCGGTCACCACCGAGCGCGAGACAAAGCGCATCAGCGAGCCCAGTTTGAGATAGCCGGCGCCAATTTGCAGCAGGCCGGTCAGCAGGGTGGCAGCCAGCAGGTATTCCAGGCCATGTTCGCGCACCAGGGTGACCATCAGCAGTGCCATGGCGCCGGTGGCGGCGGAGATCATTCCCGGCCGGCCGCCGGTGAAGGCGATCACCACGGCAATACAGAACGAGGCGTAGAGCCCGACCTTGGGATCGACCCCGGCAATGATGGAAAAGGCGATGGCTTCGGGAATCAGCGCCAGCGCCACCACGATACCTGCGAGCAGATCGCCGCGCGGGTTGCTGAGCCAGTTGGTTTTCAAAGTCTGGTACATGTTATGTCGGTTCCGGTTCGCAACAGTCTGCATTGCGCCTTGGCACTGCGCCGGCGCAATACGGCCGCCGGTGGCGGCAACGACTTATCAAGTCGGGAGAATGAAAGCATTGGCAGGCACCGCCTGCGCGCCAGTACCGGACAGAAAGTCGATAATTGCGCGCGGGGTGCGGGGGCAAACGCGGCGCGCACTATAGCACAAAGTGCCCGCCAAAGCAGGTGCGCCACGGACGGAACAGGGCGTATCATGGTCCGATGAGCCTGAGTAACAGCGAACTCGAACAGCTGCGTGCCGCGCTGCTGGCACAGCGGGACGCGCTGGATGAGACCCGGGATGCCAATGTCGAGGCCAGCTCGACCGTGGAGCTGGACCAGACTCGTGTGGGCCGCCTGTCGCGCATGGATGCCCTGCAAGGGCAGGCCATGTCCCGGGCTGCCGGCCAGCGGCGACAGCAGATGCGGCAGCGGATTGAATCGGCTCTGCAGCGCATGGATGCGGGCGACTACGGATATTGTTTGCGCTGCGAGGAACCCATTGCCGCCGCCCGCCTGTTCGCCGATCCCGCCGCCACCCTCTGTATCCGCTGCGCCAGCGCCAGTGAGCAATGATTCGCGCAAAGGCGGTAATTAAACGCAGAGGGCGCGGAGACGCAGAGGCGCTGAGAAGTAAAATCGACAAATTATATTCGCCTGCCGTCTCGTATCAAGTGAGAATGAACCCATAGAAAATCTCTGCGTCTCCGCGACTCTGCGACCTCCGCGTTAATTCACCGCATAGCCGGGCAGGACAGCCGCCTTGAACCTGATTTTGGTCTATCGTTGAGGACCTGTTTTGCCCGCCGACCTTGAATCCCGCTCAAGTGGCCCTATTTTTGTTGGAGTATTCGAAACTTTATCGTACAGGGGAAAACGACTCATGCGAATGGACAAACTCACCAGCAAATTCCAGATGGCGATTGCCGATGCCCAGAGCCTGGCGGTCGGGCGCGATCATCAGATGATCGAACCGGTCCATCTGATGAGCGCCATGCTGGATCAGGAAGGAGGCAGTGTCTCGCATCTGCTGGCGCAGGCCGGGGTAAATGTGAACCTGTTGCGCTCCCAGCTGGGTGAAGCGCTGGACCATCTGCCGCAGATCGAGGACGCCACCGGCGAGGTACACATTTCCAATGATCTGTCACGCCTGCTGAACCTGACCGACAAGCTGGCGCAAAAACGCCAGGATAAATATATCTCCAGCGAACTGTTTGTTCTGGCGGCCGTGGACGACAAGAGTAACCTGGGCGAGCTGTTGCGCAAGGCCGGGGCTACCAAAGGTGCCCTCGAAAAAGCCATCGAGAATGTGCGCGGCGGTCAGCAGGTTGACGATCCCAATGCCGAGGAACAACGCCAGGCGCTGGAAAAATACACCATCGATCTGACCGAGCGGGCCGAACAGGGCAAACTCGATCCGGTGATCGGACGTGATGATGAAATCCGCCGCTCCATCCAGGTACTGCAACGGCGTACCAAGAACAACCCGGTATTGATCGGTGAACCCGGCGTGGGCAAGACCGCGATCGTCGAAGGTTTGGCGCAACGCATTATCAACGGTGAAGTCCCCGATGGCTTGAAAAACAAGCGCGTACTGTCGCTCGATATGGGTGCTTTGCTGGCCGGGGCCAAGTTCCGGGGGGAATTCGAGGAACGTCTCAAGGCCGTGCTCAACGATCTCTCCAAACAGGAAGGCCAGATCATTCTGTTTATTGACGAGATCCACACCATGGTCGGTGCCGGCAAGGCCGAGGGTTCCATGGATGCCGGCAACATGCTCAAGCCGGCGCTGGCTCGCGGTGAGCTGCACTGCATCGGTGCCACCACGCTGGATGAGTACCGCAAGTATATTGAAAAGGACGCCGCACTGGAACGCCGTTTTCAGAAAGTGCAGGTGGATGAGCCGAGCGTGGAAGATACCGTGGCGATCCTGCGTGGTCTGAAAGAGAAATACGAAGTCCATCACGGCGTCGATATTACCGACCCGGCCATCGTCGCTGCGGCCACTCTGTCACACCGTTACATCACCGATCGGCAATTGCCCGACAAGGCGATCGACCTGGTGGACGAGGCGGCCAGCCGCATCCGCATGGAGATTGACTCCAAGCCCGAATCCATGGATCGCCTGGATCGTAAGCTGATTCAGCTGAAGATCGAGCATGAGGCGTTGAAAAAAGAGAGCGACGAAGCCTCGCTTGAGCGTCTTAATAAACTGGAAGACGAGATCAACAAACTGGAACGCGAATACCACGATCTTGAAGAGGTCTGGAATTCGGAAAAAGCCGCGGTACAGGGTTCCCAGCATATTAAAGAAGAGCTGGAACGGGCGCGCATCGAGCTGGATACCGCACGTCGCGCCGGCGATCTGACCCGCATGTCGGAGCTGCAGTACGGCAAGATTCCGGAGCTGGAAAAACAACTCGATATGGCCGCCCAGGCGGAGATGCAGCAGGAAACCACCTTGTTGCGGACCTCGGTGACTGAAGAGGAGATCGCCGAAGTAGTCTCCAAGTGGACCGGGATTCCGGTGGCCAAGATGCTCGAAGGGGAGCGCGACAAGTTGTTGCGCATGGAAGAGGCCCTGCATCAACGCGTGGTGGGACAGGACGAGGCCGTCAAATCGGTGGCCGATGCCATTCGTCGCTCGCGTGCCGGGCTGTCCGATCCCAATCGTCCCAACGGGTCGTTCCTGTTTCTGGGGCCGACCGGTGTGGGCAAGACCGAGCTGACCAAATCCCTGGCTGCCTTTTTGTTTGATACCGAGGATGCCATGGTGCGCATCGATATGTCCGAGTTCATGGAGAAGCATTCCGTGGCCCGGTTGATCGGTGCTCCGCCCGGCTACGTGGGTTATGAAGAAGGCGGTTACCTGACCGAAGCGGTGCGTCGCAAACCCTATTCGGTGATCCTGCTCGACGAGGTCGAAAAGGCGCATCCCGATGTGTTTAACATTCTGTTACAGGTGCTGGACGACGGCCGTCTGACCGATGGCCAGGGCCGCACGGTCGATTTTCGTAACACGGTGATCGTGATGACTTCCAACCTGGGTTCACAACAGATTCAGGAGATGGCCGGTGAAGAAAATTACGACGCCATGAAAGCCACCGTGATGGAAATTATCGGCCAGCATTTCCGGCCCGAGTTCATCAACCGGGTCGACGAAGTGGTGGTCTTCCATCCGCTGGCACGCGAACAGATCCGGGCTATCGCCGGCATCCAGTTCGATTACCTGCGCAAACGGTTGCAGGATCGGCATATGGACGTCGAACTGACCGAAGCGGCACTGGACAAGATCGGCGAAGCCGGCTTCGACCCGGTCTATGGCGCCCGGCCGCTCAAGCGTGCGATCCAGCAACAGGTGGAAAATACCCTGGCACAGGAGATCCTCTCCGGCAAGTTCGTACCAGGCGATGTAATCAAGGTCGATGTCAAAGACAACCAGTTCGTCTTTGGCAAATCCGATCGCAAGGCTTCGGCGGCTTGACAAAGATAACCACGAAGACGCGAAGACACGAAGAAGATATTTTAATGCCGGCTTACGCCGGCATTTTTTTTCAGGCCTTGTTTTTATGAAAATCGCGGTAGTGTTGAGCTTACATTTTTGAGCAAGCAGTGGTCTGGTTTAATGTTTTTCTTCGCGCCTTCGTGTGTTCGTGGTGAATGTTTTTTAGAAGTGCATGTTCATGAGGCGTTGGCGGGCGCGGCGGTAGTCGTCCTGGGTGATGATGCCTTCGTCGGAGAGTCGGCGCAGTTCTTTCAGTTCGATGGCCAGCATCTCTTTTTTATCGAAGGTGATGGCCTGGCTGGCGGCGAGGATGCGGGTTTTGAGTTCGGCGACGAAATGCCGAAAGCTTTCGCGGTCGGGTTTGTTGTAAAGCAGGCGTAACAACGGGCAACTGCCGTAACGACTGCGAAACTCGGTGACATTGGGCGAATAGTAGATAAACAGAATCAGGCAGCCACACGTCAGCAGGATAAAAGTGATCAGAAACGGGAGCACCTGGTTCAGTGTCTGGGGGGCCTGGTTCTGCCACAGATACAATCCGAATAGCAGGGTGGCCAGGGCAAAGTAGGCTGTGCCCAGTAACCAGCGCCAGGCGATACGTCGGTGGCGCACCGGCCACGGTTCCAGCATGCCCAGGTTCAGGTGGTAACTCTTGCGACCGAACAGATCCTGGTCGGCGATCTTCACGAACTTGTCGTTATAGATTTCGATACGCCGCAGTTGCCCCATGCTACGTGCGTGTTGGGACAAAACCGTATTAATCCGCCGGTTGCCGGCACTGGAGTGGTTTGTTTCGCTGGCGCTCATTGCGTCTTTCTTATTTTGTATCAGGCATCCTGCATCATAGCCCAGCCGGCGTGGCCACGACAGCCAGATGATATGTATATTAGCAGATAATAATGCTGGTGAACTTGTGCCAGAGGCGGCTGTCCGATGGGGTATCGTTGAACCGGGAATTGCTCATGCGTCACTTCAAAGATCCATCCATCAAGCCGTCCGAAATCACTGACCCGGCGCTCTATCGACAGCGGCGCCGGTTTTTGCGCCTGGCCGCGCTGGGGCCCTTGGCCGGGGCGCTGGCCTGGACGGGCCGGATCAGCGCTGCCGGCTACGGCAACCCGCCGCTGGATTACAGCAAACGCCCCGCCTATTCCACGGACGAGGCACAGACGCCATACGGGGATGTTACCGGTTACAACAATTTCTACGAGTTCGGTACCGATAAATATTCCCCGGCAGAAGAGGCCGGCCAGATGACCACCGATCCCTGGTCGGTGGTAGTGGAGGGGGAAGTGGCCAGACCCGGTACTTACGCCCTGGAAGATATTTTAAGGCCCCATGCGCTGGAAGAGCGCATCTACCGGTTGCGTTGCGTGGAGGGCTGGTCGATGGTGATTCCCTGGATCGGCTTTTCCCTGGGTGATTTGCTCAAACGATTCGAGCCGACCTCAAAAGCCCGCTATGTTGAGTTCACCACGCTCCATCGACCCGGGGAGATGCCGGGGCAGCGTCGCGGGGTTCTGGACTGGCCTTATAAGGAAGGCTTGCGTATGGATGAGGCCATGCATCCTTTGACGATTCTGGCAGCGGGGTTGTATGGCGAGGTGTTACCCAATCAGAACGGGGCGCCACTGCGGCTGGTGGTGCCGTGGAAATATGGCTTCAAGAGTATCAAGTCCATCGTGCGCATCCGCCTGGTGGAGGAGCAGCCACTGAATACCTGGCAACAGTCTGCGCCGGACGAATATGGTTTTTATGCCAATGTGAATCCCGAGGTGGACCATCCGCGCTGGAGCCAGGCGCGTGAGCGCCGGCTGGGGGAATTCTTCAAGCGCGATACCCTGATGTTCAATGGCTATGCCGAGCAGGTCGCCCATTTATATAAAGGTATGGACTTGCGCAAGTTCTTCTGAGTTGATCACCATGATGTTTGCCGTTGCCCATCAATTACCCCGTATTCGGGCGGTCCTGTTCGTGCTGGCTTTGTTGCCGGTTGTGTGGCTGATCTGGGGCTTTTCTCAGCATCAGCTGGGCGCCAACCCGTTCGAGGTGCTGACCCGCGAAACCGGTTTGTGGACCCTGCGGCTGTTGCTCCTGACCCTGCTGGTACGACCCCTGGCGGAGCATTTGCGACAAACTTCTTTGCTGCGTTTGCGGCGCATGCTGGGACTGTTCAGCTTTTTCTATGCCTGTCTGCACATGCTTACCTATCTGTGGTTCGATCAGTTTTTCGACTGGCAGGAAATCGGCACCGATATCCTCAAGCGCCCCTATATTACGCTGGGGATGCTGGCTTTCCTGTTTCTGGTTCCACTGGCGCTGACCTCGACACGCAACATGCGACGCCGGCTGGGCCGGCGCTGGCAGACGCTGCATCGGTTGATCTACGTTATCGGCGTGCTCGGGGTGGTCCACTTTCTGTTGCTGGTCAAGGCGGATCTGCGCGAGCCGTTGATCTATGCGACGCTTCTGGCCGGATTGCTGGCCTGGCGCTGGTTTGCCGCGCGGCGGCGGAATCCCCGCACGGCGCTGGCCGGAGGCTGATGCAATCTGCAACCGGGGGATTGCACGGCTAACAGGCGGACTGCAATCCGCATAACCGGTGCCGGTTTTGTCGACCAATCGGCGTAAACGTATGCAATCCGGGCAAAGTTTGTACTATCATGTCGCAATCCCGCTGCGAGGTCACACAATGTGATTCCGGTGAGCAGCCTGCAGAGACGGGCATGAACAACAAAAATACGACAGTTAAAACCAAGACTTACAATTTGAAGGTATACGAGGAGGACTGAATGTCTATCAATCGCCGTGAATTTATCCAGGTCATGGGTATGGCTGCGGCTGCGGGCATGTTGCCGGGTTGCGACAACAAGTCAAGCGGTACAGCCGGGGTGACCAAAACCGGCCAGGGTATAGCCCCTGAAGATATGTACAACGTACCCAAGTTCGGGAACGTGACGTTCATGCACATGACGGACTGCCATGCGCAGTTGAATCCGGTTTATTTCCGCGAGCCCAACGTTAACCTGGGCCTGCACGAAGCCAAAGGACGGCCGCCGCATATTGTCGGCCATGCCTTGCTGGAACACTACGGGATCAAGCCCGGCACGCCGGAGGCGCATGCCTTCACGCATCTGAATTTTGCCGAAGCAGCGGAAAAATACGGCAAGGTCGGAGGCTTTTCCCATCTGCGTACTCTGGTCAAGAAACTGCGTTCCGACCACGGTGCCGGTCGTACCCTGTTAATGGACGGCGGTGATACCTGGCAGGGTTCCGGTACCGCCTACTGGACCCGCGGCAAGGACATGGTCGGCGCCTGCAACCTGCTGGGCGTGGATTTGATGACCGGCCACTGGGAATTTACCTATCATGACGAGGAGGTCATCTCCAACGTCAAGGACTTCGAGGGCGATTTTGTCTGTCAAAACGTGTTCGTCAAACCCGAAGCCAGTTTTGATTACAAATTCGAGGATTTCGAGGCTTACGACGAAGCTTCCCTGCGTGCCTTCAAGCCTTACACCATCAAGGAAATGGACGGCGGGATTCGTGTCGCGGTAATCGGTCAGGCCTTCCCCTATACCCCGATCGCCAACCCCGGTGAGCGTTTTATCCCCGACTGGACCTTCGGGATCCGTGATGAAGCCATGCAGGCGATGGTCGATACCGTGCGCGAGACCGAGAAGCCCGATGCCGTGGTGGTGATTTCGCATAACGGCATGGACGTGGATATCAAGATGGCCTCCCAGGTCAGCGGTATCGATTGCATCTTCGGCGGTCACACTCATGACGGCATGCCGGGTGCCATGGAAGTGAAGAACAAGGGCGGTACCACTCTGGTGACCAATGCCGGCTCCAATGGCAAGTTCCTGGGTGTGATGCAGTTTGATATTCGTAACGGCAAGGTTCAGGGCTACGACTACAAACTGCTGCCGATCTTCTCCAACTTCCTGGAGCCGGATCAGGAAATGGCCAAATACATTGAGGATGTGCGTAAGCCGTACCTGGATGTTCTTAATGAAGAACTGGCCGTGGCTGATGATCTGCTCTATCGCCGCGGGAACTTCAACGGGACGTTCGACCAGCTTATCTGCGATGCACTGCGTGAAGTCGGGGGAGCCCAGATATCCTTCTCGCCGGGCTTCCGCTGGGGCGTTTCCGTGTTGCCGGGTCAGCCGATCACCATGGAACATGTGATGACCCAGACCTGTCTGACCTATCCTGAAACCTATGTCGACAACATCAGTGGTGAAAACATCAAGCTGATTCTGGAAGACGTGGCCGATAACATCTTCCATGAAGATCCCTATCGCCAGCAGGGGGGGGACATGGTGCGTGTCGGTGGCATGGATTACAGTATCGATCCCACCAGGAAGATCGGTAATCGTATCCAGGATATGCGCCTCGACGACGGTACCCCGATCGAAGCCGACAAGGAGTACAGCGTTGCCGGCTGGGCCTCGGTGTCACCCAATCCGCGTGAAGGCAAGGATATCTGGGATGTGGTTGCCGAGTATCTGCGGGCCGAGAAAGTGGCGACCGTCAAGAAACTCAACACACCCAAGCTGCTCAACGTGCAGGGCAATCCCGGTCTGGCGGACTACAACGCCTGAGCGATTGCCGGATAACGACCGAAAAGGGGAGCATCTGCTCCCCTTTTTTATTGCTATGAGGTTGGCCGGGCCGATTGCTCGTCCAGGTGCTGCCTGATGTATGAAATCAGAACCACGAAGACTCGAAGTCACGAAGGGTATTTGCAGATAAGCAGGCGGGATGATTACGCGCTCAAAGCAGAGCTTCACTTCGTTCCTTCGTTCCTTCGTGGTGAAAATGAACCCGGGATTATTGTCCGGCACCTTCTTTTTTTGCCAGCTGTTCCCGAGCGGCCGTGTCTGCTGCGGGCAAAGTCTGCCAGGTTTTCGTGTGCTCGCTGACCAGTTCGGCGAGAAACCGGATATGTTCCGGGCTATCGTTGAGGGCCGGAATGTAGTCGAACCGTTCGCCGCCGGCCTCGAGGAAAAATTCCCGGTTCTGCATATCGATCTCTTCCAGGGTTTCCAGGCAGTCACTGGAAAAGCCGGGGCTGATCACCTGTACGTGGCGGATGCCCTCGCCGGGCAATGCCTTGAGGGTCATGTCGGTATAGGGTTGCAGCCATTCCTCCCGGCCGAAGCGGGACTGAAAAGTCACTTGCCAGGCGTCGTCGGGCAGCCCGAGCTGTTCGGCCACCAGCCGGGCGGTTTTGTGGCACTGGCAAAAGTAGGGATCGCCGGCCAGCAGATAGCGTTTGGGCAGGCCGTGGAAGGAGAACAGCAGTTTTTGTGGCGTGCCATGCTGTTGCTGATATTGCTGGACGCTGTTGGCCAGCGCGCTGATATAGCCGGGATGATCGTGGTAGCTGGTCAGCATGTGGAGTTCGGGTAACCAGCGCCAGGTTTTCAGCTCGTCGGCGATGGCGTCAAAGGTGGAGGCAGTGGTGGTGGCCGAATATTGCGGATAGAGGGGCAACACCAGAATCCGTCGCACGCCGGCGGCCTGCAGTTCGGCCAGACCCTCTGCCAGTGACGGATTGCCATAACGCATTCCGACAGCCACTTTGAGCGGCTGTCGGAATGTTGCCTCCAGCGCCGGTTGCAGGGCCCGGGCCTGCTTGCGGGTGTAGGCGAGCAGCGGGGAGCCGTCCTCGCGCCAGACGCTGGCATAGGCGTGGGCGACACGCGGCGGGCGAATACGCAAAATGACCCCGTGCAGGATGATTCGCCACAGCCAGCGGGGCATCTCCACGATGCGCGGATCGGCAAGAAACTCGGCCAGATAATGTCGCACCGACGCGCTGTCCGGCGCGTCGGGCGTGCCGAGATTGGTCAGCAGAATACCAATTTGATCGGGCTGTTGATGGGTAAAACCGGGCGTGCCCTTGAAAGCCATGTGCCAAACCTTGTTGAGTCAGTGTAGCGGGGATTATCGCGGAGTTTGCGCGCCGGCAAAAGTGGCAAATATACTCGGTACATTATCATGATCGCGCGGGAGAGGGACATGCACGGTGTGTTTCTGGATACAGGCAGCCTGCTGGCCGGGACAGGGAAACACGGTGATCTCGATTTTGCGGCCATCACCGCCCTGCCTCTCAGCTGGGATTACCATGCCGCCACCGCACCCGAGGAGGTCGTGGCGCGCTTGCAGGGGGCACAGGTGGTGGTCACCAACAAGGTCATCCTGGATGCCACGCAGCTTGCCCGGTTACCCGATTTGAAACTGATCGCCGTGGCGGCCACCGGGGTCAACAATGTGGACTTGGACGCTGCTCGCCGGCAAGGCATTCAGGTGTGCAACGTCACCGGTTATGCCACCCCGTCGGTGGTACAGCATGTGTTCATGTTGATTCTCGCCCTGCTGCGCAATCTGACTGCTTATCGCGACGCGCTGCATGCAGGACGTTGGCAGCAAAGTCGGCATTTTTGTCTGCTCGATTATCCTATCGCTGAATTGCAGGACAAGACACTGGGGATTATCGGTTATGGCGAACTGGGCCAGGCTGTGGCCCGTATGGGGGAAGCGTTCGGCATGCGCTGTCTGGTAGCGCGACGCAACGCGGACGATCAACGTGCCGATCGCCTGCCACTGACCGAACTGTTGCAGAAGGCGGATATTGTTTCTTTACATTGTCCGCTGACCGATGAAACACGCCATCTCATCGGGGCCGAACAGCTGGCCCTGATGAAACCCGGTGCCCTGTTGATCAATACCGCCCGCGGCGGCATCGTGGATGAGTCGGCGTTATATGAAGCGTTGCGGGAAGGCCATCTCGGCGGGGCCGGCATGGATGTGCTGGCCGAGGAACCGCCGACGGCGGATAACCCGCTGCTGTCGGCGCAACTGGATAACCTGATCGTTACACCCCATATTGGCTGGGCCAGCCGGGCCGCGCGTCAGCGGCTGCTGGATCAGGTGGCGGAGAATATTGCCGGTTATCTGGCCGGGGGACCTGTCCCCAACGCGCTGTGCTAACGCCTGGGAACGGTTCGTGTATGTGGGCCCGAACCGTTTTACATTGACCGCAGAGACCGTCTCCGTGTTACCTTCCTGATATCACTAGCGCCTGCCTGCACGGATATTGTGAACAGTTGTTTAAAAATCAAAAACGGGCGCTGAATCTCTCAGTCCGGTTTTTTTACAGGCTGCAAAGCCGGTCACACCCGCAGATGACAGGCTGTGATTAAACTCACAGAACTCTTTGTCAAAACGCCGTTACATAGGCGGCCCGATAATTCATGCATACCGACTCAAGGGGAGCGAAACCATGAAAGCATACTACGGATTAACCCTGGCCCTGCTGCTTGCCAGTGGCCAGCTGGTCGCCGCCGAAGCGGCAGACGAACAGGACAGCATGCCTTACATCCCGGCCGAGCAGGAACAGGAGCAGGCCAGCCCGGATCAGGCCAGCGAGGCCCAGACCGCGGCGATGGAGCAGAGCGGTTTTTCTTCCGGCAGTGTCATGCGCTCGGCATTCACCACCCGGATTGAGGATCGTGAACCGGTGGACAATGTTGCCCAGCTGGAAAACGACACACAGGAAGTCTATTACTTCACCGAACTGCGCGACATGGAAGGTCAGACCGCCAAACATCGCTGGCAATATCAGGGTGAAGTCATGGCCGAAGTGGAATTTGACGTCAAGGGACCGCGCTGGCGGGTCTGGTCCAGCAAACGCTTTGTGCCTGACTGGACCGGGGAGTGGAGTGTCAGCGTGGTCAATGCCGCCAATGAGGTGATTGCCGAAGACAGCTTTGAATATGTCGCGGATTCGGCTGATGAGCCCGCTGCTGCCGAAATGGAAAATACCACTGACATGGAAAATACCGGCGATCTCGAATAGTCCGGCGATTCAACAACTCAGCCAGTAAACTTCAAGGCCTTTCATCGATGAAAGGCCTTTTTTGTTGTCATGACAGTTACTCCCCTGCCATATTGAATGGCTGTTACAAAATAAACACTTCCGTCTGTCGCCTGGGGGGTGACATTTATCGGCCTGCTGCTACTGTATTACTTGTGGCCTGTGCCGCAAACCATCCAGCATCATTCCCGGCCGGCAGTGTTCCGGGGGAGGGCGTATGCGAGAAAATCGGATTGAGCCTGTTGTGGGCCAGTGGTATCGGGATGTCGATGACCGGATTTTCGAAGTCGTGGCCAGTGACGAGGACAGCATCGAGATCCAGTTTTATGACGGGGATGTGGAAGAGCTTGAAATGGATATCTGGGATGAACTGGCGGTCATTGCCATTGCCGAACCCAATGATGCCAGTGGTCCGTTTGACGACTTCGAAGACGAGCGGAATATTCTGGCCGAGGATTATCACCCCCGCCAGTGGGGGGCATAGCAAAATGCCGGTGGCAAGCCACCGGCCCGGTCGTTACTTGTCCAGACTTTTATATTTGATCCGGTGGGGCTGCGCGTCATCGCCGAGACGACGTTTGCGATCTTCTTCATAATCGGCGTAATTGCCCTCGAACCAGGTAACCTGGCTGTCGCCCTCGAAGGCCAGCATGTGGGTAGCGATGCGATCAAGGAACCAGCGATCATGCGAGATAACGACCGCACAACCGGGAAATTCCAGCAGTGCCTGTTCCAGCGCGCGCAGCGTTTCCACGTCGAGATCGTTGGTCGGTTCGTCCAGCAATAACACGTTGCCGCCGCTTTTGAGCAGTTTGGCCAGATGTACCCGGTTGCGCTCGCCACCGGAGAGATCGCCAACCCGTTTTTGCTGATCGCTGCCGCGAAAGTTGAAGCGACCGACATAGGCGCGGGAGTTAATCTCGAAATCACCCACGGTCATGATGTCCTGGCCGTCGGAAATTTCCTCCCAGACGGTTTTGCTGCCATCCAGACTGTCGCGACTTTGATCCACGTAGGCCAGTTGCACGGTCTCGCCCATGCGCAGTTCGCCATCATCGGGCTGTTCCTGACCGACCAGCATGCGAAACAGGGTCGTCTTGCCAGCCCCGTTGGGACCGATGATACCGACGATGCCGCCGGGTGGCAGGTTGAAGCTCAGATCGTCCACCAGCAGTTTGTCGCCGAAGCCCTTGCGAATGTGATTGGCCTCAACCACCAGGTCCCCCAGGCGTGGGCCGGGCGGAATAAACAGCTCGTTGGTTTCGTTGCGTTTTTGATAATCCTTTGAGGAGAGTTCCTCGAAGCGGGCCAGGCGTGCCTTGCTCTTGGCCTGTCGCCCCTTGGGGTTGGTGCGCACCCATTCCAGTTCGCTTTTGATGGTCTTGATCCGCGACTGTTCCTGCTTCTCTTCCATCTCCAGCCGCTTTTCCTTCTGTTCCAGCCAGGAGGAATAGTTGCCCTGCCAGGGAATGCCTTCGCCGCGATCCAGTTCCAGGATCCAGCCGGCCACGTTGTCCAGGAAATAGCGATCATGGGTGACCGCCACCACGGTGCCGCTGTAGTCGTGCAGGAAACGCTCCAGCCAGGCGACTGATTCGGCGTCCAGGTGGTTGGTGGGTTCGTCCAGCAGCAGCATATCGGGTTTGGATAGCAGCAGTTTGCACAGCGCCACCCGGCGGCGTTCCCCGCCGGAGAGTTTGCTGACTTCGGCATCCCAGGGTGGCAGGCGCAGGGCGTCGGCCGCAATCTCCAGGGTCCGCTCCAGGTTGTGCCCGTCGGTGGCCTGCAGCAGGTTTTCCAGCTCACCCTGTTCGGCGGCCAGGGCGTCGAAGTCGGCGTCCGGTTCGGCGTAGGCGGCGTAGATCTCTTCCAGGCGGGCCTGGGCATCTTTGATGTGCTGCAGGGCACCTTCCACGTTCTCGCGCACGGTTTTGCTCTCATCCAGCTCCGGTTCCTGGGAGAGGTAACCGATGTTGATGCCCGGTTGCGGGCGGGCTTCGCCCTCGATCTCGGTGTCGAGGCCGGCCATGATGCGCAGCAGGGTTGATTTACCCGCGCCGTTGAGCCCCAGTACGCCGATCTTGGCGCCGGGGAAAAAGGACAGGGAAATGTCCTTGAGAATTGTGCGCTTGGGCGGGACCACCTTGCTGACGCGGTTCATGGTGTAGATGTATTGAGCCATCGGTCTGTCTTTCTCCGGGTAAATCGTCGCTGTCGAAAGCCGGCATTGTACCGGATTCGGGTGCGGGGAGGATACGGCACAGACCGGGCTCAGCCGGGCATCAAGTTTCACCGCCGCCGCGCCGATAAGCTGGCAACCAGATGTAATCATTGATGAGGTGCGGCCTGACTGCACCCGGTACCGGTGAGATCCTATGAGAACCCGTATGAGTGCACCCCCCAGCATTTTGCGTCGGCTGTTCATTTCCTTCCTGACCTTCGGGTTAGCGGTGGCCCTGGTTTTTCCGTTTTATGCGGAGTTTTTTGTCGAATGGAAACCGGGGATGTATGGCTGGTTTGTGCTGGGCTGTGTCCTGGCCGGCACCTCGATCGGCATCGTGAATTATTATCTGGTTCGCTGGATCCTGCTGAGCAAGTTACGCCAGATATCGACCCTGGCCCGGGCGGTCAGCGAGAAGGACCTCAGTCATAATTGCACGATCGAAAGTCATGACGTGGTCGGCGATATTGTCACCAGTATCAACACCATGATCGATAATCTGCGCCATATTCTTCAGAACCTGCACAACGAGGCGGAATCCCTCAACGGGGCGGCCAACAATATGTCGGTCGTGATGGATACCAATGCGACCGAGATCGAGGGGCAGCGCGCGATGGTCGAACAGGTCGCTACCGCGGTCAACGAGATGGCCACCACGGCCCGGCAAGTGGTGGACCATGCCGGAGACGCGGCCAGTGCCGCCAGCCAGGCCGATGAGCAGGGCCAGACCGGCCGCGACGTGGTCGGCGAGGCCAAGCAGGCGGTCGACACCCTGGCACGCAATGTGGAGCAGGCCAACACCACGATCAGCCACCTGGAGCAGGAAAGCGACAACATCGGTAACGTGTTGACAGTGATCACCGGGATTGCCGAACAGACCAACCTGCTGGCGCTCAATGCCGCGATCGAGGCGGCACGGGCCGGCGAACAGGGACGGGGTTTTGCCGTGGTCGCCGATGAGGTGCGCACCCTGGCCACGCGTACCCAGCAGTCCACCGAAGAGATTCGCACGATGATCGAACGCCTGCAGGCCGGGACCCGGGACGCGGTGAGCGTAATGTCCAGCAGCGGCGAACTGGCCCGGCGCGGGGCGGGACTGAGCGAACAGGCGGCCAGTGCCCTGGCGGAGATTGCCGCCTCGATAGGCCAGATTGCCGAGATGAGCCAGCAAATATCGCATGCCGCCAAAGACCAGAGCACGGTTATCGAAGAGGTCAACCAGCAAATTGTGCAAATCAACGATGCCAGCGTGCACAGCAGCGAACGCACCGCACAACTGAGCGGTGTCAGCCAGGAAGTCTCGCGCATGGCCGACAGCCTCCACCAGCTGGTCAGCGATTTCCGACTG
>JAXHTI010000055.1:0-16294 GCA_034190045.1 Pseudomonadota bacterium
CTGGTCGGGACCTATCAAAAAGGCGACTGATTCTGCCAGCTAACGGTCTCTGCCCGGATCAGTTCGCTCAGCAATTGTGCCGCCGGGCCGGGGTGTTTCTGGCCGAAGGCCAGATACAGATGGGTACGGTAGGTCTGGCCGCTGGCCAGCGGCAGAGGCACCAGTTTACCGTTTTGCAGTTCGCTCTGGATCTGATGGCGGGGCAGCCAGCCGTAACCCAGTCCGTGGCGGATTGTCGTCACGGCGGTCTCGATGCTGCTGACGGTCCAGCGGTGTTCGGCGCCCAGCCAGCCAAAATCGCGCGGTGATTGCTGGCCCGAGTCCTTGACCACCACCTGCATCTCTTTTTCCAGATCGGCCATCTTCAGTTTGCGTGCCAGCCCGTGCAGGGGGTGATCGGGGTGGGCGACGGCCACAAACTCGATTTCCAGCAGCGGATCGGCCAGGGAGGCCGACGGCAGTTCGGCCCCGATGATCAGATCCGCCTGGCCCTGTTCCAGGGCGTCCAGCGCGCCGGACAATACCACCTCCTCCAGCAGTACCCGGGTACCGCGATCCTGCGGGGCAAAGGCGTGCAGGGCATTGAGTAGCCGATCCGCGGGGAAGGCCGCGTCCACCACCAGCCGGATCGCCGCCTCCCAGCCCTGTTCCAGGTGATGAGCCAGATCCTCCAGGGCCACGGCTTCTTCCAGCAGCTGCCGGGCGCGACCCAACAGGGCCTCGCCAGCCCCGGTCAACTGTGCCTTGCGCCCCCGCACCTCCAGCACGGCGACCCCGAGCTGCATCTGTAACTGCTTGATGGCATAGCTGATCGAGGACTGGCTGCGATGCAGGGCCGCGGCAGCCTGGGCGTAACCGCCGTGGTCGACGATGGCCTGCAGGACCTGCCATTGATCCAGGCTGATACGGGGAGGGCGCATGGTATGAATATATCAGTTTATTCGATAGATATAAGCATATTTTTCGACTTTTATATCGAATAGACAAGGGCTATGGTTCTTCCACGGTTTAACACAACGAGTGAGGAGAGCGAGATGGACAAATATCAGACACTGGTCGGGCGGATTTTGCTGGCCCATATCTTTTTACTGGCGGGGATCAGCAAGATCAGCGGGTATGCCGGGACCCAGGGCTGGATGGAATCGATGGGGGTGCCGGGGATGTTGTTGCCGCTGGTCATTCTTCTGGAAATCGGTGGCGCGCTGGCACTGATTATCGGCTGGCAGACCCGCTGGGCTGCCTGGGCCCTGGCCGCCTTTTCGGTCGTCTCGGCGATCATTTTCCACAGCAATTTTGCCGATCAGATGCAATCGATCCTGTTCATGAAGAACCTGGCCATGGCCGGTGGCCTGCTGGTATTGGCGGCACACGGAGCCGGGCCTGTCAGTCTGGACAGGAAATAAACTGGCTATGATCCAGGATCGGCAAAAAACGCAAATGAACGCAATTGCAAAAGTATCGTTAGCGTTCTTTGCGTTTATTTGCGGACACTTTTACCTTTTTATAATCAATGACGCACAGCAACAATGCATGCGAGGAATGTCATGAGTTTGATGATAAACGGCCAGTTACACGAGGACTGGCTCGATGCCGAAACCGAAGACGGCGAATTCGTGCGCCAGGACTCGCAGTTTCGTCACTGGGTGACGCCCGATGGTTCGCCCGGCCCCAGTGGTGAGGGCGGTTTCAGGGCCGAGCCCGAACGTTACCACCTGTATGTATCCTATGCCTGTCCCTGGGCGCACCGGACACTGATCTTCCGCAAGCTCAAGAAGCTGGAAGGGCTCATCAGCGTTTCGGTGGTGCATCCGCATATGGGCCCCAAAGGCTGGGACTTTCGCGATTATCCCGCTGCCACCGGTGATACGCTGTATGGTCATGAATACATGCACCAGCTGTATACCCGGGCCGAACCGCACTACAGTGGTATCGTGACCGTGCCGGTGTTGTGGGACAAACAGCGCGAGACCATCGTCAACAATGAGTCGGCGGAGATCATTCGTATGTTCAACACCGCGTTTGACCAGTGGGCCGACAACGACGTGGATTTGTATCCCGAAGCACTGCGTAATGAGATTGATGAACTCAATGAATGGATCTATGAGTCCGTCAATAACGGTGTCTATCGAACCGGTTTTGCCAGCACCCAGGCGGCCTACGAGAAAAACTTCGACAGCCTGTTTGGTGCGCTGGATGAGCTGGAGCAGCGCCTGTCGAGAAATCGTTTCCTGCTTGGCGAGCGGATTACCGAGGCGGACTGGCGGCTGTTTCCGACCTTGCTGCGGTTTGATGCCGTGTATGTCGGCCATTTCAAATGTAACCGGCAACGCATTGCCGATTATCCGAACCTGTTTAATTATCTGCTCGAGCTGTACCAGGTGCCGGGTATTGCCGATACCACGAATTTCGAGCATATCAAACAACATTACTATTACAGTCATGTTGAGCTGAATCCGACTCGCATCGTACCCAAAGGGCCGGTGCAGGATTTAATGCAGAAACATAATCGGGGAGAAAAGCGATGAGCAGTCAGTCAATGTTTGTCACGGATGCCCTGTTGATGCAGGAAGGCGATGGTGCCGAGGTGCAGCGGCTGTTTCCGATACCGCGGCGCATGATGAATTATGATCCGTTTGTTCTGTGGGATCATTTTACGATTGAACCGGGTAATGGTTTTCCGACGCATCCACATCGGGGCTTTGAAGCGATTACCTATATGTTCAGTGGCAGCATGGAACACAAGGATAACCTGGGTAATCAGTCCACGGTGACTGCCGGCGGTGCCCAACGTTTCACCGCCGGGCGCGGCATTGAACATTCGGAAATGCCATCGAGCCAGGGTCACAGCAGCGGTATTCAGTTGTGGATCAACCTGCCGCAACGACTCAAGCAGATCGATCCCGGCTATCAACAGGTCGATAGCGAGGCGCTGCCTGTGCAGCAGGTGGACGATGCCCGGGTACGGGTGATTGTCGGCGAATCCTCATCGCTGAAGATCAAAACCGATATGCGTTATTACGATGTCCAGCTGCCCGCCGGGGGGCAGTATGTTGAACCGGTTCCAGGCGGTTTTCGGGGGCTGTGCTATGTGCTGGAGGGGGCCATTGAGGTCAACGGTCAATCACTGGAGGCCGGTCAGGCGCTGTTCTTCGAGTCGATGACCGAGCTGGCAGTGAAAGGTCAACAGGACAGCCGGTTCATGCTGGTGATGGGACAGCCTCATGAGGAGCCGATTCATCAGTGGGGACCGTTCGTCGATTAGAGCAGCAGAAGCTCGTTCAAACTTCGGTATCGATACCGTGGCGAATAGTTCGGAAGCACTGGTCGCTGCGTCGGCGCCCGGCCCGGCGGCGGCGTTCGTGCTGACTGCGGGTATCGAGCATAACCGGTCGGTTAGCGCGCCGGCGCTCCTGATAGCGGCGTCGATCCGGCCGGGTTCGGCGCTCGGCCAGCAGGCGACGGCGAATGCGCGGGTGGGCGATTCGCAAGCGGGGCGCGGGGGCATTATGTGTTTCCCCGGTCTGCAGGGCACGCGGGCCGGTGATGGCCGAGACCGGTCCCGTGGCCTGCGGGCGCAAATTGTCGGCGCGCAGGCTCTGGGTGCCGCGATCGTCCGGGATGACTTTAATACTGGTCATGTTGCTGATGCTGCCGGTTTATCAGATCAGTCTCTGTCCGGGTTTATCGACCGTTCCCCGGGTAATTTTAGCGTGAATGTTTCGCCCAGCACGCGACGCATCTGGTTGATGGTCACATGATTGGCTTCGGCTGCATCTTCCCACTGACTGCAGATCAATCGATAGACATCAGGCTGGTGCGCGGAGCGCAGGAACATTTCGGTCGTGGTGTTGACGTGTGAGGGACCGCCATCGCTGTCACCCGCCATGAGGCCGGATATTAACCGGTTTGCTGCCAGCTGGACGGGCTGCATGGCGTAGTCATCCCAGCGTACGACCTTGTGGATCACAAAGCTATCGGGCTCAACGGTTTTGGGAGCATCCTGCATACGCAGTGTCTCGAATTTGCAATGCGGGTAATAGCGGTCCAGATTCCCTTCCGGTTGTTGCTTGCCATTTTGAAACCAGAGACTGACCGTCAGGGGTGGGAGTGTCAGCGTTTCATGCAGAATCAGGGTGGATTGCACCGGCACTGCCGTCAGTGGCGAGTCGGGAGAGAAAGGCGGCGCCTGACAGGCGCCGACCAGGCCCATCAGGGGAAGTATCAAAAAAAATCGTGACATGGAGCACCTCCGGAGACGGATGCAGGGTTAGGGAAAACCCCTATACATATGGCTCAGTATAGCGGTTCTGAAAAGTGAGACAGCGAATGACTCAGTTTGTTAGAAGCCATAATTAAACAAACTGTTTACGAAGCTGGTCTAAGTGCTTGTAACACAGAAATTACCCGAGGCGGTTTTCGGGCGGAATGTATGGAAAAAGAACTGCTTGCGCGAAACAGGAGGATCAGATAATTTCAATAAAATCCTCTGGCCAACGGACTGTTTCTTCACCCCCGATTCAGTAACAGCATGTTGTGACGGCAAAGCCTTCATGCCGGGCTGGTGAGATGTTTGGCAAATACAATAAATAAAGCAAGACCAGACAGGCAAGGAACGGTGATGTCAGCATCTGGTAACAAAGGAGCGGATGCGCTGACCGGAGAAAACCGTGATCGGGGAAAAACCTCTGTCTCTTCCGGAGCGGCCGACCGCATTTTAAACCTGCTTGATGATCTCAAATCGTCAACGGCGGGCATGGTGCTCTATCAGCATGTGGAGCGCATGCTGACAGAGCATGAGCAGGAACAGAGCAATCGCGATCAAATCCTGCGTTTCTGGTTACGTTCCCTGCTGGATGTTTATTCCAAACATCTCAGCCCCGGCAGTTCAATGCATTTGCATGTCAAACTGTTACAAAAGCAGCTCCAGTTGCCGCACAGCAGCCATGAGCTGAAAGAGCTGCAACGGCACATGGATCTGTATGCCCTGCATATATCGCGTATGGAGTTGATCGACGAAGCCGTACTGCGTCGCGCCCTGGAGCCGGTACTCTCTTATTATAGTGATGATTATGGTAATGATGCTGCTCTTGGGAAAATTGCCGCCGAACAGCCGGCCGTGGAAGAGCAGGGCGAACAAACCCCGCCACCGCAACACGAATCACAACGTCAGTTGATTCAGAACCTGATTGAAGAATTGCTACCCCATAACGATCAGTCGACCGAGCAGAAACTGGCTTCCCGGTATCGTCAATACCTCAGCAGTCAGCACCGTCAGGCGGAAAAAGTCCAGGCCAAGCTGATGCAGCACATCCAGGAGACCATTGACGAGAACAAGCAGTTCGGCGACATGCTGGAGAACGTCAAGCTGGGGCTGGCCGAGGCCGAGGAGATTGATGATATCAACCTGCTGCGCCAGAGCCTGATGGAAGACGTGGAGAAGCTTGGCGGGGCATACCAGGGCCTGCTGGGCAAACTGGCCGAAGCCAAGCAATATCTGAAGATGATTGAAACCGACAGTCAGCATCTGAGTGAAGAGCTGGCCCGTGTACGTTTGTTAAGCATGACCGATGAACTGACCGACCTTCCCAACCGCCGGGCCTTGATGCGACGTCTCGAGGATGAGATGGGTCGCTCACAACGGTATGGTTTTCAACTGGCGCTGGCGCTGATGGATCTTGATTCGTTCAAGGTCGTGAATGATGAATACGGTCATGCGGTCGGTGATACGGTGCTGACCTGCTATGCGGATCGGATCCTGACGACCTTCCGGCATCACGATATGGTTGCCCGTTATGGCGGCGAGGAATTTGCTGTGATCCTGCCCAACACGGACCTCGAAGGTGTTTTGTCGGCATTGCGCAAGGTACAGGAAAAAGCTGGCGGGACGACATGTCACTGTGGCGAAGTCGACGTGCCGGCGCCGACCTTTTCGGCCGGGGTGGCCTTGCTGAAAGAGGGTGATGATGTCGAGTCACTGTTCAAGCGGGCCGATGATGCGATGTACGAGGCCAAGCGCCTGGGACGTAATCAGATTATCGTGGATCGGCACGATCGGTTGCGCGCACAAAACACCGGAAATCAGTCCCGGACCCGGGCCGGGGCGGGGGAGATCAGCTGATCTCCGGCTCGTCCCCGGCCTGCGGATACCACAAAGTTCAGTTCACCGGCAGCTTCTCCCGCACCGCTTCGCGATCAAACCACCAGTCGTCCTGAACCAGTACATCGATCACCGTGGACAGGCGGGGCAAAAAGGCCTTGGGATCCTCCAGCTCCAGCTTCTTGAGCCACATATCCATTTGCTCCTGGGACTCGACATTGCTGTGTCGCTGGGCGACGTCCGCCAGAACCTTGGAGGTCAAAAACGTCAGGCTTTCATGCTTGTCTTCCGGTGCCCGCAGATCGGCGATGTAATGCGAGGTGATCGCCGCAACGGCGGCACCGTCGGAATCCTCCGGCGTTTCATCGATAATGTGGTTGAGCATGGCAATGGTGGTTTGCGGCATGATGGGAAAGGTCACTGCCAGCCAGACACCCTGACCGAGCGCTGATAACGATGCCGGCTGTTCACACTGAAACAGGACATTGTAAGTTTCCACCGCTTCCTGCCAGGCTTCATTGTTTAAAAATGTCTGGATGATTTCACGGCCTTCTGCCCAGGATTCTTCCTTGCGCTCCAGGGCCAGCAGCAATTCGGCGACATCCAGTCGGGCGCGGGCCCGGTCCAGCTGGGAGGCATTGTCCGGCAATTCGGCAACATGCTGTTGATGCAGCTTGAGTTGATCTTCCAGTGTCATTTCAGGATTCGAAGCCATTGCCCGGTTACCGAACATGGATTCATCAATATCAAACTCACTCATTGCGAACTCCCGCGCATTCTTTGTGTGTATCGGTTGTAGCCTGGTTGTATCAGGGAGTCATTATAAAGGTTAGCCCGCCGATTTTACAGCGACCGGCGCTGACCGGTACAGGGCGGGATTTGCCGCGGCTGACAGGGTATCTGCCAGGCAACGATCCGCGATTCGAACGGGTTCTGCCGTGAGGGGCTGTGTACAGGGACTTTGCGTAATGAGGTCATCGATGGCAAGGCTATTACTGCCGGCACGGAATTTTATATCAGACACATTACCCGGTCATGGAGATGTAATCGATCGCCATTTTTGCCTGCAGGTAAAAGTGACGAAAGCTTTCAAATGTGTCGGCATCCAGTTTGCGGCCGCTGGGGGCGCGATCGGCATAGAGTATTCCAAAAGGTTTGCCTTTGATGGATAACGGACAGGCCATAAATGCCGGCGCGTCCACAATGGCCAGGAAGTCCGGGGTTAGCGGCGCGCCGCCGGCTTTGGCCTCGCAATCTTTGATCCAGACCGCGTCGTTGTGTCGGAACAGCCAGTTAAAAAAAGGTGTGTCATCCAGGTTAAACCGGAATTTATCGGTAAACTGCTGATTGTGTTCACCCAGGGCATACTTGGCACGTAATTGTTTTTTATCCGGAGTGAGCAGGGCAAACAGGGTGCGGTCCATACCGCAACCCCGGTAGATGCCTTCCAGAATGGTTTCAAGAACCAGGTTAATATTGGGCTGCTTCTCCAGCATGCGTGACAGATCGCGTAGAATACTCAGTTGCAGGACCGGATCGGCGACAGGGTACTTATCCGTCGGTGTTTCTTCCTCGCCGGAAGGCTGGGGATTCGGGAGCGGCAGGTACTCGGTAATCGAGCCGGCACCGAACAGCCGGGCAATTTCCACCGCATCCAGGGTGTTTTCCTTTAGCCACTCACGTGCCGGCCGGGGTTCCATCTCCAGACGTTGTGCGATCTGTTCAACACTCTTTTGTACAGCGCGGCTGTCCCAGCCTTTTTCGGTTTCGGCCGACAGTCGCTGGCTGTCATTGATATCGCGAACCCTTGGGTTTTTCAACGAAGGATTATTGATCGCGCTGTGCAGAAGATCGCTCAAGTGCCAGTCCTGGGTGAGTGCCACGGTAAGCTGCTCAAAGGTAAAACCCAGCACCTGTTTTTGAGCGGCTTTGGGGGAGAGCCCCTCTTTTTCTATCAGTGCGAGAATCTCTTCCCCTTCCTTGCCGGCAACACACCAGAAAGCCATTTCACCGAGGGGATAGAGCAGGGCCGCAATGAAGACTTCTTCCGGCGCATCATCGCCGCGCTGAATCGCCATGGCTCGCGCCTGCACCGCGGCGTGAAAGGCGCGGGCCATCAGTCGAAAGATATGCTTCTGGCCCTTGCGATTGAGCAGGGCCTCGATCACCGCCAGTGTCAGGCTCAGATCCCGGACCATGTTAAAGCCGATAAACACAATCGCACGGCTGACCGTGTTGATGGGCGAGCCTGTCGGGTTGTAGGTCGTGCTGTTGGCGATCCTCAGGATGCGGGCGGTGAGCGAGGCGTCCTGCAAGATGACCTGGGCCAGACGGGCGGTGGAACTGTCTTCGTCACTGACGACGTCATTGATGGCATTGATGGTGTAACGAAAAATCGGCAGTTCCTGCTGCTCGATAAGATGAATCCAGTGTTTCAGTCCGCTCATAGACAGCCTGGGTCAGGGTGAATGGGGGAAAAATTTGCAACCTGAAAGGTTATCGGCAACGCGCCCCGATTCCTGAGAACGTCCGCTCAGGCACGGGCATAGTGGTGTTCGAGGATTCGCCGGGTAAAACGGGTGCGCAAGTAAAAGCCGCGGGGCAGGGTCTGGCACAGATTGCCGTCGCTGTCATGGGCGGCGGTGAGCACGCGGGAATGGGCCGCCTTGGGGCGAATTTGCAGGTATTGACCGTGCCGGGCAGAGAGTTCTTCCCAGCGACCCAGGCAAATCAGTTCCATCAGCTCCTCCCAGTCTTCGCGCAGCAGGGATTCTTCTTCCGCTGTGGGGGACCACAGCAGGGCTGTGCCAATGCGCCGTTGGGCAAAGGGGACGTCGGGGTCGGCCTCGACGGGGACCCACAGTACCCGTTGCAATTTGAGCCGCAACCAGGAGCGTTCCCAGCCAAGCTGATGCGTGTCATTCATCGGCACGGTACAGACATACGTGGATTCGCGTGGCTGGCCGTCGGCATTCAGTGGCAGGCTTTTGAGTTCCACGCCAAGCTGTCGAAAGTCCGGCTCGGGTAACGAGGTGGCATCGGCGCCCAGGGCCTGTTCCAGCAGCTGGCCAATCCACCCCTTGGCACGACGTTGATCCGCGGGAACCGGTTCGCCCAGCGCATCTGCCAGATCGGCAAGGCGCAGTCCGGCGATGGCCCGGGTGCGTTCCAGCAGGATCTGCTCGGTCTGCGGTGGCGCGGCAGGAAAACGGGGTGGCGTCATGCCGGTTATTCTAGCGCCGGGGGGTGCGCGTGAGCCAGACTAATTATTGAAGAACTGCAGGGTCTGGATCCGATCCTTGGTGCACTGGATGCGGCGCGGATTAGCCGGGCTGACCAGTCGACATTCAAGTTGGTGAGAAAAGTTCTGCTGCCCGGAGGCCTGCCGGGCATCGTCCGGTGCCGCCTGGGTCGTCTCTTCTTCGAAGGCGGAGGCCGTGCTGGTGTCTTCCCGATCTATTTCCAGTACATTGTTGAAATAGGTTATCTGGAATCTTTCACCGTCGAAGTTCGACAGGACCGCCTCGGTATTGTAAGTGATGGTCTTGTTACCGGTACTGCGTTCCTGCGCGGTGGAAATACAGCGGATGACATCGTTTTGCCGGCGGCATTGGCTGATGGAAGAAGGCAGGTAACCGGCCGGTCGGGCGTTGCGTTGCCAGCGGCCCTGCAGCAGGCTGGTGAGTGTATCGGTTCCGGTGGTAGCCCGGTCGGTGTCGCGCGACCTGCCGGGTGATGTTGTTGCGTCTTCGAGTTGCGCGCGAAGCTGCCTGACTTTGTCTTTGGCCCGGTAATAGCCGCCATCAAAGGCCTTGCGGTACCAGCTGATGGCCTGTTCGAGATCCTGATCTACACCAATGCCCAGCTCATACATGCTGGCAAGCTGGTACTGGGCGCCGGGGATGTTTTCTTCAGCGGCCCGGCTCAGCAGACGGAAGGCCTTATCCAGATCCTGTTCGACGCCGTTACCTTCGACATACAGAATACCCAACCGGGCCATGGCGGGGGTATGATTGGCCTCGGCGGCTTTCTGGTACCATTCCGCAGCCTTTTGCAGGTTGCGCCCGGTGCCGCGTCCGCGCTCGTATTTACGTCCTACTTCATACATGGCCTGAACCCGGCCTTTTTGGGCCTCGTCCATCACATCCCTGAAACGTTTGACCTGCAGCCAGTCAGAACTGTCCGCCAGTGCGGGCGAGGCGATCAGCAAGGTGCCCAGCAGGCTGACGAAAAGCGCTTGCACAAACCGGGACGAGGGCATGACGTGTCTCCTTGATGCGCAGAGGGGTAAAGATAAGATCGGCAGGTTGTCGGGCGAGTTTAGACTGCAGACTCACAAATGCCGCAAAATCGCCTGATACGGTGGGTGCCGCAGGAAGGCCTAGTCCGCGGGCCGGCGCCAGTGACCGGACTTGCCACCCTGTTTTTCGAGCAAGCCGATATTGTGCATGCTCATGCCCCGATCCACCGCCTTGCACATATCGTAAATCGTCAACAGTGCCACCTGGGTGGCGGTCAGCGCCTCCATTTCCACCCCGGTCTGACCACGGGTTTCAACCGTGCTGCGGCACTGCACGCAATGGTTTTCGGGATCCGGGGTCAGTTCCACCTCCACGTGCGTCAGCATCAGGGGGTGGCAAAGCGGGATCAGGTCGGCGGTACGCTTGGCGGCCATAATGCCGGCAATGCGGGCGATACCCAGCACATCGCCTTTTTTGTGGCCACCGTCAATAATCAGCTGCAGGGTGTCCGGTTGCATCCGGATCTCCCCGCCGGTGACGGCAACCCGGCGGGTGACGGACTTTTCCCCCACATCGACCATGTGGGCTTCGCCGTCCTGATTGAAATGCGTCAGTTTGCTCATAAATAGTAGAGACTATCCAGTTGGGGCTGTGCCAGCATCCATGATAGGCTGCCCGCCCCCTTTGGGCAATCCTGCCCCTGTTTCGGTACCGGAACCATGACGATTGAAGTGAAATTTTTCGCCAGTTTGCGTGAACAGATCGGTCGCAGCGAGGCCCGCCTGGCCGCCAGCGAGCCGCTGAGCGTGGCCGAGGTCTGGGCGCAGGCCACCGACAACGCCGAGCTGCCAGTCAACGTGTTAATGGCACGGAATATGGAATATGTCGATTCCGCGACGCCGGTGCACGATGGTGACGAGGTCGCCTTTTTCCCGCCGGTCACCGGGGGCTGATTATGCACAGTGAAATCCGCGAACAGGCATTCGAACCCTATGCCGAGCTGTTGCAATACCAGCAGGCCATGCAGGCGGCCGGCCGCTACGGCGCCACCGCGGTGTTTGTGGGCAGCATGCGCGATCTCAACGAGGGCGAGAGTGTCACCGCCATGGAACTGGAACACTATCCGGGCATGACGGAAAAGTACCTGCAACGCATCAGCCAGCATGCTGCCGATCACTGGAACCTGCTCGACAGCCTGATCCTGCATCGGGTCGGCCGGGTCGAACCCGACGACGCCATCGTCCTGGTCGCCGTCTGGTCCGCGCATCGCAAGGATGCCTTCGAAGCCAGCCGCTACCTGATGGAAGAACTCAAATCCAAAGCGCCGTTCTGGAAAAAAGAACAGACCTCCGAGGGCGAACGCTGGGTCGAGAACAACACCGCCGGCTACTGACAATCACTTCGATATGTATCTGGAAATAACGCAAAGGACGCAAAAGTGCGAAGAACGCGGAGAAATATTTATTAGGGCCATATGTTCTCCGAGAATTTGCATATGGATACTGTGCCAGCCATAAAGGCAACTCGCCAGCTTGTTGAAACTGTGCATTTAAATAGTTTCGTCCACATCTGCGTAAATAACACTGAATAATACAAGAAGTTCTTTGCGAACTCTGCGTCTTTGCGTCCTTTGCGTTGCTAATCAGGGCCTGAGACGAATCCGTGTTCGGCAGCATTAGTCGTGCGGGGTAACGGAGACTTTGTTGACTTTGAGGCTTTCGTCTACCGGGACCGGGAGGATTTCGAATTCGAGGTTATCGAGGTTGCCCATGGCATAGGTGGGTTCGGCGCCGATGCCGCCGACAGTACCGGGGTTGATGTACCAGGTATGACCCTGGCGAATATTGACGATCGGTTCGATCAGGGCACGATGGTCGTGGCCGCAGCAGACCAGATCCCATTCGCCGGTGGTGGCCATGGCCCGGGCGTAGTGGGGATAGTGAACAATAAAGATTTTACGTCCCGCCAGTTCGATGCCGGCGTCCTGACCGTGATAGTGGATCATGCTGTCGGGATCATGGGAGAGCCGGGCCATGCTGTACATGTCGCCGGTGTTGTTGCCATGAATGACATGCACCGGCAGACCGAGGGGATTGAGTATACGCAGGGTAGTAGGCGCGACTACGTCACCACAATGCAGTACGGCTTCGGCACCTCGCTGTTTGCCGTCCTCGACCGCCGCCTTGAGCAGGAAGCGGTTATCGTGGCTGTCGGAGACGATACAGACTTTCATGGCAAAAGTGTTTGGCTGACGTTAATGCGATAGCGTTGATTGGTCAGAAGCAGGGTTTTTCCGGGGCATTGTTGTAACGCTCGATGGAGTCCAGAATTTCCTGATGCGCGGCCTGTTTGTCCGCCCAGCCGTCGATCTTGACCCACTTGCCTTCTTCGAGATCCTTGTAGTGTTCGAAAAAGTGAGCAATCTGGTCCAGTAGCTGCTGCGGCATATCCTCGGGGGATTCGGCCTTGTTATAGAGCTGGCACAGCTTGGTAATCGGCACGGCCAGCAGTTTGGCGTCGGGACCGGCTTCATCGGTCATTTTCAGAATACCGATGGGGCGACAGCGTACCACCGAGCCGCTGATGACCGGCATGGGCGTCACCACCAGCACATCCACCGGGTCGCCGTCCTCGGACAGGGTATGGGGGACATAGCCGTAGTTGCAGGGATAATGCATGGCGGTGTTCATAAAACGGTCCACGAACATGGCGCCGGTGTCTTTGTCCACTTCGTATTTGACCGGATCGCTGTGCGCCGGGATCTCGATGATGACATTGACGTCGTTGGGGATATCCTTGCCGGAATTCACTCTGTCCAGATTCATTGCTCAAGCCTCGAAATGTGTTGATTTGGCCGCCGGAGTGTTTGACTGGCCGGGAAATCGGCCGGGGCCGCAAAAGGCGGCTATTCTACCAGTACCGGCACAAAACAGAAACGCCGGACATTGCCAGGCCCGCAGCCTTTGGTTAATGTGGGATTGTCATATTGCCGTACCTTTAATAATAGATAATAACTCTGAATAACAGGAGGCAGGTATGTCGTCACTTATCTGGGTACCCCCGGTCATCGGTATTTTAGGCCTGGCCGCCGCGCTACTGGTTTTTTATCGCATCAGCCGTTACCCGGCCGGCGATCGCCGCTTGCTGGAACTGGCCGGCGAGATTCACCGCGGTGCCATGGTTTTTCTGCGCCGGGAATACCTGCAACTGACCCTGTTTTCCGTGGTGGTGGCGATACTCCTGTATATCTATCTCGGGACGGGCACCACGGTCTCCTTCGTGGTGGGGGCGCTCTGTTCGGCCGGTGCCGGTTATATCGGTATGCAGGCGGCCACCTATGCCAATGTACGCACGACCCACGCCGCCAATACGGTCGGTGCCGGCCGGGCCCTGAGTGTCGCCTTCTCCGGGGGAGCGGTCATGGGACTGACGGTCGCGGCGCTGGGGTTGATGGGCCTGGGGGGATTGTTTGTGGTCTACGGCGGGGATCCCGCAGGCTCGCATGTGATTCACGGCTTCGGCATGGGCGCGTCGTCGGTGGCCCTGTTCTCCCGTGTCGGCGGCGGCATTTTCACCAAATCGGCCGATGTGGGTGCGGATCTGGTGGGGAAGTTCGAGGCCGGCATTCCCGAGGATGATCCGCGCAATCCCGGTGTCATCGCCGATAACGTGGGCGACAATGTCGGGGATGTGGCCGGCATGGGCTCGGATATTTTCGAATCCTATTGCGGCGCGATGATCGCCACCCTGGCGCTGGCGGCAGTGATGTCGGAAGCGTCACTGGCCCGGCTGGGCTCCCAGGCAACCTTGATGTTTCTGCCACTGGCACTATCCAGCATGGGACTGTTATGCGTGCTGGTCGGGATTGCGGTGATGCGCCTGTACCAGAACCGCGGTGCCCAACAAGCGATTCGTTATTCCCTGCTCGGCACGGCCATGCTGTTTATGCTCGGGGCCTGGTTTGTCATCAGTGCACTGGATGTGCATATCGACGTCTGGTTCTGTGTCTTACTGGGCGCCGCCGGCGGGATGGTGATCGGTCTGTCCACCGAATATTACACCGCCGGCAAGCCGGTGCGGCATCTGGCCGAGGCGTCCCAGACCGGCGCGGCGACGGTGATCATCACCGGTCTGGCGACCGGGTTTCGCTCGGTCCTGTTTCCAGTACTGAGCATCGCGCTGATTATATACCTGGCCAGCCATTGGGTCGGCTTGTACGGTGTGGGGATCGCCGCGGTCGGTATGCTGGCCACCGTCGGTATGACCATGGCCATCGATGCCTACGGACCGGTGGCGGATAACGCCGGCGGCATCGCCGAAATGGCGGAGCTGGGCGAGGAAACCCGCGAAATCACCGATGCGCTGGATCGGGTGGGCAACACCACGGCGGCTATCGGCAAGGGGTTTGCGATTGGCGCGGCGGCGCTGGCGGCGCTGACCCTGATCACCGCCTATATCCAGACGGTGTCCCATAACCTGCCCGATTTTAATTTGCAGCTGGCCCAGCCTGAGGTGCTGGTGGGGATGTTCATCGGCGGGATTTTCCCGTTTCTGGTCACGTCCATGACCATGACGGCGGTGGGCGATGCGGCCTATACCATGATTCAGGAGATTCGACGCCAGTTCCGGGAGATCCCGGGATTGATGGAAGGCACTGCCAAACCGGATACGGACCGTTGTATCACGATTGCCACCGACGCCGCCCTGCGCAAGATGCTGCTGCCCGGCGGTATGGCGGTGGCCGCCCCGCCCCTGGTCGGTTTTCTGATCGGCCCCGAGGCATTGGGCGGCATGCTGGGCGGCGCCCTGGTCACCGGTGTACTGCTGGCGCTGATGATGTCCAACGCCGGCGGTGCCTGGGATAACGCCAAGAAATATATCGAAGGCGGCGAGCTCGGTGGCAAGGGATCTGATAATCACAAATCCGCTATCGTGGGCGATACCGTGGGCGATCCGTTCAAGGATACCTCCGGACCTTCGATGAACATCCTGATCAACGTACTGGCGATTGTCAGCTTGGTGATTGCACCATTGTTGAGTTAGTCAAAGTGGTCAAAATTGCGGCGGATTCACATTGACTTGACCCATATCAGGGATTAGTTTTAATCAACATGTGCACGCAGATGGCAATCTGTTAACGACAAGAATTTTCAGTGCAAGCCTGACTCATGACAAATACAGCCAACGGAGTATAGAGAACAATGAGAATCGTACTAATTGGTGCGCCTGGCGGTGGCAAGGGCACGCAGGCCAAACTGCTGGTGGAAAAATACGGCATACCGCAGATTTCAACCGGAGATCTGCTGCGCGAGGCGGTTTCCAAGGGAACCCCGCTGGGTATGCAGGCCAAAGCCGCGATGGATGCGGGACAGCTGGTCTCCGATGACATCGTACTGGGCATGATTCGCGAGCGTCTGTCCCGGCCGGATACCGACAAGGGTTTCATCCTGGACGGGTTCCCGCGCAATACGGCCCAGGCGGAATCCCTCGACCAGCTGCTCGGAGATATGGGCAAGCCGTTGCAGGTCAGTCTGCTTATCGACGTGGATATGAACGTGCTGGTCAAACGCCTGACCGGGCGCCGTACCTGCAGCTCCTGTGGTCAGATGTATAACATCTATTTCTCTCCGCCGCGGATCGAAGGGGTTTGTGACAAGTGTGGCGGCAAGCTGACCCAGCGCGAAGATGATAACGAAGAGACCATTCGCAAGCGCCTGGATGTTTATCAGGAGCAGACCGCCCCGCTGGTCGACTACTATCGTCGTCAGGGCAAGCTGCGTACCGTTCAGGGCGTGGGTGAAATCAGCGATATTTTCGCCGCGGTAGAACGTATTCTGGCCAGCCTGCCGGGAACGGAAACCACCGCAGCCAAGCCGGCCGCGAAGAAGGCCGCGAGCAAGAAGAAGACCGCCAAGAAAAAGACAGCGGCGAAGAAGAAAACCGGCACCAAGAAAAA
>JAXHTI010000056.1:0-13480 GCA_034190045.1 Pseudomonadota bacterium
CCAGCGCATCGATATCCGGTTCTTCTTCCCGGTAAAGCCGGCGCTTGAACTCGACACACAACAGATCGATGTCGGGAAACTCGCTGGCATAAGCTTCCATCAACAGCGTCTTGAGTATCGATTTGTAGGGGGCATTGATTCCCTTGTACAACAACCACAGCGATGCGCCGTAAAACTCCTCGGCGCGAATGGCCGCCAGGCCGCCGAAATCGATATGATCCTTGCTGTGGATATAGCGCTTGCGCTTGATATCCGCGACGTACTCGTCGTAATCCAGCTCGTGTTCCGGTGGCACCAGCCACCACAACGGGTATCGTCCCGCCAGCAACACCGCGGTGCGGTAGAATTCTTCCAGTAACAGGTAATGCTGCATACTGCCGCTGCTTTCCCCGGTCAACCGGCTGTGCTCGCCCTGGCGAAAGCGCTCGGGATTGACCAGAAACAGATGCGCCTCGATATCCAGTGTGCGCGCCCATTGCTCGATACCCCGGGCCTTGAGTTGCAGGGCCTCGACCTGCCCGGGCTCCAGCGCCGGATCGTGGCAGACCCAGATGTCAAAATCGCTGGTCGGGGAGTAGGCGATGGTGCCGGGACTGCCCATCAGATAGAGCGCCTGAATCTCGAAACGCCGGTAGGCACGCTTTTTCAGCTCGAAGCTTTTGGCCTGCCGTCGCGCGGCGCTCAGCGCCGCGGCATCGGGGGAATAATCGGGGATCCCCGCCGGCGTCGCCTTGTCCACATATCCGGGCAGCAAGGGATGATTGATATGAAACAGCAGCGGCAGCAGTTGCAGAAATTCCTGCTGCAGGGGCCGCAAATCCCCGCTGATGCGCGCCAGCCGGGCCCGGTTGAGGTGCTGAAAACGGGCCCGGATGGCGCGAAAATCGGGCAAATCGGCGAGTGTTGGTTCGATAGGGTCACGCTGTTCCATCACCCTGAGGTTATCGGCCCCGGCCACGGTTTCTTCAGTACGGGCCGGGACAGGCGTCACACTTCACGTCGCCGGCCGGCTTCGGTCGTCAGCGGCTGGAGCAGCCAGCCTGCGCAACCACTTGCACATCGGCCGCTGCGGGGGTAGCGTAGGTTTCCTCTCGCCACAGCAGCGCAACAGGCCCAGACATGCTCGACAAACTCGACCCCGCCCAGCTCCAGCAGATCGTCCGAGGCAGCCCGACCGGCATTCTTTTGCTGGACAACCAGGGCCGCGTCAGCTGGGTCAACGACGCCCTGGGCGAGATGCTGGGCAAGGATCGCTGCGCGCAACTGCTCAACAAACACAGCGATGAAGTGCCCGGACCACTCTCGGCCCTCTTCGATCTGAACACCACCCTGCATCTGCCCGGCGATGAACTCCACGAGGATCTGTGGCTGATGGGTCATCAGCAACCGCTGCCGGATGACGCCGGCCAGGCACAGTATTTTGTCGATATCACCCCCCTGCACTGGCTGATGCAGGAGCGTGACCAGCTCAGGGATGAACTCAACGATGTGATCATGGTGGACAGCGAGACCGGCATGCGTAACCGCAAGGGGCTCTATTACAGCCTGGAGCCGCAACTGTCACGCAGCCGCCGCTACGATCGCCCCCTGACCATCATCCTGCTGCGCCTCGACTGCCTGGATCGCTTCAGGCAGCAATACCAGCGCGAGGATGCGCGACCGGTGCTGGTCACCCTGAGTCAGCTGCTCAGTGATCAGCTGCGCTGGGCGGACATTGTCGGGCGCCTGAACGAAACCGACTTTTTGCTGGTGTTGCCGGAAATTCACGCCGACGATGCCAGTACCGTGGTGGACAACCTGCGCCAGCAGCTGGATAAACTGACCATCGACGAGCCCGACACCGATGATTTCACTATCACCGCCCGCTTTGGCATCGCCGAGTGGCGCAAGGGCGACGACATGAGCCTGCTGCTAATGCGTGCCCGGCAAATGCTCGACGACGACGCCGATCCCCAGCCCAGGGAAGGGGCTAGTGGCTAGTGGCTAGTGGCTAGTGGCTAGTGGCTAGTGGCTAGTGATGTGTAACACCGGCAGGACAATATTTCTTATTTATTACCAATTTTAATATAAAACCACGAAACAGTTAGATTCATTCTTCGTGCCTTGGTGGTGGGTTATTTTCCTAGCCCCTAGCTCCTAGCCCCTAGCCCCTCTTCTTTTACCCGGGTCCGCACCCGGATGATGGCGGCGCGAACCTGTTCCGGGGCGGTGCCGCCGATATGGTTGCGCGCGGCGACGGAACCTTCCAGGGTCAGTACCTCGAATACATCCTGTTCGATCGCCTTGGAAAACTGCTGCAGTTCGTCGAGACTCATCTCGGAGAGATCCTTGCCGTTGTCCACGCCGTAACGCACCGCCTTGCCGACGATCTCGTGCGCATCGCGAAAGGCCACCCCCTTGCGCACCAGGTAATCGGCCAGATCGGTGGCCGTGGAAAAACCGCTGCGCGCGGCCTCGTACAGTTTGTCCCGCTTGACGTGGATCTGCGGCATCATGTCGGCATACAGTTTGAGGCAACCCTTGAGATTATCGACAGTATCGAACAGCGGTTCCTTGTCTTCCTGGTTATCCTTGTTATAGGCCAGCGGCTGGCCTTTCATCAGGGTCAGCAGGGACATGAGATGGCCATAGATGCGCCCGGTCTTGCCGCGCACCAGCTCGGGGACATCCGGGTTTTTCTTCTGCGGCATGATGCTCGAGCCGGTACAGAAGCTGTCCCCGAGATCGACAAAGTCGAACTGCGCCGATGACCAGAGGATCAGCTCTTCGGAAAAGCGCGACAGGTGCATCATCAGCAACGAGGCATCGGAAACCAGCTCGATGGCAAAATCCCGGTCGCTGACTGCATCCAGTGAATTTTCCGCCACACCCTCGAAGCCCAGTTCGCGGGCAGTAAATTCACGATCGATCGGATAGGTGGTACCGGCCAGGGCGGCGGCACCCAGCGGCATCACATTGACCCGCCGATAACCTTCGCCGAGGCGCGCCAGATCCCGTACCAGCATCTCCACCCAGGCCAGCATATGATGGCCGAAGGTAACCGGCTGCGCGGTCTGTAAGTGGGTGAAGCCGGGCATGATCGTATCGGCCTCCTGTTCGGCCAGCTGCAGCAAGCCGTCGATCAGCCGTTTCAGTTCGGACTGAATCTCGCGAATCTCCTCGCGTAAATACAGCCGGATATCGGTCGCGACCTGATCGTTGCGCGAGCGACCGGTGTGCAGTTTCTTGCCCACACTGCCAATACGATCGGTCAACCGCGCTTCGATGTTCATGTGCACGTCCTCGAGGGTGGTCGACCAGGCAAACTCGCCGCGCTCAATGTCCTGCTCGATGACCTTCAGGCCCTCGATAATCGTATCGCGCTCCGACTCGCTCAACACCCCGACATGTGCCAGCATGCGGGCATGGGCAATGGAACCGGCAATGTCGTGCCTGTAGAGACGCTTGTCAAAACCGACCGAGGCGGTAAACACTTCAACAAAAGCGTCCGTGGGGGCGGTAAAGCGCCCGGCCCAGGGCTTGTCGGTCTGACTGGCATCGCTCATAACGGATCATCCATTCGTTTATCGGTGCGTTGATTATAACGGGTTCATCCTGAGCGCGCATGGGATCGCCCAATTTGTGCTTTAATTCAGTTAACATAACTTTCACAACCAATCCGGAACAGACTATGCCGGCTACCCCGGAACCCTCCCGCCCCAGCTCACCCGAACCGGAACAGGACAATCTGTTCCTGCCGGACTTTTGCGGCATTCGCATGGTGTTTCTGGTGGTGGTGATCGCCGAGCTGGCGGCCATTGTCATTGCGCTGGCGCCGATGGAAACCCCGCTGACCGAACGCTGGGCCCACCTCGGGCTGATCTCGCTGTTTGTTCAATGGGCCGCCCTGAGCAGCTGCGCGCTGCTTTGCCTGCTGCGCCGCCAGCTCTGCCGTTTGCGCCCCTGGCAGGCGGGCATTGCCAGTTATCTGCTGATCCTCCTGGTGATCGCCCTGGTCAGCGAGGGTGCTTACTGGCTGGTTCATTATCCCGGCGGCATGAGCGCCCTGTGGCACGCCAAGTTTGTTGCCCGCAACCTGCTGATAGGACTGATCATCGCCGGCCCCTTGCTGCGTTATTTCTATGTGCAGCATCAATGGCGGCGACAGGTAAGGGCCGAATCGGAGGCCCGCCTGCAGGCACTGCAATCCCGTATTCGTCCGCATTTTCTGTTCAACAGCATGAATACCATCGTCAGCCTGATTCAGCATAATCCACAGCAGGCCGAAGAAGCGGTGGAAAATCTCGCCGATCTGTTTCGCGCTTCACTGAGCGATGCCCGCCAGCGGGTCACGCTGGACGACGAGCTGGCCCTGTGTCGTCGCTATCTGCAGATCGAAAAACTGCGCCTCGGCGAACGGCTTGATGTTCACTGGCAGGTCGATGCGCTGCCAGGGGATGCGCAGCTACCGGCCCTGCTCATACAGCCTTTGATCGAAAACGCGATCTATCACGGTATCGAACCACGTACCGATGGCGGCACCATCGAAATCAGCGGCGAGCTGGTCGACAACCAGTTGCAGATCACTATCGACAACCCGATCCCCGACAACCCCGCCCGGCCACACAGCCGGGGTAACCAGCTGGCACACGAGAACATTCGCGATCGCCTGTCCGCCGGTTTCGCGGGACCAACCCGGCTGGCGCTTGACCAGATGGATCATCACTATAAAGTCTGCTTGAGTTTTCCCTATGAGCCCTGGCATGAAAATTCTGATCGCTGATGATGAACCGCTGGCCCGTTCGCGCCTGCAATCCCTGCTGGAGGATCTGAACGACTGGCAGGTTATCGGTGAAGCGGCCAATGGACGGCAGGTGCTGGAGCTGGTCCAGCAACACCAGCCGGACGTGGTACTGCTGGATATTCGCATGCCCGGCATGGACGGGATGGAAGCGGCGGAACATCTCAACAAGCTGCCCAACCCGCCGGCGATCATTTTTACCACCGCGTACGATCAGTATGCCCTGCAGGCGTTCAAAAGCCATGCGGTGGATTACCTGCTCAAACCGATCAAACAGCAACAACTGGAACAGGCCCTGCAGGCGGCTACCCAGTTGACCCGGGCCCAGCTGCAATCCCTGGCGCAGATGCAGCAGGAACAGGACACGCCACCCCTGCATATCAGCGCCCGGGTACAGGGCGGTGTGCGCCTGGTGCCGATCAACGAGGTGCTTTATTTCCTGGCCGAACACAAGTACGTGACCGTCTGTTATCAGGACGGGGAAGTGTTAATCGAGGAACCGCTCAAATCCCTGGAACAAAAGTTTGCCGATCAGTTCATCCGCATTCATCGCAATGCGCTGGTGGCCAGACAATTTATTACCGGATTGCGCAAGGATAACGAGGGAAGGGTCTTCATACAGCTGCGCCAGGGCGATCATCAGCTGGAGGTCAGTCGTCGCCATTTACCGCAGGTACGGGAACTGCTACGCAGTCTGTCAGCAGCGGGCGACTGAGTCTTATTGCAGTCGACGGTTGTCCGATCCCGGTTGCAACGACACATTCACCGGCCGCAGTCGCTGCAAGGCCAGCTCGATCGCATCATCCAGCTCGCCACCATAAAAGGCCGGGGTGGTCAGGCCGAGAATTCGTTCGGCCAGTTGATGGCCGCGATAATCGACAAACACCACGGTCGGCGTGACACTGGCCCCGTAGCGCAGGGCGATCTCATCCGGTTCACGCCACTGGCCGTCAAAATCCCTGATCTCCTCGAAGGCATCGAGCTTGATCCTGCGCATGATCACCCGGTCGGTATAGTCACCGCTTTTACGCATCGGCTCGAGGAACTGCTCCAGCACCTGCTCACAATAACTGCAGCCGGTTTGCGAAAACATGATCAGGATCGGCAGGTTTTTGCGCTTTGCCAGCTGGCCATCGGCCTGCAGATCCCCGGTGCGCGGCACCTCGTAGGCACGCGCCGCCTGGTCCGCCGCACTCACGGGCAGCGTCATCAGCAGGGGTAACAGGGAAGTGGCGAGCAAACGTCTTAACATCGGGGCATCGGGGCCAGTTGGAATTGGTGTATTATAAAGGTTTGTGCGAATTGCTCCGCAAAAGTTTTATAATCTCTTTTTATATCCCCATTAATTTCAAACCAAGAGTAAGGCATGACCGAGATTCTCCGCATCGCGACACGCAAAAGCCAGCTGGCCCTGTGGCAGGCCGAGTACGTCAAGGCCGCGCTGGAAGCCGCCCACGCCGATCTGCAGGTGGAGCTGGTCAAGATGACCACCCAGGGCGACAAGATCCTCGATACCCCGCTGGCCAAGGTGGGCGGCAAGGGACTGTTCGTCAAGGAGCTGGAGAACGGCCTGCTGAGCGGCGAGGCCGACATCGCCGTGCATTCGATGAAGGATGTCCCGGTGGAGCTGCCCGACGGGCTGCACCTGCCGGTGATCTGCCCGCGCGAAGACCCGCGCGACGCCTTCGTCTCCAACAACCACCCGAGTCTGGAAGCGTTGCCCGAAGGGGCCCGCCTGGGTACCTCCAGCCTGCGCCGCCAGTGCCAGATCGCCGAACTGCGGCCGGATTTGCAAATCATCGATCTGCGCGGCAACGTCAACACCCGCCTGCAAAAGCTCGATGACGATCACTACGATGCCATCATCCTCGCCGCCGCCGGGCTCAAACGGCTCGGCTTCGAGGAGCGCATCACCCAGCTCCTCGGCCCGGAAATCAGCCTGCCGGCGATCGGCCAGGGGGCGGTCGGTATCGAGTGTCGCCGCGACGATGAGCGCGTCAACTCGCTCATTGCCCCGCTCAACGACAAGACCACCGCCCTGCGGGTACGCGCCGAACGGGCCATGAACCACCGCCTCAATGGCGGCTGCCAGGTCCCGATTGCCGGCTATGCCGAGCTCTCTCACGGGGTCATCCTGCTGCGCGGCCTGGTCGGGCGCACCGACGGCAGCGAGATCGTGCGCGGCGAAATCGCCGGCCAGCCCGAAAACGCCGACGAACTGGGACAGGTGCTGGCCGAAGACCTGCTCTCGCGCGGCGCCGATGCGATCCTGGACGCGCTGTATGCCGAATGATCTGGCCGGCCTGCGGGTAGTCATCACCCGCCCGTCCCACCAGAGCACCGACCTGCAACACCAGCTGGAGCAGGCCGGTGCCCGGCCGCTGATCTTCCCCCTGCTGGCCATCGACCGACCCGCCGATCCCGCCGCAGCGCAACAGGCCCTGGGCCGCCTGCAGGACTATGACCTGCTCATTTTCATCAGCCCCAACGCCGTGGAACACGCCCTGGCCCTGTTGCCAGACGGCCTGCCGCCGAACCTGACCCTCGCCTGTGTCGGCCGGGGGACCGCCCGGGCCCTGCAACAACAGGTGGGGCGTTCGCCCGACCTGGTGCCACAGCAGGGGCACGACAGCGAGGCGCTGCTGGCCCTGCCAGCCCTGCAGGCAGAACAGATTTGCGACAAAAAGGTGCTGATCGTGCGCGGCGAGGGCGGGCGAGAAAAACTGGCGACCAGTCTACGTGCCAGGGGCGCACAGGTGGGGTATGCTGAGGTCTATCGCCGGGTCAAACCGGACAACGATCCCGAAACCCTGCTCGGGCCGCTGCGCCGGGGCGAGATTGATATCATTACGCTCAGCAGCAGCGACGCCTTGGCGAACCTGCTCGAGTTTGGCCAGAGCGAGCGGGAAACATTGCAACACACCCCGCTGGTGGTGTTTCATCAACGCATTGCCGATGCCGCCCGGCAACGGGGCTTTAGTGGACCGATACAGGTCTGCGAACAACCCGGCGATCAGGGACTGCTCGACACCCTGCGCCACTGGCGCCATGCTGAGTAACAGGCCATGACTGACAACGACAAGCCACACGACGAAACCACCCCGGCCGGGGACGACGCCGATACCCCGGCGGTCACCGAATCCGACGAGGCGAACCCGGAAAACACCGCGGAGCCCGCCCCGCGTGCACGCGGGGCGGGTGTCGCCCTGTTCGTCGCCCTGCTGGGGCTGCTGGGCGCCGTCGGCGCGGGGGCCGGCGGCTATTATCTGTGGCAGACCCAGCAACAGCTGGCCGACACACAACGCCAGCAACTGGCGACACTGGAAGAGACCCTCACCGGTCTGCGTCGTCAGCACACCAGCCAGAACAGTCGCCAGGATGAGCAACTGCAGCAACTGCAAACCCGCCAGCAAAACCTGGATGACGCCCTGCAGACCCTGATCAAAAGCCGCAGCCACCTGCGCAACGACTGGCTGCTGACCGAGGCCGAATACCTGCTCAAACTGGCCAATCACCGGCTGCTGCTGGAACGGGACGTGGCCACCGCCATCGTCGCCCTGCAATCGGCCGACGAGCGACTGCGTGAAGTGGCGGACCCCGGCCTGCTGAAAATCCGCCAGCGGATTGCCGCCGACATCAATGATTTGCGCGCCGTGGATCAGCCCGATCTGGCCGGCCTCTCGTTCACCCTGAGCAGCCTGGCCGGGGATATATCCCGTCTGCCGCTGGCCACGCCCGATCCGCAAACCCGCCAACAGCTCGACGCCGCCGCCGCGCAAAGCGACAAGGTCGAGTCCTGGCGCGAACTGCCAGGGGCCCTGTGGCAGGACCTCAAATCCCTGGTGGTGATCCGCCAGCATGATGAGCCGATCCAACCGCTGCTGGCGCCCGAGCAACGCTTCTTCCTGACCCAGAACCTGCAATTGCAACTGGAACAGGCACGCCTGGCACTGCTGGGCGGCCAGACCCGCGTCTACCAGGAACGGCTGCAACAGGCCCGCCAGTGGGTGGAAACCTATTTCGACACCGAACAAACAACGACCCGGCAGACCCTCGAGCAGCTTGCGCAGCTGGCCGAACAGACCATTCACCCCGAACTGCCGGATATCAGCGACACCCACCAGGCGCTGGAACGCTTCCGGCAACAACGTCGGGCCAGCGAGCCGGTGCCCGAAGAAAGCACCCCCGATTCCGAAGCCACGGATAACGCCGCATCATGAAGTGGTTGTTCACTGCCTTTTTGATCCTGCTGGCGGCCGTGCTCCTCGGGCTGCTGGCCTACCAGGACCCGGGCTATGTGCTGATCAGCCGGGGCCAGACCACGCTGGAGATGAGCCTGTCGTTGTTTGCCAGTATCGTGGTGATCGGTTTTCTGCTGCTCTATTTTCTGATTCGCACGCTGGTGCGCGGCTGGCACGTGCCGGGCCGGCTGCGTCGCTGGCGCCAGCTGCGCCGGCGGCGCAAGGCCCGCCATTCCTCCAATCGCGGGCTCATCGAGCTGGCCGAAGGCAACTGGCGACGGGCCGAACGGGCGTTGATCAACCACGCCAAAGACAGTGACACCCCGTTGCTCAATTACCTGTCGGCCGCCCGCGCCGCGCAAAAACAGCATGCGCACGAACGTCGCGATCACTACCTGTCGCTGGCGCATAACAGTGCCCCCGGGGCGGATATCGCGGTGGAACTCACCCAGGCGGAGCTGCAACTGGCCCACGGTCAGCTGGAACAGGCCCTGGCCTCGCTGATGCATCTGCAATCGCTGGCACCGCGTCATCCGCATGTGCTCTATCTGCTGGCCCAGCTGTACGAACAACTGCACAGCTGGGGCGATCTGCAGGCCCTGTTACCCAAACTCGACAAGTACCATGTTCTCGACGAGACGGAACATGACCGGCTGAGTAAGACCGTTTATCACAACCTGTTACAGGTCAATGGCCACAAGGCGGAAAACCTCAACAGCATCTGGCAACAGATTCCGCGCAACCTGCGTCACGATCGGGGCCTGGTGGAAGAATACGCCTCGCATCTGATCGCGCTGCAGCAGCATGATACGGCCGAGACGATCCTGCGCGAGGCGATCAAACGGGAATATAACAGCGAGCTGGTACGCCTTTACGGGCTGGTGCAATCGAGCACCGCGGATCGCCAGTTACAACAGGCGGAGAACTGGTTAAAAGGGCGGGAAAACAACGCCAGCCTGCTGCTAAGCCTGGGCCGGCTGGCGATGCGCTGTGAGTTATGGGGCAAGGCCCGCAGCTACCTGGAGGCCAGCCTGGGCAATCATGAAACGCCCGAAACCTACCGTGAGCTGGGTCAGTTACTGGACCAGCTCAATGAAACGGAACTGGCCGCCGAGTGTTATCGCAAGGGATTGTTATTGACGATCTGAGGCGGAACCGATCTCGTGTTCACCCGACTGCATCTCACCGACTTCATGCGCAACTTCATCGAACAGGTTGTTACACATCGCACGCAGATCGTGTAACTGGTTAACCACGTCGGTCGTCCGCTCGTAGGTGTCACCGTGCAAGTCCTGCTGCATGCGATGGGCCGTGCCATAGGCCATGCGCAACAAATCGCATAACTGGGCCGCCTCATCCAGCAGACGGCTGCCTTTTTCTCCGACTGAATCCATCACCAGACTGTTCCTTTTGTTACGGTACGACGGCCCTTCTTTCAAAAATAGCAGACCCGGGGGAATTTGCGAATCGCCGAGCCGGTTCAATCCTTGTTGTATTCAAACGCGTCGGAATAATAGTGATCCAGATCCAGGCCATGGGCGGGGAAGGCGTCCTGACCGGCATAGACCATCGGCGGCGGGCCCGAGGCATAAATATCGTAACCGGCCAGTTGCGGATGATCGGCGATCACCGCGTCGTGTACAAAACCGGTTCGTCCCTGCCAGTTGTCTTCCGCCATCGGCTCGGAAAGCACCGGGGTATAACGAAAATTGGCATGTTCTTCGAGCCACTGTTCGGGCAATTCCGGCAGATACAGATCCTGTTTGGCCCGGGCTCCCCAGTACAAGTGCATGGGCCGTTCGATGCCCGAGGCGAAGGCATGTTCGATCATCCCCTTGATGGGTGCAAAACCGGTCCCGCCGGCCATGAAGATGATCGGCCGGTCCGAGTCCTCGCGCAGATAAAAGCCGCCGAACGGGCCCTCGATGCGCAGGATATCCTTGACCTTCATCTTGTCGAATACTTCGCCGGTAAAACGGCCGCCTTCGACATGCCGGATGTGTAATACCAGGTAATCATCGTCGTGCGGCGCATTGGCCAGGGAGAAACTGCGCCGCCGCCCATCCTTGAGAATGAAATCCACGTACTGGCCGGCCAGAAACTGCAGGCGCTCGGTGCTGGGCAGCTTGAGTTTGAGCAACATGACATCGTGATTGAGCCGGCTCATCTCGGCGATGCGACTCGGCAGCTTTTTGATCGGGATGTCCTGACCCTCGGCCACCTCGCGGGTTTCGATCACCAGGTTGTTCAGGGCCCGCGCCTGGCAAAACAGCGCCATACCGGTAGTGGCCTGCTCTTCCGTCAACGCCGGGGGCAGCTCATCCTCGGGATAGGCGATCTTGCCTTCCACCACCTTGCCCATGCAGGATCCGCAGGCGCCATTGCGGCAACCGTAGGGCAGGGCCAGACCATGACGAAGCGCCGCGTCCAGGATCGGTTCATCCTCTTCTACCGGAAAAGTATGACCACTGGGCTCGACTTTGACGGAAAAACTCATAAAATTGCTCAACTTCTCATCACAAAGCGCGGAATTATCTCCTAATGAACCCGGCAGTAAAACCCCCTGAACAGGTATTTATCATCGGTTGCGGCGACGTCGGCACCCGGGTCGCCCGGCTGTGGCAGGCCGCAGGCGTGCCGGTCACCGGGCTGGCCCGCCACGGCGAACGACTGACGGCCGCAGGTATCACGGCGTACCCGGCCGACCTGGATGAGCCGACCAGTCTGACCGACCTGCCGGTGGATCAGGCCCTGGTCTATTACTTCGCCCCGCCGCCCCGCCAGGGCCAGAGCGATCCCCGAATGACGCACTTTTTACAGGCTCTCGATCAGCACGGCAGCCGCCCCGCGCGGATTGTCTACATCAGCACCTCCGGAGTGTATGGCGATCGCCAGGGCGCCATCGTGACCGAACACACCGATCCCAATCCGCAAGTGGATCGTGCCCGGCGCCGCTATGCCGCCGAACAGAGCCTGCGCGAATGGGGCCGGCAACACAGCGTGCCGGTCATCGTGTTGCGCGTCGGGGGCATTTACGGTCCTGGCCGGCTGCCGATCAAACGGATCCGCGAGCAAATCCCGATGATTCACGAAACACTGGCGCCGCAGACCAATCGCATTCACGTCGCCGATCTGGCCTCCATCTGTGTCGCCGCCGCGCAACGGGGGACACCGGACGCGATTTATAATGTCAGCGATGGCAATGACAGCAATATGACCCAGTACTTCAATACGGTTGCCGATTTCCTCGGCCTGCCGCGCCCGCCATTGATCGACAGGGACGAGGCCCAACAGACCCTGAGCGAGGGGATGCTTTCCTACCTGGGCGAATCACGGCGGATGGATACCTCGCGACTGCACGAGGAGCTGGGGATCGAATTACAATACCCGACGTTACAGAAGGGGCTCGAACTCACATGCCAGGAAGACAGGAACGAAGTACAGGGACTAGATTCTAGTGACTAGTTGCTAGACTCTCTTTTTGGTTCCCCGCTCTCACAAACCGCTACCATATCGGTTCTTCGGTTACTGGTTTCGGGCTCGCACACCCCGTACAATGCGGTTTGATTTGATTTTGGTTCGGCCCGCGCATGAAACCCATTAGCCAGTTCTTTCGCCTGTTTTACATCAGCTTTGTGCTGATGCGTCACGGGCTGGACGGTCTGGTCTTGCATACGCCGCTGTTTCGCCCCTTCCGAATTCTCAAGATCTTCATGCCCTGGCTGTGGTTGGCGCGCAAGCAACCACGCGGCGAGCGGGTGCGCCTGGCCCTGGAAGATCTCGGGCCGATTTTTATCAAGTTCGGGCAGATCCTCTCCACCCGGCGCGATCTGCTGCCCGATGACATCGCCGATGAACTGACCCGGTTGCAGGACCGGGTGCCGCCCTTTTCCGATCAACTCGCCCGGCAGATTATCGAACGAGAGCTGGGCGAGCCGATCGATGCCATCTTTGCCCAGTTCGATGCCACGCCGTTCGCTTCGGCCTCCATTGCCCAGGTCCATGGCGCCTCCCTGCATGATGGCCAGAAAGTCGTGGTCAAGGTTCTGCGTCCCAACATCCTGCCGGTAATCCAGCGCGATATCGGCCTGATGTACCTGTTCGCCACGGCCTTCGAACGTTACTGGGCTCTGGGCCGCCAGCTGCATGCCGTGGAGGTCGTCAGCGAATTCGAAAAAACCATTCTCGATGAACTGGACCTGACCCGGGAAGCCGCCAATGCCTCGCAACTGCGGCGCAACTTTCTCAATTCGCCATTGCTGTATGTGCCGGATGTCTACTGGGATTATTGCCGTCGCAACGTGATGGTGATGGAGCGTATTGAAGGGGTTCCGATCGGCAATATTGAACGACTGATCCAGGCGAACATCGATCTCAAAAAACTGGCTGAACACGGCGTGGAAATTTTCTTTACCCAGGTTTTTCGCGACAGCTTCTTTCATGCCGACATGCACCCCGG
>JAXHTI010000056.1:13580-15784 GCA_034190045.1 Pseudomonadota bacterium
TCATCCTGCTGGCGGCCTGGCCGGATTACCGGGACGATTAACGCGCAGCGATTTTTTGATTTCACTGGGAATTAACGCGGAGGTCGCGGAGACGCAAAGGACGCGGAGGAAAACCTTTATTGCCAACAAGCAAGTGTTAATCGTTTCGCCTTGCTTGATCTGCTCTACATTCAGGGCCAAGATCAAAGAAATAGACAATCGTTATCTACGAGTAGTCCTCTTACCCGACGGCGAAACTGTACATAACGCATTTTTCGATCGAGCATATCTCAATGAAAGTTAGTTACTTCCAGGATACCGAGACACTCTATATAGAATTTCGTGATACAGATATCACCCAAACCCGGGATCTGGACGAAAATACGATTCTTGATCTTGATACAAATGGTAATGTCTGCGCGATTACTTTCGAACATGCAAGCCAGCATGCCGATATCAGCCACCTGGTTGTCGAGGGAATTGCTGCCTGATTGTCAGTTCCACCCACAAGGCTAAATCATGTCATTTGTTATTCATGAAGCAAAAGACAAGACCTGACCCTTTTCTCTCAAAAGGAATCTCGATGTTAGTAATAAAACAAGACATCAATGATATTAAAAAGGTCTTGAAGCATGGGACTGGATCGACTTCTCTGGCAAGGAGCCATTTATTACAACCTGCTTTGGTGATGTGTTTTTTGAATCAGATGACGGAATCTACTTTTTAGATACACTTGGAGGCGCTCTCGAGAGAGTTGCATCCTCTAAAGAAGAAATGCAAGAAATATTAAACACCGAAGAGGGGCAAGATCATTTCCTTATGGCTGGGTTGGCTCTTGCTGCTCAAGAGAGCGGTTTTAACATTGAGCAAGGCCAATGCCTTGATTTTAAAGTTAGCCCTGTGCTGTCAGGCCCATTAACTGTTGAAAATATTGAAGTAATGTCTTTTGCAGTTTCATTGGATATTGCAGGTCAAATTATGAAACAGGTTAAAGACTTACCACCAGGAACAAAAATTGACAAGGTTACAATTGATGGCGCATAACAATGCGCTTGTATGGGACGGCTTGCTTCGCTGCGAAGCCCCACAGCTAAAACGTTATATGCTAACAGCACTACGCAAACCAAGGTGTTCGACAAAAGGCCGAAAATACTTATCTGAAAATAGCAACGGAAGATCATGCTCGATACAGAATGAAGCTATTATGAGGTCGGCTGTCTTTCGGATAGTTTTACCGCTCTTGCGCAGTTTTCGAAAATTTTCTGCGCTTTTTATTGCCATCTTCTGGCCGAGCAAGTCGAATACCGTAAGTTCCTCCAACAAGCGCCTGGCGGTCTTGTAGTCTTTGTCGTGCCTGAAACCCTGAAGCACTTCAGTGAGGATCAGGTCGCCTATAGCGACGGGGCGATTGCCCAGCGTCTCGTCGAGAAAATCGGCCTCCGCAGAGCCATTACCGCTGAAATAGTCAATCCAGACGCTGGAATCCACGAGAATCACGAAGCATTTCTCATATCGTCCAGATCCCCTGACCACTCCAGCTTGCCTCTGAATCGCTTGATTCCTTCCTGTTTTTTTATCCTAATTAACGTCTTAAGCCCCAGCTCCACTACTTCCTTCTTGGTTTTTAGTCCGGTGGCCTTGAGTACGTCGGCCATCAGCTTGTCGTCAATCTCAATGTTCGTCCGCATGGCGGTGACCTCCTTTTGATGTGTATCAAATACAGAATATATACACATCACAATCGCGTCAGCCTGGATAGGTTTTCAGCTGGTCTTACAAACCTGCCCGTTACACACGCTCCAAGTGCCCGTAATAAGGAGGTCGACTGCTCCGAGTATTTCTCACCGCAGGTATTCTGCCGATGTAATCAGTGCCGTCACTCCCGCAACAGCTCGGCCACACCGATCCCCAGTGCCAGGGCGACCCGATCCAAATCGTCCAGGGTGATTGTGCCGATCCCCTGCTCCATGGCGGTTAGCGTGGTCAGCGGCAGGTTGGCCTGCTCGGCCAGTTGCTGTGCGCTCCACTGGCGCGCGTGGCGATAATGACTGATATTCCGGGCCAGGATGGTTCGGATCTGGCCTTCCATCAAGCTGGAGGGAGGGGGTGGTGGCACTGGCGGGTAGTTGGGGCTGATTTCCTCGCGCAGGATCATCAGATCCGGGTGCGCCTGGATGCCCAGCTTCACCTCGTTTTCGATGATCCGGTTGACCCGTACCTGGATT
>JAXHTI010000057.1:0-15766 GCA_034190045.1 Pseudomonadota bacterium
TGGAGACTGCAATTGCCAATTTCGGCAGATTGTTGACCATATCATCCGATACCGGCAGCAAGGAGAGCGTTAGAGTGCGACGTGCTGCCAGTAATGATATCGCCGCAGCGCTCATGCTTGGGGTCGAACAGGGCGGTGTCGAGGTCACCAGATGGAGCGGTCATCGGCCTGTGCCGAATGCCTCGATCTACAATTCTGTACTTACTACCTCACCAGGCGATTTGAGTAACCTGAATGACCTCGCAATGGTCGCTCAGAGCACGATAAGTTCGATGACAATCAATGCCACCTCCGTAATGGTCAATTCGTCAACATTTAATATCGTGACCAGATCCGGAAGTGATTTCTGGTATCAAAACGAAACCGGAAAGAGCACGGTAACCGGCGATAACGATGGTATTCGTGAAAAATTCACAATCATAGCCAGTGCCATCAATGCGCAACCCGAACTGGGGTTTCGTGCTGAAGTCTGGGGCTATTACCTTGCCATTGTTGCGACCGATGGTGCGATAAACAACCAGCCGTCAGTTGTTGACGCCGGTACGGCTGAGATCGACAGTGACCCAGCAGAAAATACCATTACCCTGAATGCCAGACAGTATTCTCTGGGCAGGGATGTAGGAGGCTTCAGTTCCGGTAGTGTTTCTGCAATCGATGGTAGTTTTCCGGATAAAACGGCCTATCTCGGCAATGAGGCCGATCAGACCGGTTTGCATGCCCTGGATCCGATAGATTTATTCAACCTGCTGATCTTGCCCGGTGATCGAGAGGTTTCAGATTCGGTAATGGCGTCTGTTTGGGGTCCAGCCAGTGTGTATTGCCAGAATAATCGCGCCTTCCTGATTATCGACCCACCCGGTGACTGGACAGACTCCAATGACCGTCCGGCGGTGATACAGGACACATCCAAAATCAACAATCTGAGATCGACACTGGTCAAAGATCACTCCGCTGTCTTCTATCCCCGGCTTAGCTTCTCAGAACGTGGCGTCAACAGGCTAATCGGACCGGCCGGAGCAATAGCCGGGCTCATGGCGCGTACTGATTCGTCTCGAGGGGTCTGGAAAGCGCCAGCCGGTATCGAAGCCGGCGTTCGCAGTATTAACGGACTCGCTCTGAGCCTGACCGATGATGAAAACGGCGTATTGAACAAGAAGGGTGTGAACTGCATCCGTGTATTCCCCAACGGTTTTGTTAACTGGGGTTCACGAACTATGGACGGTGATGATGATTTTGGCAGTGAATGGAAATATATCCCGATACGTCGTCTGGCGCTGATGATCGAAGAGTCACTGTACAGGGGCACAAAATGGGTGGTATTCGAGCCTAATGACGAAGATCTGTGGGCCAAGGTACGGCTGAATGTCGGTGCCTACATGATGTCGCTGTTTCGTCAGGGAGCCTTCCAGGGTTCCGACCCCAAGGCGGCGTTCTATGTCAAATGCGACAAGGAGATCACTACTCAGGACGATATCAACAAGGGCATAGTTAACATCCAGGTGGGTTTTGCGCCACTCAAACCGGCAGAGTTTGTCGTTATCACCATCCAGCAGATGGCCGGTGAGCTTTAATTCAAAATCGAGGAGAAGATAAATGGCGAACGGATTTGTTGTTAATGCGCATCGCTACGATCCTTACAAGAACTTCAAGTTCAGGATTCTGTGGGATAACAAACCTGTTATGGGTGTCAGCAAAATAGGTACGCTCAAGCGAACTACTGAAGTGGTCAAGCATCGCAGTGGCGGTGATAACAGTTATGATCACAAATCACCTGGACGGACCTCGTATGAGGGGCTGACCGTTGAGCGCGGGATTACTCACGACCTGGAATTCGAGTCCTGGGCCAACAAGGTGCATACCTACGAAGGTGACCCGATGATGGACTTGGCCGGTTATAAGAAGGAACTGACCCTGGAGATGATGAATGAAAAGGGACAGGTGGCAAAGCGTTATTTCCTGCACGGTTGCTGGATCAGTGAATATACGGCAATACCGGATCTTGATGCCAATGCCAATGCTGTGGCGATCGAGAGCATGAAGATCGAGCTCGAGGGCTGGGAACGCGACCTGGACACCACCGAACCCGACGAGAAATCCTGAAAATAATTACGCTGTAACATGTCCATTCCATCCAGCAGACTCAAGCAGGAACATGTCGCTTGGCCGCCATTGAGGGCGGGCTTAGGTGAAGGTGACAGCCTGTTCTACGCCCGTTCATTTGGGGATGCGCCCGTTGATATAGATATTGAATTCTTGGCTGTTTCACAGCCGGAGGTCGTTACCCGCGTGCTGGAAGAATGCCTGTTCGATGATCAGGGGCATGGTTTCACACCGGATACAATCTGGCAATGGACAGTCAAGCGCAGACTTCAGGGCTTGCTGGCGATAGCCTTTGCATCTTTCGGCAACAGACTCAATCTGACCTCGCATTGTCAGCAGACAGGCTGTGGCGAACAGCTTGAAATTGAGTTGCAACTCGAGGATTTTATCGATATCGATGATCTGGAATCGATTCACTGCGAACCCGTGCCAGGTGTGTCGCTAACGCTGCGTCATCCTGTTGGGCTTGACCAGATTCTATGGCAGCAGCATGCACGTGAGCAGGGTAGTGACGGGCTTTCAGAGTATATGTGTAAAACCCTGATTATCGACAGTGAAGAGGAGCCGGAATCGGTTGCGGCAGATTTGCGAATATCTGACAGCTGGCAGAAATCCATCGATAAAGCTCTGGAAAAGGCCGATTCTCTGACCGCTTTGTCGTTATCGACTCGCTGCCCGGTGTGTGAGTCAGAAAATGATATCGCACTGGATCTCGAGCGTCGCATACTTTCTCTGTTGGCCGCTCGCCAGCGACAACGGCTGGAGCATGTACATCTTATCGCCTCGGTTTACCACTGGTCCGAGCAAGAGGTGATGCAACTTCCGCCTGCTCGTCGTAATTTTTACGTTGAACGGATTACCGGGGCGGTGACCGTATGAGCCACTACCTTTCCCGTCTGGCGATGCGTTCTGGTATTCCCTCGGCTATCCGGCAGCCAATGGCGGCCGTGTCCAGCACAAACAGTCAACCCGCTAACCCGGTTAATCTGCCCGCCACAGATTCTCCGGATGTTGAGGTCCAAGACGAAACCGTCTATGCATCATCCTTACCGACCGGCTTGATGATTCCAGAGTCGCCATCGGTATACACTGCACCTCCTGCGCAGACCGGGAAGTCGCCAGCGTCGCAGCATGGTAAATTGGTAAAGGATAGCAGGGCGAGTGACAGTGATACTGTCCGACCAGATGCCCTTTCAACACGACATTCAACATCGTCCGATCAGGCTATATCGATGTCTGATGAACGACCAACTGACGACTCCTTATTGACTCCGGGGTCGAACCATGCATCTGTCCGGCCTGGGGAAAACCACGATGTTGTCGCACCTGGAGTGCTGCCTGGCACATCGCCGCAGCACAAGATACGATTTGTCACCTCGGAACATTCGGACACGCCTTCGACCATAACAGAATCCAATGAACTCGTTACGCAAACTCAGTCCGATCCTGCACCGTTTGATAAAACCTGGCCGATAAATGATTCCTCTGACAAACCAGGACAGACTGTATCTGTTTTTCCGGACGACAGGGTTGAGTATGAACGGTCGGTGTTCGAACCGGTCGATCAGTTCCGGGATTCCTCAGTTCAGAATGAATTCAAAGCGTTTGGCGAACTACCTCTTGCAGGCATCTCACGCGCTTCCGACAGTGAAAAAATGTCACTTCCTAACATTCAGGTTCGAATCGGCAATATTCAGGTAGAAGTACATCAACCCGAAGCAACACCGGTCGAACCCGTTGTGCCCCGGCCGGTATCATCGTCAGATTCAGCACCGCGTACGGTGCGCCTGAGTCGGCATTATCTGCGAGGCTGGTGACCTGTGGCCCTGTTAGATACCAAAACCGCGATCGGCGCCGTTAGTAACGTGCTCAAGTCGCGTCTCACCACCCGGACCACGGCAGTAACCGTTGATATCGGACGCCCTGAACAGGCGGCCAAGTCGAGTAACGGACCCAAGTTCAACCTGTTTTTGTACCAGGTGGATATCGACGGTCATATGCGTAACCAGACGCTGGATAATGGCCAGGCCCCGCCATTGTGGCTGGTCTTGCATTATCTGATGACCGCCTTCGATCAGCACAAGGAGAGTGATAACGATAATGCCCACGAGTTGCTCGGGGAAGGAATGCTCGCACTGCAGGAACTCAATTACCTGGACCCTGCATCCATTACCGCTCTGGCGGATAATCCCGAACCTCTGAAAGTCAGCTTCGATACCGCGGATGCTGAATTATTGTCCAAGGTGATGCAGGGCAGTGACGAACAATACCGGATTTCCACGGCGTTTCAGATCCGGCCGGTATTGATCGCGCCATCCAAACCGCCCGCCTACAGCCTGCCGGTGGAAACGGTCGGTCCACCGGGCAATGAGGGGGTCGTGGTGATACCGTCACTTGGCCCGCGCCTGGATCGGCTGGAACCTGTGCGTTTTCAGTTGGATGATGAAATCGTCCTGTATGGTGAAGACATCGGGTCCGAGATCGATGCCATCCGTTTAGGCGATACCGAGTTTCCAGTCACCGCGGCGATGGTCGGTGAAGTTCATACAATTATCGATCCGGCTATTGCTGTCTCGGCAGGAAGTTACCCTGTCACCGCAGTGAGAAACCTGCCTGGCGGAAAGAAGATGATCAGTAATGCGGTCTTCGGCCACCTGTTACCTACTGTCGATACGGTCGTACCGTCCGGGCTTGTCGATCACAGTCCCGGGGTATCCGGCACGCTCACGATCCAGGGAAACAACCTGGGTACCGGGGCAGACAACATCTATGTGGCTTTTTATAACAATGGCGTGGTCGGGCCTCTGTTCGAGGCGACAGTCAATACCGCGCAGACCGAGATTGCCATCAGCGTCAGCCAGGATGACGAGATCCAGGCCGGGTTCTATTCCATTGTCGTCCGGGTCAATGGTGAGCAGGCCGGCAAAATCGTACAGGTGGACTGGAGCGTATGACAGCGATTCAATCCCCATTGTCTACCGGACCGGAACAGGTGATGCCCAACCTGGCTCTGGCGGATCCCGGTGCCGCCTACTGGTTCGCACAGGTTACGCTGCGACTGCGACGTGAAGTCGCCTGGTGTTGGCACCAGCGTGCCGGGCAGGCCGACCCGAAGAACGGCCTGTTGCCGCCACTGAACGATGCCACACAGGAAAGTCTGGATCTGGTCCGGTTTGCCAATGAAAAACAGCAATTCTTCGCACATGATACGGCCGCCCATTTCCTCGGCCAGCAGATCGAGCAATTGACGTTGCCCGAAGATCAACAGAGTCACTGGCAGAAAATGGCAGAGGCACTGCAACTCAGTGAAGCCGCGCAGTTCGTACTGGCCCTGGGACTGGCAGCCAGGCTCGACAGTGGACTCGGGCCCATCTTCGCTACCTGTATGAACGATCTGTCGCGACCATTCCCGACCCTGGGGCTGGCGCAACGATTGTGGGATTCACCACTGGATATTATCAATTGTGCCGATCCGGCCCATGTTATTTATCGCTATGGTTTGCTGTTGCGTACCGCCGAGACAAGCCAGTACCTGATCTGGATGCAACCGCTGAACATGCCGACAATGGTGGTGCAACAACTGATTCATCCGGCTGCGGACTTACCGCAAGACCTGGTCCCGGTCGATGAAGATACCGATAAACAACTCGATCACGATGCCGGAATTCTGGTTGCCTGCCTGAATGATCGCGAGGCCGGTACCGGCCAGATCGTGCCGCTGCTCGGACCGGAAGGCGCCGCATTTTCAACCTGGGCGGCGACACTGGCGAAACAAACCGGTACCTCACTGGTCCGCCTGCAGAGGGAACAGCTCGATGAGGAGACATTGCTTTCACTGGGCTGTGTCTGCTGGTTGCGCGGTCTCGATATCGTCCTGCCCGACGATTGGCTGCAGGACGATCATGACAAGCGTCATCTGCCGTTACTGGAAACAGGTTCCAGCCTGCCGCTGCGCTGGTATTTGCCACTGACCCGATCGGCACAACTGGCGGATTTGCCACAGCAACGTCTGACGCCGGTATTCCATATCGCGCCATTGGACTTTCACGGCCGGGTTCACAAGTTACTGAGTGCCCTGGGTGATGCGGCACAGGCGATTCTGCCTGACGTGGAAGAGTGTGCGCGTCGCTATCGACTGGAAGAGCAGTTGATTGAACGGGTCACGTATCTGTTGCGTCACGCGCGTACCCCGTTGACGGCCGAGGCGCTGTATACCACCTGTGCCAATGAAGCGGTGATGGAAATCGGTAATCTGGCACAAAAAGTCAAGCCACGCTTTACCGCCGATGAGCTGATTCTGCCCCCACAACAGCAGTCACAATTCAACGACATCATACATGCGATGCAGGTATTGACACTGGTGCACTACCACTGGGGGACGGCACGGGTCTGGAATGAAAGCGGACTGTCGGTATTGTTTTACGGCGCCCCCGGTACCGGTAAAACTATGGCCGCCGAGGCAATGGCCACAGCACTGAACCTGCCGATGTATCGTGTCGACCTTTCGCAGGTGGTTAACAAATATATAGGTGAGACAGAAAAGAATCTCAAACGCATTTTTGACACCGCCGAGATGAGCGAGTGCCTGCTGTTCTTCGATGAGGCCGACGCCATATTCGGCAAGCGTACCGAAGTCAAAGATGCTCATGATCGTTTTGCCAATATTGAAACCAGCTATATGCTTGAACGCATGGAGCGTTTCAAGGGGCTGGCGATCCTGGCTACCAATCGCCGCAAGGACATCGATGAGGCCTTCATGCGTCGGCTACGTTTTGTCATGGAATTTCCCATTCCGTCACAGCAAGAGCGCAAGCAGATCTGGCAGAACGTGTTCCCCGCGGGGATCGATATTTCAGACCTGGATCTGCATTACCTGGCCAAGCAATTCCAGCTCAGTGGCGGGCATATTCGTTCCATCGCGTTCAATGCCTGTCTGCGAGCCGCCCGTGAACAGGGAAATGAGCAGCACAAGGTTGGTATGACGGATCTGCTGGTGTCTCTGAAACGTGAGCTGGAAAAAATGGAACGCTCGGCCGATGTGGAGAGCTTCGGCCACTACAGCAAGATGTTGCATGAGGTGGTGACATGATCGATATCGAAATAAGCCGTTTGACCATCAATCTGCACGGTGTCTCTGCCACGCTGGCGGAGCAGGCCGTCGACGGCCTGGAGCAGGAGTTACATCGGCGCCTGGGTGTCCTGGCCAGGGGGGATCTGGCTTCGTACGACGTTGCTGAACTGAGTCTGGGCCCGGTTTATATGGACACACAGGCGGATGCCGCCGCTTTGCGCAGTCTGCTTGTGGACCGTTTGATCATGCAGATACAGCGTGGATATAACGGGGAGGGGATAACGTAATGGCGTCTTATGTTCGCGGAGCCCTGGTCGAATATGCCAGTGATTTTCTCGGTCCGATACCCAATATCGTGGTATTCCAGTTTAACCCGGAACAGATCGCGCGCACCTTGAATATCCCGGGCCGCACTGACAGCACGCCGGAGAAGAATGCCCAGGTGGAAACCCGCCAGGCCGGTGCATCACCCACCGAGAGTTTCACCGTTACAGCCCATTTTTCCGCCGCCGACGATCTGGGTAAGCATGATGCGGCGTCTTCGGTTCCTAGAATATTTGGTATCGGTCCGCAACTGGCCGCGCTGGAAAAGATGGTGTACACCGAGGGCGGGATCATCAGCGGTGCCATCGGCGCAGCCGTGGACGCCATCGGTGATGCACTTGGAAGTGGCAATGGGAGTCAACCCGAGAAGCCGATCCCGCGTGAACATTTACCACCCATTCTATTTATCTGGGGTCCGTCCCGGGTATTACCGGTCGATATTAAATCGATGTCGATTACTGAACAGAAATATGATCCAAAGCTGAATCCGGTGCAAGCTGAAGTCCAGATTGGCCTGCAGGTGACCAGCTTTCCCAAGAATTCCAAAGACAACATCGGCAAAGGCGCCCTGAGCTATACCCAGTCAGTCAAGGAAGCCCAGGCCGCCCTCAATCTGGCCAATGCCGCTGATTTTGCCATTGATGTGATTCCGTTTTGATAATGGAGCGTGACCATGTTTAACAAAAATTCGCGTTATGCCAACAGCAAGACGGTCAGTTGCAAGGACAGCCAGGGACATTCGGTAACCGCGGTAAGACTACGGCGTTTACCGGCCACAACAGGTGTCGATGCCCTGGTCACCGACGGCGCGCAACTGGATGTGATGTGTGAAAAGCAGTATCACGATGCGACACGTTTCTGGCATATCGCCGACGCGAACAGTGACCTTGAGGCCAATGCGCTGGTGAAGACCCGAGGTAGCCTTGTCAAGGTCCCGGAGAAGTAACATGTCGGTCGCGGCCTTTCGTCTCTATTTCGACAATCAACCGGTTGCTGATGAACAACTGGATTTGTTTGACGAAATTCGCGTTGACCAGGCCATTGGCATGGCCGGTGAGGCGGAATTGCAAATGTCGATCGGTGTCGATGAACAGGGTTACTGGTCCGGTATGGAGGAACAGTTCGCCCGGCCGTTTCAACGCATTCGTGTCGAGGTGCAGATCGGCGAAGGTGATTTTGTTCCGTTGATCGACGGCAGCATTGTCGGGCATCGCTACGATCTTGATGCCTCGCCCAATGCCAGCAGCATGGTGATCGTGGTACAGGACGACGGCATGTTGTTGAACCAGGAAGAGAAAGTCACCCTGTTCGAGGGTATGCAACCCGATGAGATTGCCAGCCAGCTATTCCGGGAATACGGACTGGATGTTGAGGCTGACAGTGTCGCCTCTTCCGCGGGTGGCCTGGAACGCTACGTGGTGCAACGCGGTACGGCCATGCAGTTGCTGAAAGAGTTGGCCCGTCGTCACGGCATGTATCTGTATATCCGGCCGGGTGACAGCCCGGGCCGAAGTATCGGTGTGTTCCAGCAGCCCGATCTGAGTTCCGCCGATTATCCCGAACTGTTGTTGCTCGGCCGGGACCGCAATATCAACCGGTTCAGCGCCCGGTTCGACGGGTTGCGCCCGACACTTGCCCTGGCAGGGAATGTTGATATTACCAACCAGGATTTGCTCAGCAGTGAGGCCTCTCAACCCGAACTTGAAGCTCAGGGCGATGTGGCGGTTCACAGCATGCTGGAACCGGCTACCACGTTGCTGTCACGCACCCGGGAACTGAGTGATGACCTCGATGCGGCTACCACGGCGGCAGTCGATCATTCCAGCTGGGCCTACAGTGCCAATGCCGAGGTTTCGGCGGATATCTATGCCGGCGTGCTGTCGCCACACAGGGTCATTACTGTCACCGGGGCCGGTGGCTATCTGAGTGGAAACTGGCTGATCACCCAGGTCACGCATGTCATCGATGCACAGAGTTACAAACAGGAATTCAGTCTGCGGCGTAATGCCCGTTCAGAGGGACAATCCGCCGATAGCAACTCGCTGGGGAGTGTTTTTTGATGCAGGATTCGATGCTGGAGAGATTGGTGGTGGAACTGGCGGAGCAGACCCGTAACCGGTTTTACGGTAAGTATCGCGGAGTGGTGACCGATGTCGACGATCCGGAAGCCATGGGACGGCTGCGTGCCAAAGTTCCGGAAGTCCTCGAAGATGTGGAATCGCCATGGGCCTTGCCCTGTACCCCTTATGCCGGTGACGGGGTCGGGCAATACACTATTCCACCGGTGGGGGCCGGGATCTGGATGGAGTTCGAGGCGGGTGATCCGGCTCGCCCCGTCTGGACCGGCAGCTGGTGGGGCAAGGATCAGTTACCGGAAGACGAACAGGGACAGACGGCCCGACCGGCACTCAAGGTCATCCGTACCGAGCAGGGCACCATGCTGAGCATGAACGACGACGATCATGTGATCAACCTGAGTGACAAGGATGGTAATAACTTTCTCAAGATCGAGGTGAACGCCGGCCAGGTGACCGTACAGGGGACGACCAAGGTGGTCGTCGAAGCTCCGCAGATCGAACTGGTGGACAATGCCACCCATCCGCTGGTGTTCGGCGATGAATTGCTGAACTACCTGAATCAGCTGGTTCAGATCTTCCAGAGCCATACCCATCCGGGGCAGACAGCCATGGGAGTTCCGGTGACTCCGGCACCGCCGGTGCCACCGTTTCCGGTACCCACCCCGGTTCTGCTTTCCAATAAGGTCAAAACAGGTTAGGAGTCAGACATGGGATTGAAACGTGGATCCGTATTGAATTTTACCAACAGCATGGCTGCGGCAATGGAGCAGGCCTTTCGTGATGAATGGAATCTGGTCAAGGATGTGCCGATTCCCGAGGCGGGGGAGCAGGATCGCAAGATCATGTTTGCTGCCATCGCCCAGGGGGTGCTTGACTATCTCTACAGTCATCGCAACGAGATTCCGACCACCAATCAGCACGATACCAGTGGCGGGCACACTCACACACTGAACTTTACGATCGAGTAGCACGATGGACGGCAGTGGACGACATCTGGCATTTCCCTTTCGTATTGGTCACGACGGCCGTACTGCGACACCCTCTTCACTGGAGGAGCACGTACGTGACGAGATCATCCAGCTGTTGCTGACCAATCCGGGAGAGCGCCCGTTTTTGCCCGACTTCGGCGGTGGTCTACGCCGACTGGTGTTCGAAGGCAATGACGACGTAACGGCCGGTCTGGCCAAGGCTTCAATCAGTCAGGCGATCAGTTACTGGCTGAAGGAGCGGATCGAAATGCTGGCACTGAATGTCTCGGCTGACGATTCGACACTGAACGTGGATCTCAGTTACCGGTTGCTTTCGACCAACGAGGAAAAACAGCTGCGTTTCCAGCACGCTTTCTAGGGCATGACGATGAGAATCTATAACGACGAACAACTGGCCGATCGTGCCCGGGACCTGGCGGATGCCGGGACCGATGGCTTTAACGGGATCAAGCAGGTCTTCGTCACCCTCGATAGCGCGAAGCCACCGGCGTTTACCTGGCTGGATGTAGAGTTCTATAACGAAATCATCCTGGCGGAGATTCTCGACGATATCAGTGACGGTACCGATATACAGCAAATCTTCACCGTCTGCGGTGGCACCCGGATTAAAGCCGATATTGAGGCCAACCGGTTACAGGTCGTGGAGGTGGACAGAACCGCTACCTTTCCGACCCGGTTACAATTGAAGCTCAACGGGGTAGGCGATTATTCCAGTTACACCTTGCAGGTCGAATATCAGGATCGGATCGATCCGCTGTTTGCCCGTCAGGATTTCAAATTCCGTCCCGGCTGTTTCAACACCAACTGCCATCCCGGCGAGCGCTATCCGGCGGCGCCCGAGGAACCGGTCATCGATTATCTGGCGCGGGACTTCGATTCCTTCAAACACCTGTTACTGAATGCCATGCGTCAGCGGGTACCGGACTGGCAACCGACCAGCGAGGCGGATCTGGATCAGGTATTGATCGATCTGCTGGCCGCCGATGCCGACGAATTGTGCGATTTCCAGGATCGCGTCATGAACGAGGCGTATTTTGGCCGCGCCCGCAAGCGGGTGTCGTTGGCGCGTCATGCGCGCCTGATGGATTACCACATCCATCAGGGCAATCAGGCCAGTACCACGCTCGCGGTCAAAGTGCTGGCGGATCACTCGATTCCGGCGGGTTTCGGGGTCTGGCCCGGTATTCACTGGCAGGACAATGCCGACGGCATTTTCATCAGTAGCCGCGATCAGGCGTGCTTTACCCTGCTCAATGAAATTGCCCTGTATACCTGGGGTAACGTGGTAACGGCACTGGAAGCCGGTAGCACCGAGGCGGATATTGTCTCATCCGCCGGGGTGACGCAGACCGATGCCGATGATCTGGTGGCGATATTGCGGCGTGATGATATTGTCAGCCTGTTGATCGAAGAGAAGCTCAATCCGGAAACCGGTACGCTCAACGGGCGTGACAAGACCGCGCGCCAGTTGTTGCGGTTGTTACCGGGTAACCAGGCTGCCGAGTCACGTTACGATCCGGTCAACGCTAGCTGGTATGTTCGGATCCGCTGGCAGGAACAGGATCGGCTGCAACACCGTTATTGTTTTGTTGTTCAATGCCCCGGCCAGCCGGCCAAATCCGGGATCAGCGCGTTTCATGGCAACTTGCTGCCGATCAGTCATGGTCGACCGCATTTGAGTGTATTCCGGCCACCCGGAAGCGATCTGGGGCCGACGGATAACGAGGTGTTTGTCCATCGAGACTATGCCTATCTGGAAGTCACGCAGTGGGGAAGCCTGTGCCGACTGCCCAATGCGCTGCTGGCCTATACCGATACTCGACCCGGCGGCGAGACGGTGCCGATTAGCACCCTGCAAGTGAAGGTCAGCGGGATCGGCGGTCATTGGGAGGAAAGGATTGATCTGATCGACAGTGAATCGGAAGACATGCATTACATGGTGGAAACCGACGAGCGTGGTTTCAGCACTCTTCGCTTCGGCAATAACATCAATGGACGGGCGCTGCCAGCCGATCACGAAGTCAACTGCTGGTACCAGGTCAGTCGCGGCAGCCTGGGTAATGTCGGCGCCGATGTATTAACCGGTTTTGACAATAGCGCCAGTGCCTATCCCGAAGTTGAACGTGTCTGGAATCCGCTGGATGTCAACAACGGCCGCGATCCGGAATTGCCGGCAGAGATATTACGCCGTGCCCCGCAGGCCTATCGAGCCCGGCAGTTGCGTGCGGTCACACTGGAAGATTATGTCAGGCGTGCCGAGGAGCTGGAAGGCGTCTCTCACGCTTATGCCCGTTATGCCTGGACCGGCAGCTGGCGCACGGTGCACGTGGCCATCGATCCGGAGGGAACCGATGTGCTGAACGATATGCTGCGCCAACAGGTACAGGACTACCTCGACGCGGTACGCCTGATTGGCGAGGACCTGGAAATCCGCAGCGCACAATATGTGCCGCTGGATATTACTCTGCAACTCTGCATACATCCCGGTTACTGGCCGGAGGATGTGGCCGCGGAACTGGAACTGGAATTTTCCGACGGCCATACCGCCGATGGCCGACCCGGTTTCTTTCATCCGGATAGCTGGACATTTGGTCAGGCACTGCATGCCAGCGCGCTGATCGGGCGCGCATTGCAGGTGGTCGGGGTGGAACGGGTACTGCAGGTCAGTATGCGGCGCTGGCACACCGGCACCGGCAACAGCCCGGTCACCCTGAACATCAACCCCGATGAACTGGCGCAGAACGTGGTCGCCGTCTTACCCGTCAAGCCCTACGAAATTATTCAACTGGAAAACGATCCCAGCCAGCTTGAAAAGGGACGTATCCAGTTTGACATCCTCGGAGGCAGACAATAATGGCCGGCTGTAAACATGATTGCGACAAGCCTGCGATGTTTCCCCGCGCCGTTTTCAATCGGCCGGCGTTGCCCGAGATCAACTATCGTATCGGCAGCTATTCCTCGATGCGTGAATACCTGCTGGACCAGTTAAATAAGTCGGTGATTCTGTCAGACTGGACACATCGCGGTACGGACGATCCCGGTATCGCCATCCTGGAAGGTGCCGCTCTGGTCGGGGATGTGCTGACATTCTATCAGCAACTCTATGCCAATGAGGCTTTCCTTCGTACCGCCGACTGGCGCGAGAGTGTCAGCGAACTGGTGCAACTGACCGGTTATCGCCTGGCACCGGGGGTAGGTGGCGAAGCCACCTTTGCGCTCAAGGTCAAGGGGGAGGGTAAGGTCAGTGTCCCCTCCGGATTCGGTTTCAAGGCGCAACTTGACGATCAGGACAAACCGGACGAGTTCGAAAGTCATCAGACGCTGACTGCCTGGCCACATCTGAGTCAGTTTCATCTGTATTGTCCGCCCAAACCGGCAGTGAACGTCAATAACGGGTTGAACCGGCTCGAGCTCAAAGCGGTCGGTGATGCCACGGATATCGACAGCCTGGCGTCACTGGATATCAACAAGGGTGATCGACTGATGCTGGTGCCCGATACCACGATGTACGATGTAACCGGCGCCGCTTATACCACCCAGGACCGGGCTGAGATTGTTGTTGTCAGTAAAGTAGAGCAGCTGCTGGACCGGGTCGTCATCCATCTGGAGGGGGCGTTGACGGTCAATCGAGGCAGTCAGGTCAGGGCGTATCGGATCGATCGCACGTTTCATCATTTCGGTTACAACGCGGCGAGTATTCTGAACAAGTATAACGGTGCAGAGATCGAACAGGAGCCGACCAATTTCGAGCGGGATATCTACGGGACAGAATCTGGGGCGACATATTATTCGCGCCTTACCCGGACCCAGATCCCGCTGGAGCAGGAAGTGCAGGATCTGGCGCTGGGTAGCAAGCTGATTTGCCAGGGGATAACAAGTTTTGATGATAGAACGGGCGGCACCGAGATAAGTCGAACTGATCAGCGCTTTACCGTAGTCAAAACCGTCGAGGAGATCCAAACCGATACGCTTAAATGGGGGCATACCGAGAGTTCGACCAGTGTGCTGATCATCGACAGCAAACTGATCGCCAACGACGATATTGCCTATGAATCCGCGGATATTCGCCAGATGCTGTTCCATGAGGCCACCAGCCCGGCGCTGACCCTGGCGGCACCGACCGAGTGGCAAGACGGGGATTTCACCGAACCGAGGTTACAGTTTTATGGCCGCTATTCACAGCTGACCGCGCTGGCACAGCGCAAGCTGATGCTGGTTGATAATGAGACCGGGAAGATCCAGCGGGTCAGGGTCACCGACACACTGGACGATTTTAAAACCGCGCTGTCCGGCAGTGACAGGGATGAGCAGCATGACTGGATGTGGGATATCACGCTGGATGTATTGCCGGTATTCAGGCGCGAACAGTTCCGGCCGAGCGAACCGGTAATGACTGTTTATGGAAACCTGATCGAGGCGACCCAGGGCAAGAGCGAAAAACCGGCCGTGCTCGGCAGCGGTGACAATCGCCAGACCTTCCAGACGTTCAAGTTACCTAAAACGCCGTTGACTTATCTGCTGGATGAGTCGCAATCCCCGGCCCAGGTGCCCGAATTACAGGTGTATGTCGATAATATCCTGTGGCAACGGGTGGACACCTTTTTCGATCGCGCCCGGGATGCCCGGGTCTATGTGGTGCGCGAGGACGATGAAGGCAACAGCTGGATCCAGTTCGGTGACGGCAAAAACGGTTCACGCCTGCCGTCCGGCGCGAACAATGTTATCGCCCGGTATCGCAGCGGTATCGGTGCCAGTGGTGAACTCAAGGCCGACAGCAAGCCCCAGGCGACCGGCAAACTGAAACAACTGGACAAGGTCTATCTGCCTGGGGAAGTGGTGGGTGGTGAGCAAGCCGAAACCGAAGCGACGGCGCGCGAGGCGGCACCGGCCCGACTGCAAAGTCTGGATCGTATGGTAAGCCTGGCCGATTACGAGGCCGAGACCCTGGCCATACCCGGGGTGATCAAGGTGCGCGCCGACTGGACCGCCCCCGCCGGCACGCCGCTGGTGCGCCTGGTCGTTCTGACTGAAAGCGGCAGCCAGCCGGCGCTGAACAAGGTGCGCGAGACACTCAAGACCTACAATCGTTGCCGCGGTGCGGCCCGTTTTCCCATCCAGTGTGTTGCCGGCAACCTGCACTATATCAGCCTGCAGATCCGGGCGGCGTATGCCGCCAATCGCCGGCCACAGGATATCGAGGCGGC
>JAXHTI010000058.1:0-15664 GCA_034190045.1 Pseudomonadota bacterium
ATTGTATTTGAACCATGCAATCGAAGAATAATTTCAGCGTGAAGATTATGGCTGAACAGTATGGCAAGGATTGCAAGTAGTGATAAAAAACAACGATATATACCGGTTGAAAAGCGGGCGAATTGCTCATGGGTAGAACAGTGCTCCATGGTGATACAGCTCCTTATTATTAGTGCTTGTTAAGTGTTGAGAATACAAGCAAGTGGTTGTCATAATAAGGTCATAATAATATTCACCTGTTAAGATTTTGTGACGCCGCCTCAAAAGCGTGCGAAAGCTGCTGCCGGGAGAAGGGGCTTACCGACAGCACTGGCGACGATCTCTCTGGCCGCGATCCTCGCCACGTTCGTGAGTACCATCGGCTCCCGGTTGCTGGTCTCCGTGCTGGATACTGTTCCAGAATTTTTACCGGGGTCTGTGGCACAAAACCGCCGCTCGGGGAGAACTGGTCTGGTCTGCGCGCAGCGCGGTGCGGGGTGGCGATCACGGCAATCGCCGCCTGGCTGGCCTGGGCGTCGGGACCTGGCGTATTCTTATGCAGGCGGGATTCAGTATGTCCTTCGGGGCTGCGTTGCTGGCCCCGTTGTACTGGCGGCGTATGACCAGTCGGACGACGCCAGGCGGTTTGCTGGGTGGCAGCGCCGTGAGCTGGTGAAAACCCCTGCAAGATAGTATGTTTGATATGTGCGAAATCGCCCTCGGCGTGTTGATCGCCTCATTCTTGATTGGGGGCCCCTGTTTGAGCGTCTGCCGACGCGGATTGGCGAGCTGTTCGAGCAGATAGCGACCGAAGTGCGCGTACACCGCCAAACAACCAGGAAGGATAGGTGGTTGCGGCTTGGCGATTTGTTCTGCGCTGCTAGACTGAAGAGAAGCGGCAGATAATTTTTATGCTCCGAAATAACAAACAATGGGTCTTTGCCCTATCAGCCAACCAGGAGTTCGCGGATGAATCTTGAGAAAGTCATTTTTGCATTTTTTATTGTTCTTGCCCTGACGATTAACTTCGGCTTTTTCATCGGCGATATCGACAATCCTGTGCATCATAATGTTTACGAACTGTATGCGGCACTGGTGATCAGTCTGATTGCGACCGTGTTGAAATTTGGCGATCGGACCCATATTGGTGCGGTGTTGCTGGCAACCAGCCTGGTTGCCGATGTGCAGTTGATCATTGCCGCGGTGATCTGGGGGGTAGTTGAGCATGTCACTCACACCGGCATGACCCCGCATGTCATGGCGGCCATCGTTTCCCTCTCGGGCGGCGCACTGCTGGCCAATATTACCTCAGTCGTGCTGTTTGTGATTGAAACGGCGATGATGCGCCGCTGACGGTCCGCCCCGATGCAGAATATCCTGTTCGTTTTCCTGCGACGTCTGCATGTTCCGCTGATCGTGCTGATCAGCGTATATGCGGTGTCGATTCTCGGGTTTGTGTTGATCCCGGGAATGGACAATGAAGGTAACCCCTGGCGCATGGATTTTTTCCATGCGTTTTATTTTGTCAGCTATATGGGAACGACCATTGGTTTTGGCGAAATTCCTTATGAATTCACCGGTGCACAACGCCTGTGGGCGACTTTCAGTATCTATGCCACGGTCATCAGCTGGTTGTATGCCATTGGTTATCTGCTGACGATTATTCAGGACCCGGCGTTTCGCAATTTACTGACAGAAAGTGCGTTTCGTCGCAACGTGCAGCGGCTCAGCGAACCGTTTTATCTGATCTGCGGCTATGGTGATACCGGCAACTTCCTGGTCCGTGCCCTGAGCGAGGCCGGCATTCGTGCCGTGGTTGTGGAGATCGACCAGAACCGGGTCAATCAACTGGAACTGGCCGGCTACCGGACCTTCGTTCCCGGTTTGTGTGCCGATGCATCGATCCCCGAGAATCTGGTCAAGGCCGGGCTGCAACATTACAACTGTGCCGGGGTGGTGGCGCTGACCAATGAAGATGCAGTGAATCTCAAGATTGCAATCACCAGTAAATTGCTCAATCCGGGGTTACGAACCATTGCCCGGGCGGAAACCCATGATGTCGAAAAAAATATCGCTTCGTTTGGCACGGATCATATTATCAACCCGTTCGACACTTTTGCCGGCCGCCTGGCCCTGGCCCTGCATTCACCAGGCATGTACCTGTTATATGAATGGATGACCAGCGTGCCGCACGAACCCCTGCGCGAACCGGTTTTCCCGCCCAACGGGCGCTGGATCCTGTGCGGTTACGGCCGTTTTGGCAAGGCCGTGCATGAGCGGCTCAAGTCCGAGGGTGTCTCCACCACGGTGATCGAGGCGATGCCCGACAAGACCGGAACGCCCAGCGACGGGGTCGTGGTGGGACGGGGAACCGAGGCCGATACCCTGCACGAAGCCGATATACAACATGCCGTCGGACTGGTGGCGGGGACCGATGATGATGCCAATAACCTGTCGATTGTGATGACGGCCAAAAGCCTGAATCCCGACCTGTTTACGGTTCTGCGGCAGAACAGCCGTGCCAATGATGTGATCTTCAATGCCGTGCAAAGTGACCTGATCATGCAACGCGGCAGCATTATCGCGCACAAGATCTTTGCCATTATCACCACACCCTTGCTGGCGGATTTTCTGCGCCTGGCCCGCCGTCATGATGATGACTGGGCCAACGAGTTAATCAGCCGGATTGGCGGTATCACCGGCGATGAGGCACCGCATGCCTGGATGCTGACCCTGAATGAGGAAATGGCGCCGGCGGTTCACAGCATGCTGGAAGCCGGTGAATCTCTCACTGTTCAGAACCTGACGACCGACCCCCATGTTTACACCGAACAGCTACCGCTGATTGTCATGTTGATCAAACGTGACGGTGACGAGGCCGAGCAGGATATCCTGTTACCCTCTCCCCAGGAGCCGCTGCAGGCCGGCGATCGACTCCTGTTGTGTGGTCGCTACGGAACCCAGGCCTCGGTCGAGTGGCTGGTCGCCAACCTGAATGTGCTGGAATACGTGCTGACCGGGGAAGATCGACCGGCCGGACTGATCTGGCGGCGCTGGAACCGGCAGCACGAACAGGCGGATGAGACCTGATTCTGGCCGCCGAACGGGATTTATGCCCAATTGGCCTAAAGTATTGCGCTCGCGGTCCGAATAATTTCAAGGATTGAAGGAATTAACAAGAAATCAGGCAACAGAGGAGAGCCATGGAGACCGGGGTGCCAATTGATCCGCTACTGGCGGAACAGGGAACAGGAATGAAACTGGCGGATCGCATGCGTCGCCTGCGCGATTTGCCTCCGTTGCCGGATACGGTAATCAGTATTCTGGCTCTGCGCCAGCACGAAGAGATCAACGCCAGGGATCTGATCGATATTGTCGAACAGGATCCGATACTGGCGGCACAACTGATCAGTTATGCCAACTCGGCTTTTTTCACGCACCATAGTGAAGTGACCTCGATCGAGGATGCCGTTCTGCGGGTTGTCGGGGTGAGCCCTGCCATGGATCTTGCGCTGGGACTGGCGGTCGGTCGCGTGTTGCACATCCCCTCCGGAGGGGTACTGGGCGCCCGGCGCCTGTGGCGACATGCCACCTACAGTGCCGCTTTGATGCAACAGCTGGCCGGGCAGATGCCGGCAGCCGGGCGACCGGATCCCGGCACGGCCTATTTATGTGGCCTGTTGCATGATATCGGCCTGTTTGTTCTCGGCTTTCTGTTTCCGCAGGAACATCATGTCCTGAGCCAGCTTGTTCAGCAGCATCCCGATGTGGCACTCAATCGCCTTGAGTATAACCTGATGGGTGTCAGCCACGGCGAGCTCGGCCAGATGGCCATGCGCTACTGGGATATGCCGGAGGTCCTGGCCACGGTGGCGCGTCATCACCACAACACGGCTTACCACGGCGAGCATGAAACCCTGATCGGCTTGCTGAATCTGGTCGAATCATTGTTATCACCCCAGGGGCTGACCGATACGCCCGTGCAGGAACTGGACGAGTCCCTGCTCGACAGACTCGGGCTCGCAGAAGAGGCGGTGATAATCACCGCCGATGAGGTGATTCAGGCCGGTGACAGTCTCGATCAGATGGCTCGACAGTTATCTGCCTGATTATTGATTCCGGGCATTATCAGTAACGCTTGAGCGAGTCGATAAACAGCCGGTTTTGTGGCAGCCGGTGCTCGATGAAAGTCTCCGTGAGTCGGCGATATCTCTCCGCAGGCCCGTTCATATACACCTCATATCCCTCCAGGGAAGGATAGTCGGTCACAATCCGTTGCCCGAGTTGTTGTTGTGCCTGTTCGGGGTCGGCTACCGTCGTATTGATTTCGTCCATGAAGATCGGCGTATACAGGAAGTTGTCCAGGGCATCCTGCAACGAGCGAATATAATTGGACAGATAGTGCTCGCTCTGGCTTTCCAACTGCCAGTAAAGATGCATTGGCTGATTGCTTTCCAGGGCAATGCAGTGTTCGATCAGACTTTTGATAGGCGCGATGCCGGTATCGTTGGCGACAAAAATCAGGGGTCGGTTCGAACTTTCATCCAGGGTGAATTCTCCGAGCGGGCCGCTGATCCGGATAGAGGAACGGGGTGTCAGCTCCTCGAATACATAGCGGGAAAACGGATCGTCCTCGGCATAGCGGATATGAAACTGCAGATACATGCCGTTGCAGGGACAACTGGCGATGGATTTGTTACGCGGCGCCAGGCCGTCGATATGCAGGGTAACATACTGGCCGGCAAGAAAACGCAGGGTCTGGCTACGCGGGGTGCGTAGCTGTAACACCCGCACGTTATCCGCGACTTCATCGATTTTATAGACCTTGGCCTCGATCTCCTGGTGGGGGACATCGGCGGCACTGCCGATCGTACGGCTTTCAATCACCATGTCCGAGCCGGGAGTGGCCGAACACATCAAAAACAGCCCCTGATCCTTTTCATGCTGCCGGAAGGTGTAATCGTGCGGCAGATGGGTGCCAATTTCCCCCTGAATCAGGCGGGCCGCGCATTGCCCGCAGCTGCCGTTGTTACAGTTATAGGGAACATTCAATCCGGCACGCAGCGCGGCTTCCAGGACGGTTTCACCACTGGCCGCTTCAAACTCCCGGCCGGATGGTTCGATGCAGATTCTGGCCACGATAGAATCAACTCTGTCATTTGAATATGCCTTACAGGATACTATTTTCAGCGGGTCGACTAAATGGATAATCCAAAGACATGGGTCCGATAACCCCGATGTTTGCAGGCTTGCGTTATCTGACTCCCGGTAGCAGACTTTATACAGTCAATGGAGAAAGCCATGTTCAGCGCGATGAAAAAAACCGCCATGCCCGGCCCCGATGAAGCGTTGCCGGGACGCCAGGAAGCCATGCCGGTGCCTGACGCACACTATGTCAACGGCCATCCGTTATTACCGCCTTATCCTGAAGGCATGCAACTGGCGATGTTCGGTATGGGGTGTTTCTGGGGTGCGGAACGCGGTTTCTGGCAATTGCCCGGCGTCTATTCAACGGCGGTCGGTTATGCCGGGGGCTATACACCCAATCCCACCTATCGGGAAGTGTGCAGCGGCATGACCGGCCATAACGAAGTAGTGCGCGTCGTGTTCGACCCGCAGCAGGTCAGTTACGCGCAATTACTGCAAAGTTTCTGGGAAAGCCACGATCCCACCCAGGGAATGCGACAGGGCAACGATATCGGCACCCAGTACCGCTCCGGTGTCTATACCTATGGTTCACAACAACGCGAGCTGGCCGAACAGAGCCGTGAGCTTTATCAGCAATGCCTGCAAGAGGCTGGCTACGGCACCATTACCACCGAAATTCGGGATGCGCCGGAATTTTATTTTGCCGAGGATTACCATCAGCAATACCTGGCAAAAAATCCCGGCGGCTATTGCGGGCTGGGGGGCACCGGCGTGCGCTGCCCCGAACTTTTACACACCTGAAAGTCGGTTGTTGCCGTGGGGTTTAAAAACCGTTGGCGCGCCTGACGTGACGGCAATTTTCAACGTGTTCGGAGAGTGCCAGTTCGGCCATATGGCGGGTGCTGAACGGGCCACGATCCATCCCTTCCCGGCAGGCGAAATACCATTGACTGCCGATATTGAAAAAGCGACCGCTACGAAAGGGGACCGGACCGGCTTCCCCGTCACGTGGAATGCGGGTTTCGCTCATACCTGTCCTCCATTCGGTGCTTGCCTTTTATAGCTATAGACAAGCCCTGGTGAAAAATCAAACAGGCGGCTCCCTGGACAGACAGGCGGTAGCAGTGCGGTGACGGTGCCATAAAAGCCCCGATTTTGTTAGCGGTTAACGGGCTGTTCCGGGATTAACCCTGCACTGTCACGGTCACCTGGCGTCGATGGGCGGCCGTGCGATGTTCCCACAGGTAGATTCCCTGCCAGGTGCCCAGCGCACAACGGCCCTGGCTGACCGGCAGGGTGAGATCGGTCTGGGTCAAAATCGTGCGCACGTGGGCCGGCATGTCGTCGGGCCCTTCGTCGTCGTGCTCGAACATGGGATCGCCATCCGGGACTATCTGCGCCATGAAGGTTTCCAGATCCCGGCGTACCGCAGGGTCGGCGTTTTCGCACAGGATCAGCGAGGCGCTGGTGTGATGGACAAACACATGGCACAGGCCGGTCTCGATGCCGGCCCGCTCGACCACCTCGCGTACGTTCCGGCTGATGTCATAGGTTCCCCGCCCGCGGGTGGAGACTGAAATCTGTTCCTGTACCAGCATTACATTGGCCTGTCATATACAAGGGAATGCGATTATAAGCGAGCGGGGAGGCCGGTTGAAGTACCCGCCAATTGCCGGGTGGATCACAGTGTACAAGATCGCGGCCCTTTTTCTGCCATTGGCACCTTGTGGTCCGGGCTCCGGTCGCCTATACCTTAAAGTAACCTGTGTATTCATTTTATTGTCGGGGGGACGTATGCGTACAATCCAGATTCATTTTCATGACAGCCTCGATACCCAGCGCCTGGATCAGGTGCGTGAGCAACTGATGTCGCTGCCGCATGTCAACAATGTGGAGGTGGAGGCCGGCAAGGCCCATGATGTACTGGTCGAGTTCGAGGAACGGCACAACATACCCATGAGCGTCATGGATGTGCTGCACCACCAGGGATTGCACCCGGACATTACCGCCTGTTGATACTCCCCCCCACGCTCCTTGTCACAGAACGCGCCTTTCGGCGCGTTTTTTATTGGTGGCCCGGGAACTGCGCGCAATGGTTTTCCGTAACCGGGATTCATGCTAAAAAATTGAGGCAGGCACAGCGTATTCTATCTTTTTCAGAGCGGCCTTTTGTCTATGTCCGATAACGTCATTGTCTATTACGGCGAACAGCTGGCCCGTTACCACTTCGGCGCGGAGCATCCGTTCGGGCCGAAGCGTCACGACGCCTTTGTCGAACGCCTGCAACAATCCGGCCTGGCCAGCCAGGTCACCCGCGGCGAGCCGGCCAGGGCCAGCCGTGAGGCGATCGAGCGTTTTCATACCCGTGAATACGTGGACGAGGTCGAGGCGGCTTCGAAAACCGGGCGCGGCATGCTCGATCCGGATACTCCTGCGGTGCCTGGTATCTATGAGGCGGCGGCTACCGTGGTCGGCACTGGGCTGGCGGCGCTCGACCAGCTGATGCAGGGCAATCACCAGCGTGCTTTCATTCCCATCGCCGGACTGCATCATGCATATCGGGATCGCGCTGCCGGTTTCTGTGTGTTCAACGACTGCGGCGTGATCATCGAAACCCTGCGCGAAGCCTATGGCATCAGGCGGATAGCCTACATCGATATCGACGCCCATCATGGCGACGGTGTCTTTTACAGTTTTGAATACGATCCGGATGTGATCATCGTCGACGTGCACGAGGACGGCCGTTATCTCTATCCCGGCAGCGGATTCGCGGAGGAGACGGGCAAGGGCGAGGCGATCGGTACCAAGCTGAATATTCCCATGCCCATGCAGGCCAACGACGAACAGTTTCTCGATATCTGGCCCGAGGCGGAAAACTTCCTGGCACAGAAAAAGCCGGAGGTGATCCTGCTGCAGTGCGGCGCCGACAGCCTCCGGGGCGATCCCATTACCCACCTGCAATACAGCGAAGCGACCCACGCCCACGTGGCCCGGCGCCTGTGCGAGCTGGCTGACCGTCACAGCCAGGGCCGGCTGCTGGCTATGGGCGGTGGCGGCTATAATCTGGAGAACCTGGCTGCGGCCTGGACGGCGGTGGTAGAAGCGATGGTCAATTTTTCAGAGGCGTAAGATGCCAAAGGTACAACACTGGAACGAAGCCGAAGACGGTCCCCTTGGTGAGGCGGCGTTGATCGATAAGCTCGAACGCCAGGGTTATAGCGTCAATCGTTATGTCTATCCCCCCGGCACGGTCTTCCCGCCGCATACCCACGAGGTGGACAAGGTCGATGCCGTATTGCGAGGCCGTTTTCAGCTGGAGATGGAAGGCGAGCGCATCATCCTCGAAGCCGGGGACAGCCTGGACATCCCGTGCGGCGTGGTGCACAGTGCTGAAGTCGTGGGTGACGAACCGGTCGTCAGTCTCGATGCCGTGCGAGAATAAAACCCAACGCAGAGGGTCGCTCCTGGCGCACTGTAGAACCCCTTCGGGTTTCATTCAGCACTTCTTCGCTTTGCTCAGGTCGTCCTGCCTCCCGCGACACTTGTACATCCCTGTACATCGCGCAACAAAGACGCAAAGAACGCAGAGGAAATTTTTCAAACAGGTTAAATAAAATACGCCAGGGAGACCAAAAACCAAAGGACACAAAGTTTTTCCTCGTCCCTCGTAACTCGCCCCCAGGCCCTGCGCCTGTCAGGCGCGCATGGTATAATTCAAAACTCAACATTCACAATTCAACATTGCTCTGAAAATTATGGCTGATCTGTTTAGTGTTACCGCGCCGCTGATGATTCGCACGCCCGATGGCGAGGAGAAGGTCATCGCACATCATTTCCCGCATCCCAAAGGACTGCTTTATTTTGATCTCTACTGGCACGAAGGCCAGCCCTGGAAACAGACGCATGTGGTTGAAGGGGAGATCACCGGTGACGGCCCGTGGAAAATCGGCGGCCATGTCATCAACCTGCTGGGGTGTCAGGGCACCAATCCCGAGCTGGCCATGCAGTTCGAACAATGGCAGACCTATATCCAACGTGCCGACGCGGATTATCCTCCCGAACCGCTCATCGCCGCGATCGCCAGAAAAATGGGCGCCAACCCTGACTAGAAAACTTCTCTGCCAACATTATAAATCTCCTGTCATCGTCACTAGCACCGGGTTTGTTGATGAAGTTTGTTTTATACAACGACTGGCACCAGCTACCCGAAAACGCTAATGCGTTTTTTGCACAGGCTGAGAAGGAGAGCATCTTTCTCTCGCGGCCGTGGTTTGAGAATCTGGTGGCCGCCGGGCTGGATGTGAAGCAGACGATGCTGCTGGCCTGTGTGGTGGCCGGGGACAGGGTGATGGCGATTCTGCCTCTGGCCAAATGCCCTGGAAACACCTGGTATGCCCTGACTCATCGCTATAGCCCATTTTACAGTTTGCTGCTTGCGAATGACGAACAACCGCAGGTGCTCGATTGTCTGGCGCGTGGACTGATCCAGTTACCGGTCGATTCATTGCTTCTGGAACCGGTTGCCGACGATGACAGCCGGATCCAGGATCTTCAACGGGCGATGCAAGCCTGTGGATTCAGTTTTTATCGCCGTTTTCGGTTGTATAACTGGATTTATCGCGTACAGGGGCAGTCTTATGACGATTATATGGCGTCTCGCCCGGCCCGGTTGCGCAATACCATCGCACGTAAACAGCGAAAACTCGAGCGCGAGCACGGTTACGAGATTCGTCTTTATTGTGGAGACGAGGTCCCGGGAGCCATGGGTGATTACTATGCAGTCTACAACGCCAGCTGGAAGGCGAATGAGCAGTTTACCGATCTGGTGGACGGGATGGTGGCCGGCTTTTCCAGGCCGGGCTGGACCCGGCTTGCGGTGCTGTATGTTGCAGGTAAGCCTGTCGCGGCGCAGTTGTGGTTTGTACTGCATGGCAAGGCGAGCATATTCCGGCTGGCGTATGACGAGGCCTGGAAGGCCTGGTCGCCGGGATCAATCCTGACCGCGTTTTTGATGAGGCATGTGATTGATACTGATGGTGTCGAAGAGATCGACTTTCTGACGGGGAACGACGCGTACAAGCCCGACTGGATGTCCGAGCGCCGGGAACGGTTCGCGCTGAGTTGCATCAAAAAAGTAACGCCAGCAGGCCGCTACGAACGATTTCGGGACTTTTTAAAGAACCTCCTGAAAAGCCCCTGAAAGATATCCGGTACTCATCAGCGCGAATAATTTCTGTGTAATGATCCCACCCATTCCAGGCAGGAGGCGGTGACAAACGAGAAGGGTATGCATTATCATTGGTTGCTGCCCTTTTTGAGTAATAGCACTGCCATGTCCCTGAAACTTGTACAAAAACGCTTTTTAAAAGGAACCCGGGAGTTTGAAATTGCCGATGAGGTTATTCATGTTCGGGTGAAAACCCTCTTCAAGGAAGAAAAAATCACGCTGGGCTTAACCGTCCTGGATCCCGAGCCCGTGATGAATCAGTCCTGGCTCGAGTTTCATGGCCATGCCGAGTCCGGGCCATTGCTGTCACTCTTGATGGATAATCCCGACGCTGATGAGTTCAGTGCTTTTGTCGTGGCACTTCAACAACGTATACTCCAGGCAGGCAATGCGGGCGCTGGTTTCGATGCCGACTCTCAGCCCGCCGGACTTGGTGGTAATGTTTATGATGAGCCGCCCGAGTTCGATGAAGCGGACACAAGCAGAACAAAATACAGCGGTAAATATATCAATCCCGCCCGGTTGGAAGACACTATTCAGATGCTCGAGCAGTATGTCGATGATGAAGAGATCAAGCCGTTACTCTCCGCCCTGCATACGCTCAAAGAAGACCCGCAAAATGAATCCTGTATGGAGCAGGTGGTGGAGGCGTTCAACGAACTGGGGATCGTGCAGGGCGCGGTGCTGACCTATGCCCCCTATCTCAGTGTGCTGCTGATGGATGATCCCTACGGGGATTAGTAGCGGCTTTGCTCTCAGGTAAATGGCAAGCCTGACATGACGTAATTTTGCCTGGCGCGGGGCCGGGGAATACCCATTGGATCAATTGTTAACTATTAGCCTGATGGTTCGGTCAGAGCTTGCTTAAAAGTCTTTTCCATCCGCAGGCTTCGTTCTCCGGCGTGAACAGCGGTTGTTTGGCAATACAGGCCTGCTCAAGTTGTTTGTAGAAGGCGCTGTCGGTTTCCGCCTTCAACATCAGATCAGCCAGGGCCTGCTCGTTTTCTACCGGGTAATAGCCGGGGTACTCCTCGCCGAGCAGTCCGATGGAGCCTTCAATATCCGAAGCGATCACCGGGACACCGGCCACAACGGCTTCGGAAATAACATTGGCGCCGCCCTCCATGCGCGAGGGTAGTACCAGCAGGTTGGTTCGCTGGTATACCTGTCTGATCCGGTAGTGAGCGATCTCGCCATGCCAGGTATAACGGGGGTTGCTCTGCATTTCCCGGCGTGCCTGTTCTGCCCATTGTTCACTGTGCGCCTTGCCATACTGATGTACTTTGATACGACTGCTGGCCGGAAGAAGCCGGGCAGCGAGAGCCGGGCGCAGGGGATCCTTTTCCTCGCGCAAATGGCCCATTACGGAGACATGGAAATAACGTTTGTACGGCTGGCGTTTCGCGATGGGCGTTGCCGACTGGTAGATGACATGCATCTTGTCCCTTGCATCCGGCGGCAGTGTATTACTGATGAGATCGTGCAATCCGACCAGATAATCGGCCGTCCGGATCGATTGCAGGGTGGGTTCGGGATGGGTGTGTATAAAACGGTAGGCATCCGTACCGGTGATGGCAACAATAATGGGGCGTCGGGGGAATGCTTCGGCGAATTGCTGAATGGCACTGGCGCTGCGCCAGGCGTGTAATGCAATCATGATATCCGCGTTTTGTCCGCTGAACCCGGTGGTGATCTCCACCCGATGGCCGAGCGAGGTCAGGATCGCGGCCCATCGTGCGGCAGTAGCCCGGTTGCCGGCTCGCGATTTCGGGGGGGCAGGTGTGACCAGAATGATGCGCATAATCGGTTATGTTAATCCGGTAAAAAAATTATTGTTTTGAGAACTGTGCGCTGTCTCTGAAAGGACGTTGCAGGGCCGGCCTCACAACTTTATACTGATTTCAACGCATAAAAATCTTGTTTTTCATAGATTTGCTTGCCGGGCAGAATCCAATAACCTGGATAGCACAAGCATGTATAAACTTAATCCGGATCAAATTGCAAAGCAAATCGATGATGCTCACCAGCGTAGCATGGATCTTATTGATGGCCTGTCCCCGGAACAATTAATGGGTCCCAGGCTGCCTATCGTCAACCCGTTGCGCTGGGAGATCGGCCACGCCGCGTATTTTTACGAATTCTGGGTATTGCGACAGCATCTGGGAAAACCGATGATCCGTGAGGATGCCGATCGTCTATATGATTCGATTTCGATCGCGCATGATGATCGCTGGGATCTGCCGTTGCCCTCTATGCCGCAAACACTGGAATATATCCAGACGGTCAAGGAACAGGTCAAAGCCAGTTTAGCAGAGGGCGTGGATGCGCAAAGAGACTACCTTGCGCAATACGCGGTCTTCCACCAGGACATGCATAACGAGGCCTATACCTATACCCGCCAGACACTGGATTATCCCGAACCCGGTATTGGCCAGCCGGGATACAGCAAACCGGATGCCGGCGTTCTGGAAGGTGATGCAAAGATACCCGGCGGCGAGTTCATGCTCGGGGCCAGGCCAACGGATGGTTTTGTCTTTGATAATGAAAAATGGGCCCATCCTGTCGAGATCGAACCTTTTGCAATCGCCCGGACGGCGGTGAGTAACGGCGATTATTTGCGTTTTGTCGAAGCCGATGGTTACAACAAGCGTGAATACTGGGATGAGCAAGGCTGGGTATGGCGTAACAAGGTCGGGCTCGAACATCCTGTCTACTGGCGTCATGATGCCGATGGCTGGAAAGTAAAGCACTTCGATCAGTGGCAACCGATGCGTATGAATGCGGCATTGATCCATGTTTGCTGGCATGAAGCACAGGCCTATTGCCGCTGGGCCGGAAGGCGCCTGCCAACGGAAGCCGAGTGGGAAGTGGCGGCGGCTGCCGAACCTTCGGCAGACGGGAAGAGTCTGTCGCCGCGCAAGCGCCACTTTCCCTGGGGCGATACGCCACCCCGCCCGGACCAGGCCAACCTGGATGGCTATGCCCTGGGCACGGTGGATGTCGGCGCACATGCCGCGGGTGACAGTGCTTTCGGCTGCCGGCAAATGATCGGGAATGTCTGGGAATGGACCGCGGACACGTTTATGGCCTATCCCGGTTTTGAGCCCGATATGTACCAGGATTATTCGCAACCCCTGTTCGGGATAACCCGGGTTCTGCGCGGTGGGGCCTGGCCGACCCGCGGGAGAATGATTCGCAACACCTGGCGGACCTACTATGGTCCTGAGCGCAATGATGTCTTCGCCGGTTTTCGTACCTGCGCTGAACGTTGACAGACCTGTTGAGTTGTTATGCATAAATCGGACGCCCCTGTTGTCAAAGATCTGGTCCTCATCGGCGGGGGACATTCCCACGTTTCAGTTTTGAGACGGCTCGGCATGCGACCGGTTCCGGGATTACGGGTTACCCTGGTGACCCGGGATATTCATACGCCTTATTCGGGAATGTTGCCCGGTTTCATTGCCGGTCATTACGACTATGATGAGTGCCATATCGACCTGGGTCCGCTGGCACGGTTTGCGGGTGCGCGCCTTTATCACGCCGAAGTCGACTCCCTGGATCCGGATAATAAAATTGTGCATGCCGCCGGAAGACCACCAATTGCGTATGATATTTTGTCTATTAATACCGGTTCCCGTCCGTCCAGTATCGATATTTCCGGGGTGGATGAATACGCGTTACCCGTTAAACCCATCGATGTTTTTCTGAATAAATGGGATAAGTTGATCGAACAGGTTCGTGTGAGCAATGGTCCGTTTCGTATCGTGGTCGTTGGCGGCGGGGCCGGCGGCGTGGAACTGGCGTTATCGACGCAATTGCGACTGCAAAAGGTGCTGAAAGCGGCCGGCAAGGATCCCGAAAACCTGATGTACACGCTCATAAGTGCCAGCGATAACATTATGTATATGCATAATGCCGGCGTGCAGAGGCGTTTTGAGCGAATACTGGCGCAACGTAATATCACGGTAAAAACTGCAGAGCAGGTCACTGAAGTCAGGGCAAATAGGGTTATAACTGCTAACGGCGGTGCGTATGATGCGGATGCCATACTCTGGGTTACTACCGCGTCATCACCGGGATGGCCGGCTAAAGCCGGCCTGGCAGTGGATGATGCGGGTTTTATAAAAGTGGATGAACAGCTGCAGTCCCTGTCGCACAAACATGTATTCGCGGCAGGGGATGTCGCTTCATTGATGGACTCCCGGCCCAAGTCAGGTGTATTTGCTGTTCGCCAGGGGCCCGTGCTGGCACACAATCTTGCAGCTGCTGCTACCGGCAGGCGTTTGCATCGTTATCGACCGCAGAAGAAATTCCTGGGGTTGATCAGCACCGGCGATAAATATGCAGTGGCATCGCGCGGTAACTGGTCTTATGAATCGGCCTGGTTATGGACCGTCAAGGACTGGATCGATCGTCGCTTCATGCAAAAGTATAACGAGCTGCCCGAGATGGACGAGGAAAGCCCCCCCGAGCTGGCCGCCGGCATTGCAGATACAAATGCGATAAAGGAACTGTCCAGTCTGGCCATGCGTTGCGGCGGTTGTGGCGCCAAGGTTGGTGCCACAGTGTTATCCCGGGTTATGCAACGCCTGCCCGACACACAACGTGACGATGTGTTGATTGGTCGTGACTCCCCCGATGATTGCGCCATGCTGACTGTGCCCAAAGACAAGGTCATGGTGCAGAGTGTTGATTATTTTCGGGCCTTCATCGAGGACAGCTATACGTTTGGCGCCATTGCCGCGAACCATGCCATGGGGGATATTTTTGCCATGGGTGCCGAACCACAATCGGCGCTGGCGATTGCCACGGTTCCCTACGGTCGTGAGCGGATTGTGGAAGAGACACTGTATGATGTACTGGCCGGTGCCATGTCTGTGCTTGAGCCCTCCGGCGCCGTACTGGCCGGAGGACATTCCAGCGAAGGCGCGGAACTGGCATTCGGTCTGACCGTCAACGGCCTGATTGATCCCGATAAGGCCTGGCGCAAACAGGGATTGCAGCCGGGCGATGCCCTGATACTGACCAAACCCATCGGCACAGGAACGTTGTTTGCGGCAGAGATGCGCGCGAAAGCCCGGGGGCGCTGGATCGATGCGGCCATCCAGTCGATGCTGGTATCCAGTCAACAGGCGGCAGAGTGTTTACAGCGATACGGCACAACTTCGTGTACCGATCTCACCGGCTTTGGTCTGATAGGTCATTTGATCGAAATGACCCGGGCATCGGAAGTTGACGCCACTGTGTACATGGATGCCCTGCCTTTACTGGATGGCGCCCTGCAAACCGTTGAGGCAGGTATCCTGTCAT
>JAXHTI010000059.1:0-7980 GCA_034190045.1 Pseudomonadota bacterium
CGACCCCTTTTACTTTCACATGAGTTGAATAATAAATAAGTAAAAAGAGTGTCAGACACCAATATTCTCTAATATTAGAAACAATTGGTCTCTGACACCTATTTTGTTGTGTTTCTCAGTCAATTGTTTTCTCCATTTGTAGATCTGGTTCAACCGGACACCCTGTGAAAAGGGCTCTGACCCCTTTAATTGGTATATATGCATACCGCCGTCTTCACAGAGTGAATCGTAGTATATTTTTCCGATAATTTGGTCACCTATTGGGAGAGCCAGAAAAACAAATGGAACCCCGATAATAGACAAAATTCTTTTCGGTGTAGTTTTTTGCTTTATAGAAATAAAGATTGTGAGTCCGATAACAAGCAACAAATAAAGCAGCAGTATCGGCATTAATATCAGGCCCATATATTACCTCCGATGTAAACAGGCTTTTATTAATGGCGTCAAACACAATGTTCTCAAATATTAGAAACAATTGATCTCTGACACCTATTTCCTCCTCGTCCCCTTTTCTTCTCGAATTCGCCCTCGTGCCAGACAACTAAATAGGTATACTGTCCCCGGATTTCCGCCTGGTACGGGAAAACGCCTTGTCCTGTTTCTCAGTCAACTGTTTTCTCCATTTGTAGATCTGGTTGACCCGGACACCCAATTCCCGGGCAAGTTGAACGACGGGCTTGTCCGTTGTCTCCAGGAGTTTTATCGCTTCAAGCTTGAATTCATGGCTGTGGTAACGGTATTTCCGGCTCATGACTGACACCTCTTTCAGTTTAGACTAAACTGAATTCAGTGTCCGAGAAATCAGGGTAGGTTCACTCTGACCCCTTTAATTCGATTTTTAAAAACGCTTTAGAATTGCTCAATTTTTAATCCCTCCGTCACCTTTTTGCTCAACCAAAATATTTGCATCCCTATATCTTTTCCATACATCTTCTCTATTTCCTTTTTTAGATAGCCGCGAGTCCTCTTCCACAGTTACCACCACGCCTATATTCAATTCCAGTATATTGGACACAGCATCGATTGTAGGGCTGTCTAATTCGAATAGCAGGTCTATTGTATCTTTACGCGGAAACAAATGCTCGTGTCTTAGTGCGTGCGTCGGATCAATTGTTTTGTTTGTGACTACTTTACCGTTATGTTTATCGAGACTTTCTAACGCTCCCTTAGACCAATATCTACAACCTTTATACTTCCCGTATGCCTCAGTATGACTCCACAAAAGAGTAGTTATCAAACCCTTGAATTGTTTTTCATATGAATTATGAGATTGACCATTGGATATTAGCTTACTCCTATACCTCAACAACTGAAGTATCAAATCAGCTGATGATTGTTCTTCTTGCTCTGGTGAATACTTCATAACTTCCTGATAATCAGAATTAGAGAAAATGATCGGACATTAGCGGTAATACTTCTCTGGCCCTTTAATTTGCCTTGTCATTTCTATCCAGGTAATAATAAATTTTTACAATTACACCAGCCAAAATCATTCCACAACCGATCACATACGCTCGACTGAAACCTACTGTACCATCTGTATCCAACAAAAATATAAGCTCAAGGATTTTCTCTTTTTTAAACAGGATAGAAGGCACCAATCCTACTCCTGTCACGATAATTCCATATGTAATCAGTGGTAAACTAGCAGCCCTAAAGCGAATTATCATCGGTATGGAAATAACAACGGAAGTAACCATAACGAAAGATAGATTTATAATATGATGATATGTAAAAATTTCCATAGATTAATTATTTAAAAAGGGCTCTGACCCCTTTAATTCGCGGGCACTTCGTGAGCAATTTGAAGTGCAATGTTATGCGTGATTTTGTGGGGATCCGTCAGACTCTGACCCCAAATATCTTGGACCTGACCACGTTATCTCTTTAAGGGAGGTTCAAACAAACCCCGTTATTTCTTAGCTATAATTATATTTCTTGCTTGTCGAGAATTATCATTTGACCGAACGTGGAAAAATAATTGCAACCCATCCTCAATAAGATCCACCTCTTCTTTAAATATCATGTTGTTACTATAACCTCGATAATGATCATTATTTAACGTTTCAATAGTGAATTCTGTGCGGGAAGAGTCCATTCTAGAAACATACCCAGATTCACCTGTAATTGGGATCAACCATTTAATATATTCTTCTATCCTTCTTGACTCTGAAGTGCCTTGACCTACACTATAAAAAACTCTTATAGCAGTACGAGCCGATTTTGAAATATGCTCTTTCATTGTGTCGTCCAATAAATTTTTGGGACATTTTTCATAAAGCACCTTAAGTTCTACCAATAAATCTAATGCCTTATTTGGATCATGCTCATCTATAAGATATTCAGCCCATCTATATCTACTTTGTAGATGCAGATCATATACAATTTTCTTTTGCCATGTTGTCAAGGTTTGTTTCGCAGCTAACTTTAAGATCCCATTCTCTGCTTCTTTGAAATTTTTTAAATAAAGATTTGCCCTTGCCTTTTCAGCCAACAAATTGTATGAATTTTCATCCCTTTTTAAACCGGCATCAAAATTTTCAATTGCCAGTTCAAAATCATCATAACTTCTCATAAGAAAGCCACCATACCATAACCTGAGAGGCGGCCAGTCTGGTTCTAAATCTAATGCTGCTTCATATGCATCACGTGCTCCTGCTATGTCTCCCATTTTAGCTTTTATAAATCCTTCTACACGGTGGACCTCAAAATAATCTGGCGCCAATTGCTTAGATTTATCTACATAACTCATCGCACATCTATAATCTTTTCTCTTTGTATTTTTCAATGCGTCATTAAGGTATTTTGCTATAATCGCATCACTTGAAGAACGCATTTTAAGTGAATTGATATTATATTTATTAGTTCTCATTTCAGATCTTATCATATCGCCTGCTGCTTTCAATTGACGCCTTTTCTTACTGAATCTTTTAACAACTGCGGGTGCAGGGGGGTGGTGTTTAGTTAGATAATCTCTAGCCATCTCAGCAATTTCATATTTCGATTCAAATGTTGATCCAACATGCGCGCTATGCATACGAACCATATTGGTTGTCAACAATTGCTGTAGAGAATGCTGTAAAGATGTAATATTTTCTGAGTCCAAAAGGTAGGCTAACTCAGCCTGACTATGCCTACCAGGAAGGCATTGCATTGCCATTAACGTAAGCTTGCTATCATCTTCCAAATATTCATAAACATTCGACATACAAAAATCAAGAAAGACATCCGGGTTTGCTAACACTTCTTCTGGTCTCAACCCAGTCTGCACGGCTGAAACAAACCATTTTATAAACCCAGGATTATTGTTCATCCTTTGACAATATTTAATTAAAATATTATTACTAACTTTCAACAAATCAGGGACGTTTCGAATTGTTGCCAATGATCTTAGCAACTGAACAGACTCGTCTTTAGAAAGCGGCTGTAATTTCAGTGGATGCTCATATGCGCCAAGACCTATACGTGAGGTAACCATAATCTTACTACCGTTTGGAAGTCTCTCTAAAAATTTTCTTATCCTGTCATCTAAAACAGTTTCAAGGTTATCCAAGATCAATAGAATTTTAAATTCTTTCAGATAAGAAATAATTTCATCTGTAACATCGCTTTCTGTTTTACCTGCTAACCTATCTGCAATGGCGCTCATCATTCCTAACGAATCTTCAATTGCACCATCTATCTCGACAATATCATTTGAAGTCAATTTAGTAGTCTTGCTTGATACCCAAACAATCGCCTCAAACTGACTATCCTTTATTTCTAATAGATCATATGCAACCTTTAATGCTAGCGCTGTTTTACCTAACCCACCATCCCCAACAATTGTAATTACAGGGTAAGGACCCAAGCAGAGATTAATAAGATTCTTAACCTGTTCTTTTCTTCCAACGAATCCTGTTTCATCAAAATCTGGAAGCGGAAGGTTATGTTTTTCTGAATTATTGTCTATCTCAATATTTGGTATTTCCACACCTAGAACAAAACTTGGGTCTTCTTCTAATTTTTGTAGAATCTCCCCTAACTCGACGAATGATTCATTGTATTTATCAGAAAACGAGCGTGCGACATCAAGCGTATTTGATAAGTCATCAAAGGCTAAAGGCCTAGAATGCGCAACTCTATTACGAATTGGGATAAGAGATTCCAGGTTTTTATTCTCTTTTCTTAAAAATCTTCTGTGGCCGTCACTCAACTCTTCTTTATTCTTATTAAGAATAACTATTGAATCACCGAAGTCTGCATAGTCTAGTATTTCGGAAAGTGATAAATCTTCTATTTTGCCACCTATATCTCTCTCCATCCTAGACATGCATTTCTCATATATATCTTCGCTCAATATTTCTTCATAATTATTTTTAGTATCAAGGTTTACACTTATAATTCTTCTTAAATCTGACTCTAGCGCAGATAAAACCGAGTATAATGTCAATCGACTCGAACTAGACATGATAAATTATCCCATTTGTTTCAATTTTTGGGCAGAACAAAAACTCATAGATAATAACAACAACGTGGATTTTCAGTACGATCTGATACATCGTTATCTATTATTAATCGTCTGACTCTTTCTCTATCTTCCTTACACAACCCTACCCCACCCATTCCACGATGAAAATCAGGGTATTCCCTAATCCTAGACATAATTGGCTGAATTTCGAGGAAATTGAGGCTAGATTGTCTCGCCACCTCCCTGTGGCTCGCCCTGCGGGCGCACTGAAGCGCGACCAAATTTGTTCCAGACAAATTTGTCCGACCTGCGCCGGAATGACGGGCATGTAGAAAAACAAAAGGGACGCCAAAGCGTCCCTCTTGTACTGCCGATGTGGGGGGTTGGTGTTCTGATCACCCCTCCCTAACCCTCCCCTTGAAGGGGAGGGAATCACAGGAGAGGACCTACTTCTTCTTCGCCGCCCGCTTCTCAGCCCGCTTGAGCCTTGAAGACAACCGCCGCGCCAGGTCCCCGAACAGCTCGGTCTGGGTCGGGTGCGGGTGGATCGCCTGGCCGACCTGCTCCAGGGTCATGTCGCCGCTGACCATCATCACGCCCTCACCGATCAGGGTGTCGGCGTGATCGGCCAGGAAGTGCACGCCGATCACGCGGTGGCTGCTCTTCTCGGCGACGATCTTGATCAGCCCGTCGGTCTCGCCGTTGATCATGGCCTTGGCGTCGACGCTCATCGGCACCTTGATCTCGGCGGCGTCGATGCCCTGTTCCTTGGCCTGCTCGGCGGAGAGCCCGACGAACGCGGCCTGCGGGCGGGTGAAGATGACGCCCGAGTCCTTGTTCTGATCGTAGGCAGCAGATTCTCCAGCAATCGTCATGGCAGCCACGCGGCCCTGCTGGCCGGCGGTGTGAGCGAGCATTAACCCACCGATGACATCGCCGACCGCGAAGATGTGCGGGACGTTGGTGCGGCACTGGGCATCGGCGCTGATCACGCCTTTATCGGTTTCGATGCCGGCCTTGTCCAGCTGCAGCGGATCCAGCACCGGGCGCTTGCCGGTGGCCATGACCACGTAGTCGCAGCTGTAGGTGTGGTCCTTGCCGTCACTGCCTTCGTAGACGATCTTCATCTTGCCCGGCTCGCCCTTGAGTTCCTTCACCTTGGCGGAGGTCTCGATGGTCAGGCGCGGGTCGTTGTTCAGCACCTCGGTGAGGTTCTTGGCCACTTCCGGCTCCACCTCGGCCAGGATGCGCTCCTGCCCTTCGAGCAGCAGCACCTTGGCGCCGAAGTCCTGGAAGATCTGCGCCATCTCGACACCGATGGCCCCGCCGCCGATCACGCCCAGGCGTTTCGGGGCTTCTTTCAGGCCCCAGACGGTGTCGGAGGTGAGCACGCCACCGTTATCCACGCCGGTGTCGGCGCCGGGGATCGGCGGCACGAACGGCGGGGCGCCGGCGGCGATGACCGCGGCGCCGAAGGTGATCTTCTTGGTCTGCTTGCCGTCACCGGGGGTGGCGCGGGTGTGCGGATCTTTCTGGTTGCCGCCGGTGTCGACGCTGACTGTGTGATCGTCCTCGAAACGGGCAAAGCCCTGGATGACGTCGATCTTCACACCCTTGTCGGTGTTGAGCGCCATCTTGCCGCGTTCTTCGAGCACGCCGCGACGGTGTTTTTCCAGGTCCTTCCATTCCAGCTCGGCTTTATTGGTGCCCTTGATGCCGAGCAGCTTGTCGTGGGCGCGATCGCGGATTCGATCCGCCGCCGCGCGCCAGGCCTTGGACGGGATGCAACCGCGCCACAGGCATTCGCCGCCGGGGAACGGCGAGTCGTTGATCATGGCGACCTTGTAGCCGTGTTCTTTGAGGTCCCGGGCGCAGTCTTCGCCGCCGGGGCCGCCGCCGATGACGACCACGTCGTAATCCCAGTCGCCTTCGGGCAGTTTGAAGCCCGGTGCGCTGGCCTGTTTACTCTCCGGCGCGGCCATGCCCATGGCCGAAGTGCCGGCCGCCGGTGCCGCGGCGGCATCCAGCCAGGTCGGGTTCTCGACCAGCTCCTTGAAGGTGCCGAGGAACTTGGCGGCGTCGGCGCCGTTGACGATGCGATGGTCGGCGGTGATGGTCACCGGCATGCCCTGCGGGCCGACGGTGGCAATGGCGAAGATCGCCGAGGTGCCCGGCGAGGGGATCGCATCGAACTGGCTGACCCCCAGCATCCCCATGTTGGAGATGGTGAAGGTCGGGTTGGAGTATTCGTCCGGCTTGAGGCGGCGCGCGCGGGCGCGATCCACCAGGTCTTTCCAGCCGGCGGCCAGGTCCGCCACCTCGCGGCTGCCGGCATCACGCAGCACCGGGACCACCAGGCCCATGCCCTCGGTTTCCACCGCCAGGCCGATGTCGATCTGCTCGCGCTCGACGATGCGATCCTCATGCTGGTAGACGGCGTTGATCACCGGGTGCTTGTCGATGGCCAGCGCGGCGGCCTTGGCCAGGGTCACGGTGAGCGAGAAGCCCTTGGCCTTGGAGGCGGTCTTCAGCGCGGACGGGTCGATGTGGCTGGTGACGCGGAACAGCGGCATGGAGAGCGAGTACTCCATGTTGTGCGCCACGGCCTTTTCCATCGCGGTCATCGGGCGGCCTTCGCCCGGGACCTGGTAGATGCGCTGGGTGGTGGACTTTTGAATATTGCTGTTGAGGACGTCGGCGGCGACGATCGCTCCGCCCGGCCCGCTGCCCGGTACGCTGTTCAGATCGATCCCGTGGGCGCCGGCCAGCTGGCGGGCGTACGGGGTGGCGTTCTTGTTGCTCGGGCGCGGCGCCGGGGTGGCGCCGTGGGGCTGGGCGGCGATGCGGGTCTTGGGCTTGGCGGTGCCGGCCGGTTCGGATTTGGGTTTGGCGGCGGCGGCTTCGGCCGGCGCGCTGCTGCTGCCGGATTTCTTGCTGTCGAGCACCTGGGCGGCGTCGCTCACCAGGTAGGCGATCGCCTCGCCCACCGGAATGGTGGCATCCACCTCGGCCATGGGACCGGAGAGGTAGCCCTCGCGGAACACTTCCACGTCCATGATCGCCTTGTCGGTCTCGACCTGGGCGACGATATCGCCTCGCTCGATCTTGTCACCGAGGTTCTTCTCCCAGCTGACCATGACGCCCTCGGTCATGGTGTCGGAGAGCTGCGGCATTTTAATGGTATAGGCGTCCTCGGCCGGGGCCTGTTCCGCTGGTGCAGCGGCCGGGGCCGGAGCTTCTTCAGCGGGTGCTTCGGCACCGGAGCTGGCGGCCGGGGCGGCGGCGCCTTCGCTCTGGACTTCATCGCTGCTGGCCACCAGGTAGCCCATCGCCTCGCCCACCGGGATGGTGGCATCCACCGGCTGCAGCGGCCCGGAGAGATACCCCTCGCGGAACACTTCCACGTCCATGATGGCCTTGTCGGTCTCGACGGTGGCGACGATATCGCCGCGCTCGACCTTGTCGCCGATGTTTTTCTCCCAGCTGACCACCACGCCTTCGGTCATGGTGTCGGAGAGCTGGGGCATTTT
>JAXHTI010000059.1:8080-12774 GCA_034190045.1 Pseudomonadota bacterium
TGATGGCCTTGTCGGTCTCGACGGTGGCGACGATATCGCCGCGCTCGACCTTGTCGCCGATGTTTTTCTCCCAGCTGACCACCACGCCTTCGGTCATGGTGTCGGAGAGCTGGGGCATTTTAATCGTGTAAGGTTCAGCCATAAATTTCAGTTTCTAGGTTCTAGGGGCTAGGGGCGAGAAAATCCCGGGATCGTCCCGCCTCTGGCTGTCCTGATTATCCTTAAAAGCGCCACTCCGTTGTTACGGGTTCCGCCTCTGTGTTTTTCCAGTAACTAGCAGCTAGCAACCAGACTCTAGATCTTGCCCAGCGCCTTGAGCGCGCCGTGATAGACGTCTTCGGCACTGGGGATCGCGGCTTTTTCCAGCTTGGCGTTGTACGGCACCGGGACGTCGGCGGCGTGGATACGCACGGGCTGGGAATCGAGGGCGAAGAAGCAGTCCTCGATGATGCCGGTGATGATCTCCGAACCGACGCCGACCGGGGCCTCGTCTTCCTCGGCCACGACCACGCGGTGGGTCTTCTCGACCGAGGTGCGGATGGTCTCGCGATCGATCGGCTTGAGCGCGCGCAGGTCGACGACCTCGGCGCTGATGCCGTCGGCTTCCAGGCGCCTGGCCGCTTCCAGGCACAGGTGCACGCTGAAGTTGTAACCGATCAGGGTGATGTCGGTGCCTTCACGCACGACCTCGGCGCCTTCCAGCGGGCGGAAGTACTCCTCGTCGGGAATGTCTTCCTTGAGGTTATACATCTGCTCGTGCTCGATGATGATCACCGGGTCGTTGGAGCGGATCGCGGACTTGAGCATGCCGTAGGCATCCAGCGGACCGCGCGGGGTCACCACCCGCAGGCCGGAGGTGGACATGAACATGCGCGCCAGGCGGGCCGAGTGCTGGGCCGCCAGCTGGTGCGCGGTGCCGCCCGGGGTGCGCATAACGATCGGGCACTGCAGCTGGCCGCCGGACATGTAGCGGATTTTCGCCGCGGCGTTGATCAGGGTATCCAGCGCCAGCAGCGCGAAGTTGATGGACATGATCTCGATGACCGGACGCATGCCGACCATGGAGGCACCGATGCCGATCCCGGTGTAGGAGTTCTCGGAAATGGGGGTATCGATGATGCGCTGCGGACCGTACTTGTCGTACAGGCCGGAGGTGGCCTTGTAGGTGCCGCCAACGACGCCGATGTCCTCGCCCATGGCGATAACCATCGGATCGTTCGCCATCTCTTCATCGTGGGCCCGGCGAATCGCTTCCCAATATGCCGTTTCTGCCATTGTTGTAAATCCTCTTATTTATGCAGTGGCCCGACCCAGCGCGGATCCGGGTTATCGTCCAGTACGTATTTGTTCAGATCCTCGACCTTCGGCTCCGGACTCTCTTCGGCGAACTTGATGATGTCGTTTTCGATCTCGTCATCGATCTCCTTGTCCCATTGCTTGAGGTCATCCTTGCTAATCAGGCCGGCCTCGATCAGGCGATCGCCATACAGGCGAATCGGATCGCGCTCCATCCACACTTCTTCCTCGTCCTTGGTGCGATAGCCCTTGGCGTCGGACATGGAGTGGCCGCGATAGCGGTAGGTCATGAATTCAATGAAATAGGGTTTCTGTTCCTTGCGCACGTAATCGATGGCTTCCTTCGAAGCTTCCATCACGGTGTCGATGTCCATGCCGTCGTGCTGGCTGGCCTTCATGTCATAGGCGCAGACACGCTTGTACTGATCGCGCACGGCGGTGGAACGATCGATGTGGGTACCGATGGCGTACAGGTTGTTCTCGCACACGAACAGCACCGGCAGATCCCAGACCGAGGCCATGTTCAGGGTCTCGTGGAAGGTGCCCTGGTTGTTGGCGCCGTCACCCAGAAAGCAGATGGCGATCTGGTCGGTGCCCTTGTGCTTGGCGCCCAGCGCCAGGCCGGCGGCCAGCGGAAACGGCTGGCCGACCAGCGCGTAACCGCCCATGAAATTCTGGCTGGCATCGAAGATATGCATGGAGCCACCGCGTCCCTTGGAGGAACCGGTCTCCTTGCCGTAGAGTTCCGCCATGACTTCGCGCGGCTGGGCGCCGGTCTTGATGGCATGAATGTGATCGCGATAGCCGGTGATGACGTAATCGTTTTCCTGGCCCTTGCCGACATTGGCCATCTCCAGTACCCCGGTCGCCACCGCTTCCTGGCCCGAGTAGAGATGCAAAAAGCCACCGACCTTGCGTTCCATATAGGCTTCGAACGTGCGATCCTCGAAGCGGCGGAAGAACATCATTTCCCGCAACAGGCGTTTTTTGTCCGCGTCTTTCATAGGGATCCTTGTCTTATTTTGCAAGCTAAATGAAGATGTTACGGGTATTGTACCCCATCCCCCAAATTCAAAGCCGCGTATGATCGACTTTTTATGCGACAAGGTCAAGAAAAATCCCCCTGCCAGGCGGATTACAAAGGCGCAATTATCCTTTAAAATCAGCAACTAAAATTAAAAACTGTGGACCGGTTGGCATCCTGCAACAGGATCGACCCGACCCGGGCAGACACTCACACAGTCAGACAAATCGGGTTTTATAGCATGTCTCAGGAACAAGCGATCTATCAGTGGCTCGACAACATGAGCAAGTCCGTGGCCATGCAGGATCTGGAAAAGCATATGGCGCTGATCTCGCCCTATGTCCGGGTGTACGGCATTCCCGGCCACGAGACGATCGATTACGACGGATGGCGCCAGCGACGCAAAAACGAATTCGAGCACGACCTGCTCGCCCGGCTCAGCTATAAAGTGGTTAGAATCAAGACCCAGGCCCTGCGCCGGGTGGCTTTCGAGGTCGAGGAGACCCTGTCCGCCCGTAACGGTAAAGTGGTGGTGTTGAACAAGGACATCATGCTGGAGCTGGAGCCGGACGATAAATGGCGCGTCGTGGAAGAAAAAATCCATGACTGGGAAGTTCGCGAATCAGCCTGATCAGGAAATCGAATGAGCCAAGACTACCGAACCGAAAAAGACAGCCTGGGCGAACTGCGGGTCCCGGCCGATGCCCTTTACGGCGCGCAGACCCAGCGCGCGGTGGACAACTTCCCGGTCAGCGGGCTGGCCCTGCCGCGTGCCTTCATCCGTGCCCTGGGCCTGGTCAAGCACGCCTGCGCCGGGGCCAACCGGCAACTGGGCCTGCTGGACGACGCCCGGGCCGACGCCATTCAGCAGGCGGCCCTGCAAATCGCCTCTGGCGAATTTGACGATCACTTCCCCGTCGATGTTTTTCAGACCGGCTCGGGCACCAGCACCAACATGAACGCCAACGAGGTGATCGCGCACCTGGCCAGCGACGACAGGCTGACCGTGCACCCCAACGATCACGTCAACATGAGCCAGAGCTCCAACGATGTGATTCCCACGGCCCTGCAGGTCAGTGCCGCGCTGGAGATTCACGAACAACTGTTGCCGGCCCTGCAGCACCTGGCGGAGATACTCGATCACAAGGGGAATGAACTCAAGGGCGTGGTCAAAACCGGCCGCACCCACCTGATGGACGCCATGCCCATCACCCTGCAACAGGAACTCAATGCCTGGCGCGATCAGATTCGCGACGGCATCGCGCGACTGCAAAACAGCCTGCCCCGCCTGCAGGCGTTGCCGCAGGGCGGTACCGCGGTGGGCACCGGGATTAACGCCCACACCGATTTCGGCTCGAGCGTGGCCGGTGAACTGAAAACCCAGACCGCCATCGACTTCAGCGCCATGGCCAACCCGTTTGTCGGCCTGGCCAGCCAGGACACGGCGGTGGAAGTCAGCGGCCAGCTCAAGACCGTTGCCGTGACCACCATGAAGATCGCCAACGATCTGCGCTGGATGAACAGCGGCCCGCTGGCGGGCCTCGGCGAGATCGAACTGCCGGCGCTGCAACCGGGCAGCTCGATCATGCCGGGCAAGATCAACCCGGTGATTCCCGAGTCCGCCGCCATGGTCAGCGCCCAGGTCATTGGCAACGATACGACCATTACCGTCGCCGGCCAGTCCGGTAACTTCCAGCTGAATGTGATGCTGCCGGTGATCGCCTACAACCTGCTGCAAAGCATCCAGCTGCTGGCCAACACCTCCCGCCTGCTGGCCGATCGCGCCATTGTCGGTTTCAAGGTCAACGAGGAAGCGATCAAGGCCGCGCTGGATCGCAACCCGATCCTGGTCACCGCACTGAACCCGGTCATCGGTTACGAAAAAGGCGCGGCGATCGCCAAACGCGCCTATGCCGAGAACCGCCCGGTGATCGACGTGGCCATGGAGATGACCGATCTCAGTGAAGATGAATTGAAAAAACTGCTGGACCCGGAGGCGCTGACCAAAGGCGGCATCCACGATTAGCCCCTTGCCCTAAATGAAAACCCCAACCCCAAGCACTCCGCGTAGGGTGGATCAAGCGAAGCGGATCCACCTGAAAACCGGTAAAAACCTGGATCCGTCGCGTTGCTCCTTGATCCAGGCTACTCCGCCTGTGGAGCGGTATTCGGAACACTTGTTTAGCGACTCGGTAAAGTCATGTAATGACGGAAGGCCAATTTGATTGGCAAAAAAACGGGTTAGCTAACACGCTGCGTCTTGGCGTCTCTGCGAGATTTTTTTAATCTTGAAGATTAATCACTATGGAACAACACCATGCCACACCGCTGCGGCTGGGCCGGGCCCGATCAAATCTACCTCGATTATCACGAT
>JAXHTI010000059.1:12874-15659 GCA_034190045.1 Pseudomonadota bacterium
CCGGTTTACGATGACCGGCTGCTGTTCGAATTTCTGATCCTCGAAGGCGCCCAGGCGGGGCTGAGCTGGATCACCATTTTGAAAAAACGCGACGCCTATCGCGAGGCTTTCCACAATTTTGACGCGGAAAAGATCGCCCGCTTCTCACGCACCAAAATAGAGCAACTGCTGAAAAATTCCGCTATCATTCGCAACCGGTTAAAAATTGAATCGACCATCAGCAATGCGCGGGCTTTTCTCGAACTGCGCGAACAGCGGGGTAGCTTCAGCGATTACCTCTGGCAGTTCGTCGATGGCCAGCCGGTACAGAACCGGTGGAAAAACGATGCCCAGGTACCGGCGTCGACCCGACAATCGCAGGCCATAAGCCGGGATCTAAAGCAACGTGGCTTTCGGTTTGTCGGTCCGACGATTTGTTACGCCTATATGCAGGCCGTCGGGATGGTCAACGATCACATCACCACCTGCTTTCGTCATACACAGGTGGCCAAGTTGGGGAAATAAAGCATGAACGTTAGAGAGTTTTTCGGCTTTTCTCTGGAACAGGTCAGTCACGCCGAACGGATTGCCTCGGCAGTCGGCGGGTTTGCCGGTATTTTCATGATCATGCTGATCACCTACTGGTTCACCGGCGTGGAAGGCTCGGTGTTGATCGTCCCCTCCATGGGCGCCTCGGCCGTGCTGCTGTTCGCGGTTCCCCACGGCAAGTTGTCGCAACCCTGGTCGCTGATTGGCGGGCATGCGGTTTCCGCGATCATCGGCGTGGCCTGCTACCAGCTGGTGCCCGACACCTTCGTTGCCGCCGCGCTGGCGGTCGGACTGGCGATCGGGGTGATGCATTACCTGTCCTGCATCCACCCGCCCGGCGGCGCGACCGCCCTGGCCGCCGTCATCGGTGGCGATGCGATCCATGCGCTGGGTTACAGTTATTTTCTGACGCCGATCATGCTCAACACGCTGGTGATCTTCGCCGTCGCAATTATCTTCAACTACTTCTTTCCATGGCGCCGCTATCCCGCCAGCCTGATGAAACCCAGCTCGCAGGATCGCCAGGCCCAACAACAGCAAGACAATATACCGCGTATTTCCCAGGACGATCTCGATTACGCCATGCGTAAAATGGACCTGCTGGTGGACATTACCGTCGACGACCTGGTGCAACTCTATTCGCTGGCGTCCCGCTATTCCGAGACCAAGCACCTGCAACCCGAGGACATCAAGCCCGGGCACTATTACAGTAACGGCATGTACGGCAGCCTCTGGCAGGTCAGGCAGATCATCGACGAATCGCCGCACGAGGAGCCGACCCGCGACAAGGTCATTTACAAGATCGTCGCCGGCCACAACCGTTTCACGACCGGCACCTCGACCCGGGAAGAGTTTGCCTACTGGGCCCGTTACGAAGTCGAACAACAGGAAAATGACTGGATCCGGGCCGGGGGAACCATCGAATCCGAACAGTCATCCTAGCCCGGGGTTGCCGGCCCGCGGCGGTGGTGCAACGCGACACTGCATCGCCGGGCGCGGATCTGGAATAGCCCCGACGTAACCGGCATAATAGCCTGATGGACCAACTGACACTGACCCGCCCGGACGACTGGCACCTGCATGTGCGCGATGGCGCGGTGTTACAGGACGTGCTTGGCGATACCGCGCGGCGCTTCGCCCGCGCGATCATCATGCCCAACCTCAAACCGCCGGTCACCACCGTCGAGCAGGCGCTGGCCTACCGGCAACGGATTCTGGATGCGCTACCGAAAGGCACCGCGTTCAATCCGCTGATGACCTTGTATCTCACCGATGACACCACGGCGGAGGAAATCGGCAAGGCCGCGGCACATCCGGATGTGCATGCCGTCAAACTCTATCCCGCCGGTGCCACCACCAACTCGGCAGCGGGGGTCACCGCGATCGAAAAAACCTGGGACGCCATCGAGGCGATGGCCGAAACCGGTTTGCCGTTACTGATTCACGGTGAAGCCACCGAACCGGATGTCGATATCTTCGATCGCGAAGCGGTCTATATCGACCGCACCCTGCGTCCGTTACTCGAACGCTTCCCGACACTCAAAGTTGTGCTGGAACATATCACCACGCGCCAGGCCGCCGAGTTCGTGCATGCCGGACCCGCCAACCTGGGCGCCACCATCACCCCGCACCACCTGCTGATGAACCGTAATGCCATGTTCCGTGGCGGCATGAACCCGCATCACTTTTGCCTGCCGATCCTCAAGCGCGAACAACACCGCCAGGCGTTACTCAAGGCGGCGATCAGTGACACGGGCAAGTTCTTTCTGGGCACCGACAGCGCCCCGCATCCACGCCATGCCAAAGAATCGGGTTGCGGTTGTGCCGGCATCTATTCGGCCCACGCCGCACTGGAGCTGTATGCCGAAGCCTTCGAGGAAGCGGGCGCACTGGACAAGCTGGAAGGTTTCGCCAGCCATTACGGCGCCGATTTTTACGGCCTGCCGCGCAACACCGATCGCGTGACCCTGATCCGCGAAGACTGGAACGTGGCCGACAGCATGAAGTTTGGCGAAGAAGAATTGATCCCGTTGCGCGCCGGACAAACGGTGCACTGGCGGATGAAGGATTAGTGCTGAGTACTTAGTTCTAAGTGCTGAGTGCTGAGTGCTGAGTGCTGAGTGCTGAGTGCTGAGGATTTTATAAAAATATCACCACCAAGACACTAAGACACGAAGAAAACCAATACTCTTCGAGACTTCGTGTCTTCGTGGTTGGAAATAGCTCATAGATAGAATGTCAGTCGTAGGCCCGATAA
>JAXHTI010000006.1:0-22511 GCA_034190045.1 Pseudomonadota bacterium
CGGATTTTGTGACCGGCTTCCGTCCGGGGTTGCCCGGCAAGCATGCGTGATTTGGTGGCATAATACCGGATTTGTCGGATGGCGGAGTGTCTGCCGTCACGGGAGAGGAAATGTACGAGGTTATTATCATCGGCGGCGGGCTGCTGGGCATGCTCTCGGCACGGGAGCTGGCCCGGGCCGGGCGGCGCGTGGCGCTGTTCGATCGGGGCCAGACCGGACGCGAGTCGACCTGGGCCGGCGGCGGGATCCTGTCGCCGCTGTATCCGTGGCGGTTTGACGATGCGGTGAATGCACTGGCCCGCTGGGGGCAGCCGCGCTATGCGGATTTTGCCGCGCAACTGCTCCAGGAAAGCGGAATCGATCCCGAATATGAGCCCAGTGGCTTACTGATTCTCGACAGCGACGAGCGCGAGGTCGCCCTGGCCTGGGCAGGGCGCTGGGAGGCGGATCTGCAGGTGCTCGACAGGCAGGCCGTGGCCGAGCTGGAACCGCAGCTGGCCAATCCGCCGCAACAGGCCCTGTGGTTGCCCGACGTCGGGCAGTTGCGCAATCCCCGGCTAGGACGCGCGGCACGGGGCAGTCTCGATGCACTGGGCGTGGCGGTGCATGAGGAACAGCCGGTGGAGGAGTTGCTGATCGAGGCCGGCCGTTGCCACGGCGTGGTCAGCGCGGGCACGACTTACCAGGCGGAGCAGGTGGTCATCGCCGGCGGGGCCTGGAGTGCCGGCCTGCTGGAAACGCTCGGAATCGCCTTGCCAGTGAGGCCGGTACGGGGGCAGATGATCCTCTACCGGGGCGAGCCGGGGGCGTTACGGCGGATCGTGCTCAGCCAGGATCGCTATATCATCCCCCGCCGCGACGGGCGGGTGCTGGTTGGCAGCACCATCGAGGAGGTGGGCTTCGACAAGTCGACGACCGACGAGGCCCTGGCAAGCCTGCGCACGGCGGGCGAGCGGCTGGTACCGGCCCTGGCCGGCTGGCCGCTCGAACATCAGTGGGCCGGCCTGCGCCCTGGTTCCCCCCATGGCATTCCTTATATATGTGAGGTACCGGGCGTCGCGGGGCTCTATCTGAATACCGGCCATTTTCGTAACGGCGTGGTCCTTGGCCTGGCCTCGGCCCGGCTGTTGGGGGATTTATTACTGGAACGGCAACCGATTGTCGACCCGGAGCCCTATTCACCGCTTTTCACGTAATACCAAGGGACTAGATACTAGGGGCTAGGTTCTAGGGACCTCGAAAGTGGCCGTTTGAGGCTTTCTGAAAGGGATTAAGACTGATTTGGCCTGCTTTTAGCTCTTCTAGCCCCTAGTAGCTAGAAACTCGCCCCTGTTCTTGTATATCCCTGAATTCCCGGAGGTTTTAGTTATCCAGGCCGACCTGGCGCTAGACTTTGTCTAAAAGTGTGGTCTATACTCGCCCCATGATGGACAAAAAACCGACACATTCACTCAGTGATGCCGAGGTGAGTGGCCAGCTGCGGGCGCACGGCGTGACGCCGACCCAGCAACGGGTTGATATCGCCCGCATCCTGTTTGCCCGGCCACAACACATGTCGGCCGAGCAAGTGCTGTCCGTCGTCAACCGGGAGGGGCAGGTGGTCTCCAAGGCAACCATCTACAACACCCTGAACCTGTTCGCCCGCAAGGGGCTGGTGCGCGAGGTGATCGTCGATCCGAGCAAGGTGTTCTACGATTCCAACGTCAGCGATCACCATCATTTTTATAATGTCGATTCCGGCGAACTGATGGATATCGATTCGCAGGAACTCAAACTCGATCAGCTGCCAACCCTGCCCGACGGCACCGAAGCCGACGGGGTGGATATCATCATCCGGGTCCGCAGCCGCGGGTAACCGTTGCCGCCGGTGTAGCTCAGTCGGTAGAGCAACGCATTCGTAATGCGCAGGTCGGGGGTTCGACTCCTCTCACCGGCACCAATCAAGATAACCACTTATCAGACTGTCACTCCTTCCAGTGGGGCACCTTCCTGCGCGTTTAATCGCATTTGTAGTCTTTTTTAATCTGATAGTTAAGTTCTGGTCCGTCGGATACAACAATGTATCCCGGCATTTGTGCGAGGCTGGCTGGAAAAGCGGGGACCAGCGTCAGGTCTGACTCCCCGGTTTAACGGACACCATAGTTGAGAAATGCTACTGCCCGGATTCCCCATTCATGCCCCCGGTATCTGTTTCAATGCTGCAGGGTGTGGGTGGCCAAAGCTCATCTTCTAGCCCGACAACGTGATGTGAACCAGGTCACTTTTCGAGCATGGTGCGCTTAGAAAGGTCATGGATAGTCGGCTAGCATAGCGGCTTTCACAAATGGGGGAGAAGAAGAATGAAGGATGTTTTCGTCGATATGATGGTGGCGATGATGCCGCTGATGAAGCCGTTTATGTGGTTTGCCGTTGCGGTTGCCATGCTTGGGCTGGTGCTGGCGGTGTCGAACTGGCTCTTCAGAACAGAGATTCGCAAGAGCGTACTGTGGTCCGGGCGGATTGTGCTGGCTGCCGCCGGGTTCTTCCTGGCTGCCCAGTTTGCCGGGTACGTACTGAGTATGCCGCCGGCGGTCAACTTCGGGGATGCGAGCAAGTTTGAATTTATCCTGGTGAGTTTCTGGCAGATTGGTCTGGCATTGCTGATTGTCGGGCTGGTTATCCGGTTTGCCGGTAAGGCGAGGTTCGGTAATACCGCTGCCGAGACCTGAAAAAACAAAACCCCGATTGTTGCCAATCGGGGTTTTTTCTTGCCAGTGTTGTCCGGCTATTCAACGCGCTTGAAGTCGCCGCTGGCGCAGACATTCTGTGCCGTGCAACCATTGATGTGCCAGACATCCGTGTTGACCATGGAGATTTTCGAGTTATAAGTGTCACCGGTCTGCGGATGGGCGATTTTGCCGAGGTAGTTGCCGTCAGCGAACTTGAGCTGGGACTGGATCATCTGCATGCCGACATTTTTCGGGCCGGAGACGACCTCGGCGCAGACGCCGGTCTTGTCGCATTTTTCGACCTTGACGGTAAAGTCTTCCCATTTCCAGGTGCCGACCATGGCGTCATAGTCTGACTCGGCCATGGCCGTGGTGGCAGTGCCGAGTGCGACAAGCAGTCCCAGTGCAGTGATTAAGGTTTTCATTTTTGTATTCCTCCCTTGTGATTATATCCATTCGTTATTGGCAAGGTTTCTTGATATTGCATCAAGTTACTGCAGCGGCACTATAGCGCAACGACCAGGCGTGTTTTGTGGTTTGTCTCTCAGATCGGCCAGATACCGTTCGGGTAACGCGGAGGCAGGAACCCTGGCAGATTACGGGGAGGAAATGGCAGTCAGTCAGGGAGTTCAGACTGTCTTATTGGTACGATTGTCGCTTGTTTCCCCGGTGTGCGGGATACCGCCGTGGGCCACCCCCACACAGCGCAGGATGCCGTAGTCAAACTCGCCTTCCAGCGCGGTGTAGACATCCTTCAGCCGGCCGCTGTTGCCGGCCAGATCAAAGGCCGAACGGATGGTGGTCAGTTGATCGTCGGTGAGTGTGATAACGTCATGCAGTTGCACATCTCCCTGTTCCAGGGCGCGGGCGAAGTGGGTGTAGATGGTGCTTTCGGTCAGGCCGCGCTGGCGGGCGATTGCGGCGGCGTCGTGGCCCTCGCGCAGCAGGCGTAACGTTTCTTCGACGGTATCGGAGCGTTCGGTTGGTGCATTGCGATGCTGCGCCAGGAGATCCAGCACGGCCTGGCCGTAGGCGGCGATCTTGCGTTCGCCCAGGCCGGCGATGTCGGCCAGCTGTTCACGGCTTTGCGGTCGGCGTTCGACCAGTTCCATGAGCGTGGCATCGTGGAAGACGACATAGGGCGGTACGCCCTGGGTTTCGGCCAGTTGCCGGCGCAATTGTCGCAATGCCTCGAACAGTTGTTTATCGGGATCGCTGGTCGGCTCAGAACCACTTCGTCCACTGCGCCGTTTGCGGGTCGGTTTTTGTTCGACGCGCAAGTGCAGACTCTGTTCGCCCCGTAGCAGCGGACGACAGCTTTCGGCCAGGCGCAGACTGCCGTGGCCGCCGACATCCACCTGCAAATAACCCAGGGCAATCAGCTGGCGGAAGATGCCACGCCATTCGGTGGCGTTGAGTTCCTTGCCGGCGCCGAACAGCTGGAGTTGATCGTGACCGTTGTGTGTAATGCGCTCGTCGCTTTTGCCCAGCAGGATATCGATCTGGTAGGTCACGCCAAAGCGCTGACCGGTGCGATAGACGCAAGAGAGGGCCTTGCGCGCGGTTTCGGTGGCATCCCGGGTTTGCGGCGGCGTCAGGCAGGTATCGCAGTTGCCACAGGCTTCGTCGCGGGGTTCGTCGAAATAGCGCAGCAGGGCCTGGCGCCGGCAGGCGGTGGTTTCGCATAGGCCGAGCATCGCTTCGAGCTTGTGTCGCTCAATGCGCTTGCGTGCTTCGTTGGCTTCGGATTGCTCGACCATCTGGCGCAGGGTAATCACATCTTCCAGCCCGTAGGCCATCCAGGCATCGGCGGGCAGGCCGTCGCGTCCGGCGCGACCGGTCTCCTGGTAATAGGCCTCGATGCTCTTGGGCAGATTGAGATGGGCGACGAAACGGACATCCGGTTTGTCGATGCCCATACCAAAGGCGATAGTGGCGACGATGATCACCGCCTCCTCGTTTTGAAAGCGGTGCTGATGATGTTGACGCAACTCGCTGCTCAGCCCGGCGTGATAGGGCAACGCAGTCAGCCCTCGCTTGGTGAGCCATTCGGCGGTGGCCTCGACTTTCTTGCGGCTCAGGCAATAGACAATGCCGGAGGCATCGGGATGCTGTTCCTGAATAAACCGCAATAGTTCTTCACGGGCATTGCCGCGCTGATTGATGCGATAGCGAATATTGGGCCGATCGAAACTGCTGATAAAACGCCTCGCCTGTTGCAATTGCAAGCGGGTGACGATCTCCTGGCGAGTCAGTTCGTCTGCGGTGGCCGTCAGCGCAATGCGCGGGATATTCGGATAACGCTCGGCCAGTAAGGATAACTGGATGTATTCGGGACGAAAGTCATGGCCCCATTGCGATACACAGTGCGCTTCGTCGATGGCGAACAGTGCCAGCGGGGTTTGATCGAGTCGGGATAAAAAGCGTTCGGTCAGCAGCCGTTCGGGAGCGACATAGACCAGATCCAGTTCGCTGCGTTGCATCTGCGCTTCGATGCGGGCAGCCTCTTCAGCGCTGAGACTGGAATTGACATACGCCGCGCGCACCCCGGCCTGGGTCAGGGCCGCGACCTGATCCTGCATCAGGGCAATCAGCGGGGAGACGATAATCCCCACGCCGGGGCGGGCGATGGCCGGAATCTGGTAACAGAGGGATTTCCCGCCGCCGGTGGGCATCAGCACCAGCGCATCGCGCCCCGAAATCAGGGTATCGATGACCTCGTCCTGTGGCGGGCGAAACTGTTCGTAGCCGAAGATCGTCCTGAGTATGTCGGCCGGGTCGTCCATGTTGTCCATCATTGTCGTTTGCGGGGTGGATGACATTTTGCCAGTCGCCCGGGAAGGCCACAAGAGAAAACCACGAAGACACGAAGACACCAAGAATGATTTTTCCTTTGTGTCTTGGTGTCTTGGTGGTAACAGGTTTTCTCGTCCCTAGCCCCTAGCCCCTGGCGGCACAACCGCGCCGGCCAGCGGATCGTCTTCTTCCCCGCATAGGGGCAGATCGGGATGCCGTCGGTCGGCGTTGAGCTGTCGACGGATACCCTGCAACGCGCTGCGCAGTCCTTCTTCCAGTACCGGGTGGTAGTAGGGCAGTTGCAGGGCGGTTTCGACATGTATTTTCTGCTGGACCAGCCAGGCCAGTTCATGGGCGATATGCTCGGCGCCGGGGATCGCCATTTGCGCCCCGATCAGTTGTCCTGTCGCATCGGCATAGACCCGTAACAGGCCGTGATCCTGATCGAGGATCACGGCGCGCCCCTGGCTACCGAAATCGGCTTCCCCGATCAGGGCATCGTCCGGCAATTCGCCAAACGGGGTTCCTACCTGTGCGATCTGGGGTTCGGTAAACACGATGCCCAGCGCGGTACGCCGCTGCAGGCAGTCGGCCTCGGGATGCAGGGCGTGGTACACGGCAATACGCCCTTCGTCGGCTGCCTCGTGCATCAGCGGCCGGAGGCCGTTGACGTCGCCGGCGAAGTAGACCGGGGTCTCGCCCGCGCGCAAGCGCTGTGGGTCGATCTCCGGCAGGCCGTTGTCCTGCAGGGGCAGGCTCAGTGCGGCAAGGTTCAGATCCTCGACATTGGGCCGGCGCCCGACCGCGGCCAGCAGGGCGTCGAATTCAAACTGTTGTTCACCGAAGTTCAGGACCACCCCGTTGCCACCTGTTTCGAGCTCGACATCGTGCCCGGTGTGCAGGGTCATTACCTGGCCGAGTGTTTCGAGGGCGGCGTCATTGACGGTGTCATCATCCAGTCCCACCAGGCGATTGTCACGCCCGAAGGCATGGACCTCGACACCGAGCCAGGCCAGCGCCTGGCCCAGTTCGGTGCCGATAGCCCCCAGGCCCACCACGGCCATACGTTTGGGCAAGTTATCCAGTTCAAAGATCGTGTCGCTGGTGATAAGTCTGTCGCCCAGCGCCTGCCAGGGTTCGGGCACTACCGGACGGGTGCCGGTGGCAATAACAATGGCGTCGGTACGGATCTGCCGGTCATCGACCTCAAGGGTATCGGGGCTGACAAAGCGGGGACGGCCCTTGAGATAGCGCTCGCCCAGGTTTTCGACCAGGTTGATGGAACCGCTGGCGAAGTTGTCCCGCAGGCGGCGGACATGTTGCATCACGGCCGCGCCGTCGGGTGTCGGCGGCGCGTCCCGGGTCAGCTTGCGCCTGGCCAGGCGCTGCCCGGTATGAAACTCCTTTGCGACCTGCAACAGCACCTTGGAGGGCATGCAGCCGACCCGGGCGCAGGTGGTGCCTAGCGGGCCGGGATCGATCAGCAGGATATCATCGGTGTGCCGGGTTGCCTCCTTGTAGGCCACCAGTCCCGCGGTGCCGGCGCCGAGAATAATCAGGCGATGATGTTCGGACATGGCTTCCCCGCTCATGCTGAGTACCTTCGTCGATAGTAACGGGATGCGCGGATCGGAACAATCAGCGCGGTGGCTCTGTTACACTGCGCCCATGCTGAATTTCTCTCATCTGTCCCTGCGCCGCGGCAAACACGAGCTGTTGCACGATGTGACCGGTACCGTGCAGGCGGGTCAGAAGGTGGGGATTACCGGCGCCAACGGCGTCGGCAAATCCAGCCTGTTTGCATTGCTGTTGAATGAGTTGCAGCCGGATGCCGGGGAATTTTCCCTGCCCCCGAATACGGTGATCGCCCATGTCGCCCAGGAGATGCCGGCGACGGACAAAAGCGCGCTGGAGTATGTGATCGATGGCGATACCCGTCTGCGCGAGATCGAACAGCAGATCCGTGACGCCGAACAGCAGAACCAGGGCGAGCGACTGGCCCGGTTACACAGTGAGCTGGAACATATCGACGGCTACAGTGCCGCCAGCCGGGCCGGCAAATTGTTACATGGCCTGGGCTTTTCCGCCGAACAGGAATCCGTCCCGGTGCGTGAATTTTCCGGCGGCTGGCGTATGCGCCTGAACCTGGCGCAGGCACTGATGTGTCGTTCCGATCTGCTGTTACTCGACGAGCCGACCAACCATCTCGATCTGGAAGCGGTGGTCTGGCTGGAAGAGTGGTTACGCACCTATCCCGGCACGTTGTTACTGATCTCCCACGATCGCGATTTTCTGGATCGGGTCACCACCCACATTGCCAATATCGAACACTGCCGGATGACGCTGTATACGGGCAACTATTCCGCCTTCGAAGTGCTGAGGGCGCAGCAACTGGCCAATCAGCAGGCGGCGTATGAGAAACAGCAGCGCGAAATCGCCCATATCCAGAAATATATCGATCGTTTCCGGGCACAGGCCAACAAGGCCCGCCAGGCCCAGAGCCGGATCAAGGCGCTGGAGCGCATGGAAGTGATCAGCCAGGCGCATGTCGACTCGCCGTTTCATTTCAGTTTTCGACCACCGGAGCAGCTGCCAAATCCATTGCTGCAACTGGACGAAGTGGCGATCGGGTATGCCGATGTCCCGGTATTGAACGCGATCAAATGGACTATTGCACCGGGCGATCGTATCGGCCTGCTGGGCTACAACGGGGCAGGCAAGTCGACCCTGATCAAGTCACTGGCCGGGGAACTGACGCCGCTTGTCGGTGATACGACGCCCGCCAAAGGACTGGAAGTGGGTTACTTTGCCCAGCATCAACTCGAACAACTGGACCCGCAGGCCAGTCCCTTGTTGCATCTGCAACGTATCGATCCCAAAGCGAGCGAACAGTCCATGCGTAATTACCTGGGTGGTTTCGGGTTTGGTAACGAGATGGCTGTCTCGCCGGTAGCCCCGTTCTCCGGTGGCGAGAAATCGCGCCTGGTGCTGGCGATGCTCGTTTATCAAAAACCGAATCTGTTACTGCTCGATGAGCCGACCAACCACCTGGATCTGGAAATGCGCCATGCGCTGACCCTGGCGTTACAGGAATTCGAGGGCGCCATGGTGGTGGTTTCCCACGATCGCTATTTGCTGCGCAGTGTGGCCGATACTTTATTACTGGTTGCCGACGGCAAGGTTTCGCCCTTTGACGGGGATCTGGACGATTACCGCCAGTGGGTGCAGCAACAGGAAAAAGCCTTCGCCGCAGACACGCGGGACAAAATCACCCCGGGACTCAACAAAAAGCAACAACGCCAGCAGGCCGCCGAACAGCGCCGCCAGATGCAACCGCTGCGAAACAAACTTAAAAAACTCGAGCAGCGGCTCGATACCCTGGCCATGCGCCAGGAAGAACTGCATGCGCAACTGGCCGATAACAGTCTGTATGAAGAGACCAACAAGGCCGAACTGCAGGACCTGCTTGCCCAACAGGCGGAACTGCAACAGCAACAAGAGGCAACCGAGGTCGAGTGGCTGGAAGTGACCGAACAGCTTGAAGCGTTCGAATCGGCCGAACCAGGTTAGATCGGTATTACTTCTCGAAAGACAATAAAGATTAACCACCAAGACACGAAGGCACGAAGAAAAGGATTATAAAACAAGAATCCTTCGTGTCTTTGTGTTTTCGTGGTGATTCATTTCTCTCTTGCTATACGATTTCGTCAGCGGGTAGGCCGGACATAGCAAAGCGGTGTCCGGCAATCGGGTAGATACCCGATACCGCGTTGCTATATCGGGCCTACGATTCTGGTGCTGAAAATCCCGGACGGGTCATTTTCCCGTGGCGTATTCAAGGCGGAAAATGCCGATCAATATCGCTCGATCACGGAAAAACTGTTCAGGGAATCGGACCTGATTCTGGCACAGGAGTACCTGTACACCGAGTTCGACTGGCGTATCGGGGTGCTGAATCGCCAGCCGATTTTCGCCTGTCAGTACTATATGTCCGGCTCGCACTGGCAAATCGTCAAGCATGGCAGCAAGGGCGGGTTTACCGAGGGCGGTTACCAGAGCTGGCGCATCGAGGATGTCCCGCCGGCGGTCATTGCTACGGCATTGCAGGCCGCAAATCTGATCGGGGACGGTTTTTATGGCGTCGACATCAAGCAAAATGATGATGGCCTGTACGTGATCGAAGTCAATGATAACCCCAACCTTGAGACCGGCGTCGAAGACGCTGCCGAAGGTGACGAGCTGTATCGGACGATTCTCGGGGAATTTGTCCGGCGCCTGGATACGCGCAAGGCGAGACTGGCAGGATAAAGGCTTGCTACGGGTTTACCCTGACTTCCTGTTGCGCCAGGGATGGCAAGGCTGGAGAATTGTTATATGATTAACAGAGAAAATGACCGCTGATCGGACATGGAGGCCGGCGCCTGTCGACATAACAGAACTGACGCCATGCTGTTTACAACAAAATCCAGAACCGACAAACCGGCCCCCGAGCTCGATAGTAGCCAGTTCGGCCATTTCGGCAATCTTACCAGGCCTTACAAAGATGCCGAGCGCAAGGACCTCGACAGGGAACGCTACCTGCAGACGCTGACCAATTTTCAGCGGGCGCCGGTGAGGCTGCTCGAAGAAGCCGTGCGTATCCAGGCCAACCTCAATCGCCTGAAAATGAAACCGGAGAAACGCGAACAGCTGACCCTGGCGGTACTGGGGCAGATTTATCCGGTGGTCGCCATGTGGTATGAGAAATTCCAGGCCGAGCAAAGCAGCCTGCCGGAGAGTAACGAACGGCGCAATGCGCTGGAAGCCAGTATCAAGGCCGTTGAACAGGTGGCGATCAGTTACAAGTTGCTGTTTCACGCCGATTACAGTGCCACCCCGTCAGCTTTTGCACGCCATCAACAATCACTGTATGCGCGGGGACTGCGGATTATCGAACTGTTGCGCCTGATTCAGCGGTTAAAGGCCCTGCGCTACCAGAAGATGAGCAAAACCGACTGGCTGGATGTCAACCAGGTGTTCTTCTCCATGTTGTTGCACAATGCCGTACACGGACAGCTGGAACTGCTGGGGACGGTCGGCGTGCGAAGCCGGCAGGAGAAGTCGGAGCGCAGCAATGCCCCGAAGGGCTCCATGCAGGAAATTTATCTGTCTATTCAGCTGTTCGGTCTGCTGGAGACCAACAGCTGGCCGACCGGCATGTTATATGTACCTGATGCTTATCTTGCCAGCCTGGGAGAAGAGAGCTTTCAGATCAAAGCCGATAATCGCGCCCCGTTGCAACCGGGCACGCTGGTGACCTATTTACATAGCAATGGCCCGCCACAATTTGAGCGTCGGGAGGATATTGGCGGCCCGAGCATCCTCATCGACTACACCGGTTTATATAATGCCCTGGTCAGGGAACACGAGACCATTGGCAAAATGAAATTCCTCGGTAACTACGACGTCAGGAAACTGAACAAACCGCTGCAGGCGGTCAAAGAGGAGGAACGCCTGCCGGTACTGGAGTCAATGCTGCTTGCGCTTCGCCAGCGAACCCGGCAACAAAAACGGCATCGGGTACACACCTATGATGCCCTGCGAGTGTACTTCGGCCGCGAAGAAGTCATGCGCCTGCTGCGCGATATCTCTTCCCGGGATTTGCAGAAAATCATGGATTCCCGCCAGTTCGTCGACAAGCTGGCAAGGCAGTCTTCCCTGCTGGCGGAAGATGACCGCTCGCACATGGTGACCCAGTGGGCCATGATTAATTTCAGTTCGGGCGGCCTGTTGATCGGTACCGAAGAGACGGCCTTCAGCACACCGATTAAAATCGGGCAGCTGGTGGCATTCGGGCCGGTCGATGCCGAGTTGCACCGCGTGACCCTGGGATATATCAATCGTCTGCATCGTACCGACGACCACCGCGTGGAGGTGGCCATCGTCCGTCTTTCAACCCATGCCGAAGCGGTGGTGATCCAGAACGAACAGGACCTCCAGGAAAAATCCGGTCACGCCGCGATCCTGGTCAAAGACCTGGATAATCAGTGGAAACTCATCGTCAGTCCCGGCTTGCAGGTGAAAAGTGGTGATCCCCTCAAATTGATTCGTAATGACGGCACACGCCTGCCTGTCAGACTGGGGGAAGTGTGGCTCGTGAAAAAAGAATTCACCCAGTACGAACTGCGTTCGCCGGGACTGGGATAAGTGCTGAGTGCTGAGTCCTAAGTCCTAAGTCCTAAGTCCTAAGAACTAACTTTCTTTTATTCGCATCGACAGATCTACGGCCTGAACGTCCTTGGTCAGGGCGCCGACGGAGATGAAGTCAACGCCGGTTTCGGCGACATCGCGAATATTATCAAAGGTAATCCCGCCGGAGGCTTCCAGCCTGGCCCGGCCGCTGTTGAGCGTGACGGCCTGCCGGAGTGTCTTGAGACTCATATTGTCGAGCAGGACACGCTCCACACCAGCCTGCAGGGCCTGGTCGAGCTGCTCAAGGTTTTCGACTTCCACTTCGACCTCAAGCTTCGGCGACAGGCGCCGGGCGGTTTTGACGGCGTTGAGTATGGAGCCGGCGGCGATGATATGGTTTTCCTTGATCAAGACCATGTCATACAGACCGATACGGTGGTTACTGCCGCCCCCGCAACTGACCGCGTATTTTTGCGCCAGGCGCAGTCCGGGCAGGGTTTTACGGGTATCCAGCACCTGTGCACCGGTCCCGGTAATGCGATCTACATACTGGCGGGTCGTGGTGGCGGTGCCGGAAAGGGTTTGTAAAAAATTGAGCGCAGTCCGCTCGCCGGTGACCACCGGTCGTACCGGGCCCTGTAATTCGCAGAGGAGCTGATCTTCCTCGATGCGATCACCGTCGGTACAGTGCCAGTTGATCCCGATGGAAGGATCGAGTTGACGAAAGACTTCCCCGAACCAGTCACAGCCGGCGATCACGGCAGGCTGCCGACTGATCACTGTTGCGTTGATTGATTTGTCTTCGGGCAACAGGGCGGCCGTGACATCGCCACTGCCAATGTCCTCGGTCAGGGCCTGTTCGACCTGCTGTTGAATCAGTTGCGAAGAGACAGTAAAGGGCATAAATGGCCTTTATTTTGCGTCGGCAAAGCCGATAATCACGTTGCGTAACTCACGGTTGAGTCGTTCATTGAGATTATCCATGGCGCGTTGCCGGGCCAGCAACGGACGACTGGCGGCCTGCTTGACTTCCCAGCGATGGCTGCCCTGCACGGCGTTATCGTTCAGCGAGGTCAATACAATCTGCAAGGTGCCGTGAATCCAGTGCCAGTTCTGCTCGGGAAAAGTCGACAGATCCAGATAGGCCTCGAGCCGGAAATTGGCATTATCATTCACCTGGCTGAAACCGGCTTCCGCCAGGGCGCCGTCGATGATAGCGGGTAACTGCCCGCTGGCGTCCTGCTGGATGCGGGTCTGGATGCGAATACGCTGTGCCAGCGCATGACGATCCTGTAACAGCTGGCCGAGATCATAGCGGTTACGCACACCGACGCCTGCCGGATCGATCACCTGTAGCTGCCTTTGCAGGGCACGACGTTGCAACTGGGTCTCGACAGCCCGGTTGGCCTCGCCCAGTTGCCGCAGAATATTGTCTTGTTGGCGGGCCGCGTCAATGGCACCGGCGGTCAGGCTATCCAGGTGCCGGATCTCTTCGCGTAACTGTTGTCCGGCTTTGAGTCGATCCAGTACGGCGAGGGCATAGTGGCGTCCGGTTTCGGGGTCCTGCCAGATCTCGGCGATTTCAATATGTGACAGGGTCTGATCGGTGCGGGTACTGATCTGACGCGAGACAGCGGATTCCAGGCTGGCCCGGGTCTGTTCGCCACTGCCCGTGGTACGGCTGTATTCGGTAATGTCCTGGCTCTGTTCGCTGATGCTGACTTCAAATACCTTGGCCAGATCGGCGCGGGCCCGATCCCGGGCCACAGCGGCATGATCGGCCTGACCTCGACCGCTCAGATACTGCTCGGCCGGATAGTCCGGACTGTTGCCGTTGATCCATGCCGGCATATCCGAATCCGCATCCGGTGAAGCACAGCCGCCCAGCACGGCGAGCAGTGTTGAGAGGATGAATGGATAAATCACACTGGCAGGGTTATGCATGTTAGCGCCTCGTTGTTGGATAAGCCGGGAACCATAAATAGGAGAGATAACGCTTGCCGCCGCGAGTCAGGTTGACCTGCCCCAGCTGCCGGTTGTGTGTCACCTGGCCGCCTATTCCGATCAGCTCCAGGCTCACATTATAGTCCCCTGGCGGGAGTGTGACACGTGCCATCTGGATTTCGCCGGGCAGGGTTAACCAGCTGCGTGTATCAGCCTGCTCGGAGACAACACCGGCGATATTCATAAGCAGCCCGGCCAGGCCGTCGTTTTCGCCCGCCTGGCGTGACATCTGGTGCTTGACCACCGCCCGTGCCAGGGCCCGGGCGGTAATCGCGGGCATGCTCTCCTGCAGGGTTCGCAGGGCGATAGCGGTGATATCTTCCATCGGTTCGGTCGGGACTCGTTGCCCGGCAACCACGACACGGGCGTGACTCAGGTGACTGTTGCGGGGTTCATACATGGGCAGGGCAAAATGCACCAGATAGCCGGTACCGGGATCCACCTGGGCGATATGTTGCGAGCGTTTTATCGGTGCCAGATCCTTGTGAAACAGGATAATCAACTCGCCCTGTTCGCGGTCGAGAGCCCGGGCCTCGACCTCAAAGCGTTGCCGGTAGCGTTCATACTCTTCGTTCAGGCCCAGCTGTCGGCTGAAACGTAACAGATCCTGTTTGAGTATCCGGGGAATATTGATCCCGTAAGCCTTATGATGTTCCTGATAGGCATGGTAGGCCTTGCGATAGGCGATCATGGCATTGTCGATTTCGCCCAGTTGCTCGTAAATCAGGCCGGTGAGATAACGCACAAAGGGATCGATACTCAATATGGAATCCGGATCGGCTTCCTGTAACTGACGCAGGCGCACATCGATCTGCAGGGCTTCCACACGCGCTGCATCGGTCCGGTTTTGCAGCAGATAGTTTATCGCTGCATAGACGTGCAGCATCAGCTGTTCCAGGGAGGAACCAGTGTAGGTCCGGGTGCCGTCATTAATGAAAAAGGCGGCGCTTTCCTCACTGATGCTGGTGGCCTGGTATTGCTCGATCACCTGCTTGGCCTGTTCGAACTCATCATTGCTGGCGGCGTAGTTGCCAAGCATGTGCAGCAGCATGGCCCTGTTCAGGTGATAGAGCAGCCGGTTGCGTTCGGGATGGTGCTGTTTGTCCAGGGTCTTTAGCGCGGCGGCAGGGTCCTGGCTGGCCAGGGTCTGGATCTCCTGCTCGAAGTTACGGCTGTAGCTGGCACAACCGGCCTGCAGCAAAAGCAGTACGCCGGCCAAAAGACAGCCGGCGTAATGGAGCGGGCGTTGTAACACGCACGTTAACATGGGTCAGCCCTGACCCGCTGTTTAAAAGCGCAGTTTGCTGTTGGCGACCTCTTTTTTGATCTTCTTCTGACCAACCCAGACCTTGCGGTTGTCCGCCAGGCTGATCAGGGTCAGATCGACCTGGTAGTAACGCACCTGGGTGCGGCCTTCCATATCGATGATGGTATTGATCTGGCCGCTGAGCATGAAATCGGCACCGTATTCCTGGCCCATGGCCTTGCGGGTTTCGGCACTGGCGTGAATATCCTGGTCCAGGCGTTCGTCGCGGATATCCTGACGCTCATCGCGCGAGGCGACGAAAGTCACGCGTCCCGAGTTGGTCAGCTCACGCTGGATATCGTTGACGAAGGTATTGGTATTGATGTGTTCGTGGCTCAGATTGCGCACGGTACCCACGATAACCACCGGCTGCTTGCCGGTACGGCGCTTGAAGTCATTGACCCAGGGACGCGATAACATGTCATTGATCATTTCTTCGGAAACCAGGCGTGAGTCGGTATCGTTCCAGGCACCGCTGAGATCGCGCACCTCGTCGGCCTCGAGTCGCTCGACCCGGGTACCGCAGCCGGTGAGTCCCGCCAGCAGTGTTATCCCGGCAAGTAAAAAGGCAAGTGTTCGAATCGTACGAGATGGCATACTCAGTTCTCCTGCGCCAGATTATCGAAAATGTTACCGCCCTGATCGCTGATATAGCGTTTCAGGTCGGCGTTCATGTCGTTGACCCTGTCCAGGGTGTCCTGCATCTGCGCCATATCCAGTTCGGCAATGGACCAGACATTGCCGGTTTCCTCGTCTTTCCAGCGGCCGATGATCTTCACCCCGGTCAGGTTCACTTTGGTCAGGTTATCGATTTGTCGCGAGACGGTTTGCCGGTTCACCGAGCGTCCCGCACTGGCGGCGTGATCGCTGTAATCACTGCTGACCACATCCATGTAGGAGCTGAGGATCCGTGCGACTTCGGCCCGGGCCCGGTTATCGGCGGTGGACATTTGCAGCGCGTTGTCTCCCATCGGCGGTGCATGGCCGACCCCGTGAAACAGACGGCCATCACGATCGTTCAGATACTGGGTACCTTCGTTGACCCAGTCGGGGGCACCGCGAATGCCCAGATCGCTTTCCACCTGGGTCTTGCCGCCGCAGGCCGCCAGCCCCACGACGAGGCTGAGGAGCAATCCCTGTTTCAGGAGCTGCAATTTGTTCATAGGTCGATCTCCTTGTCGATAGATGCCACAGCAGGCCGGGTTGATTCTTTCATTCTAGCGCGTTCAGCCCGGCATGCGACTGAAATAATCGTCGGACAGTTTTTTCGCCAGCCCGGCCAGCAGGATCAGACTGATCAGGTTGGGGGCGGCCATCAGAATATTGGCAATATCCGCGAAGTTCCAGACCAGTTGCAGCGGCACATAGGCGCCGACCACCACCAGCACGGTGAACACGATGCGATAGGGCATCACCGCCCGTTCGCCGAACAGGAACTCGGCGCTGCGATCGCCGTAATAGGACCAGGCGATCATGGTCGAATAGGCGAAGAAGACCAGCCCGATGCCGACCACCCAGCTGCCGATGCTGCCCAGGCCCTGTTCGAAGGCATAGGCCGACAGTGCCGCGCCTTCCAGCCCGTCGGGACGGGCATCGCCCCAGGCCCCCATGATCACGATAACCAGCGCGGTCATGGTACAGATGACAATGGTATCGATGAACGGGCCCATCATGGCCACCAGTCCCTCGCGGGCCGGCTCACTGGTTCGCGCCGCCGCATGGGCCATGGGCGCCGAACCCAGGCCGGCTTCGTTGGAGAAGACGCCGCGTGCCACCCCGTATTGAATGGCCGCGCCAATGGCCCCGCCGCCGGCGGCCCAGGGGTTCAATGCCAGGTTGAAGATGGTGGCAAATGCCGCGGGAATTTTATCGAGGTTCAAAAACAGCACCAGCAAGGCCGCGCCGCAATAGAACACTGCCATGAACGGGACGATACGCGAGGTGACGCGGGCGATGCGTTTGATCCCGCCGATGATCACCAGGCCAACCAGGATGGCGATGATGACGCCGATCCCGAGTCGGTAATCGATAATCCCGGGAAACACATAGGCGAGGCCGTCCACCACTGAATTGGCCTGTACCATGTTACCGATCCCGAACGAGGCGATCAGGGTGAAGGCGGCAAACAGCACTGCCAGGGTCTTGAAGTTGAGGCCGTAGAGCAGGGTGTACATGGGGCCGCCGGAGACCGAGCCGTCGGGATGAAAGCGACGAAACTTCAGTGCCAGCGAGCAGGAGGCAAACTTGGTGGCCATGCCCACCAGTGCGGTGATCCACATCCAGAACACCGCGCCGGGACCGCCGAAGGCAATGGCGGTGGCCACCCCGGCGATATTGCCAGTCCCGACGGTGGCCGACAGGGCGGTGGACAGCGCCTGAAAGTGGGTGACCTCGCCGGGATCCAGCGGCTTGTCGTAGGTGCCGCGAATGATCTGCCAGGAATGTTTGAAGCCGCGGATTTGAACAAAACGCAGCCGAATCGTCAGGTAGAGGCCGGTGCCGACCAGCAGGATGATCGAGGGAATGCCCCAGGCATACCCCGATACGATGCCGGTCCACTCGGTCAAGCGCGCCAACAGGTTATCCATGCGGTGTCTCCCGTGATTCTTGTTTTTCTGTCAGGATGGGGGTGAGTTCGCTTCTGATATTAACAGCCCGGGGACTATGGTGTAATGTAAAGCGCACAAATTTGCGGTATCCGGGACACATGTCACCCGCTGCAGGACTTTAACCAGGACAACGGATTATCCAATGCAGATCGATCCCCAGACCGGGCTGTTACAGGGTGCGCGCCAGTGTCCCTCGCCCAATTACAATGCCCGGCCCGATCCCGGTGATATCTCCCTGCTGGTGATTCATGGCATCAGCCTGCCGCCGCAGCAATTTGGCGGGGATGCGATTGACCGTTTTTTCACCAACTGCCTGGATCCGGCCCAGCACCCTTATTTTCGGGAAATTTGCGATCTCCAGGTATCGGCGCATCTGTTGATTCGCCGTGATGGCGAGCTGGTCCAGTACGTGCCATTTATCGAGCGGGCCTGGCACGCCGGCGATTCGGTGTTTGCCGGGCGCACCAATTGCAACGATTTCTCCATCGGCATCGAACTGGAAGGCAGTGATGAACTGCCCTACGAGCCGGTTCAGTACCGCCAGCTGCAGGCGGTGACCCGTCTGTTGCAACAGGCCTATCCGGGGATCACCCGCGAGCGGATCGTCGGCCATTGCGATATCGCGCCGGGACGCAAGACCGATCCCGGCCCGGCGTTTGACTGGGCCCGCCTGATGGCAGCGTTATAACTCACCGCAAAGCTTGATATTTACACCTTTTATATAGACACTTGGCATCATGAATCTGATAAGCATATTGCTGGCATTGGCGGTGGAGCTCTTCTACAAGCCGGTGTCCGACCTGCGCCGTTTCGACTGGTTCGATCGCTACCACGAAACCCTCTATCACAAGCTCGAGGGCCAGCCCCTGCGCGACGGTCCGGTGGGGGTGATCCTGCTGATCGGCCTGGTGGCGCTGGCGGTCTGGATCGTGCTGGCGGCGCTGGGCGCCCTGACCGGGTTGCTGGCGTTCCTGTTCGGTCTGGTGGTGCTGATTTTCACGCTTGGCCCGCGCGATCTGGATGAGGATGCTCAGCACGTACTGACCGCACTGGAACGGGACGATCCCGAAGCGGCCATGCTGTGTGCCCGCCAGCTGGGTGATGAGACCGAAATCACCGCCGAGTCCACGGCCGAACTGGTCCAGCAGGTGCGCGATCGCATTCTGGTGGAGGCCAACACGCGGATGTTCGGCGTGCTGTTCTGGTTTTTGATTCTCGGGCCGATCGGGGCGGTACTCTTCCGACTGAGTTGTCATGTTCGTCAACAGGCGGCAGTCACGGACGAGTATCGCGATGCCACCCGCGATCTGTATCAGATTCTCGCCTGGATTCCCGCCCGGCTCACCGTGCTGTGCTACGCCCTGGCCGGCAACTTTGTCGATACCCTGAGTCGTTGGCAGAGTCCTGCCGATATCTGGCAACGTGACAGCGACGCCTTTTTGATTGAAAGCGGGGTGGGTGCCATTGCCGGTGAATACCAGGAAGTCGAGGAGGCGGCGGCCGTTGATACCGCCCCGATACAACATGCCCTGGGGCTGGTCAAACGGGCGCTGGTTGTCTGGGTCGTGCTGCTCGCGTTGTTGACCCTGATGGGCCTGATTTTCTGATTCCTGTTCCAACCCATGCAGCAATTAATCCTCGGCGGTATCCGTTCCGGTAAAAGTCGCTATGCCCAGCAATTGGCGCAGGAGAGCAGCAAACCTGTCATCCTGATCGCGACTGCCACGGCCGGCGATGAAGAGATGGCCGAGCGCATTCGTCGCCATCAACAGGATCGCCCCGCCGACTGGCAGGTCATCGAAGAACCGCTGGCGCTGGGCGATGCCTTGCAAAACAGTGATGATCCCGAAGTACTCATACTGGTTGACTGCCTGACCCTGTGGCTGACCAACCTGCTACTCGACAGCGATTCGCAACGGCTGGAACAGGAACAGAACAAACTGCTGGCCTGTCTGCCCTCAATGCAGGCCGATCTGTTATTTGTCAGTAACGAAGTCGGGCTGGGCATCATTCCCGCCGATCCCCTTTCCCGCCGCTTTGCCGATGAAACCGGCCGCCTGCATCAGCGTCTTGCCCGGGTCTGTAATCGGGTGACACTGGTCACCGCCGGTCTGCCACAAACACTCAAAGGATAAGTCATGACGTCACACTGGTGGCAACAGCCTGTGCAGGCGATCGATGAAAACGCACGCCAGGCTGCACAACAACGCCAGAGCCAGCTGACCAAACCGCCCGGTTCACTGGGTAAACTGGAATCGCTGGCCATACAACTGGCGGGCCTGCAGGCTAATGCCATGCCAGTTATTGAACAGTGCTGGGTGGCGGTCTTTGCCGCCGATCACGGCATAGCCCACCAGGGCGTTTCGGCGTTTCCCCAGATCGTGACCACCGAGATGGTGCGTAACTTTGCCCGGGGCGGTGCCGCGATCAGCGTTCTGGCGGCAGAACAGAACGCCCGCCTGGAAGTGGTCAATGTCGGCACCGCGCACGATCCCGGCGAACTGCCGGGGGTGTTCGATCAGCGCCTTGGCGAAGGTACGGCCGACTTCAGTCAGCAACCGGCCATGACACCCCAACAGGGGCAGCAGGCCCTGGATGCCGGCCGCGATTCGGTACAACGCGCGCTGGATGCCGGATGTGATTTGTATATTGGTGGCGAGATGGGCATTGCCAACACCACCTCGGCCGCCGCGCTGGGCTGCGTGTTGTTGCAGCGACCGGCTGCGGAGCTGGTCGGACCGGGCACCGGGCTGGATGACAGCGGGATCCGGCACAAGGCGGCGGTCATCGATGCCGCGATTGCCCGGCACAATATAGATCCCACTGATGCGCAACAGGTGCTTGATTGTTTCGGTGGCTTCGAAATTGCGGCATTAACCGGGGCGTTTATGCATGCCGCCCAGCGTGGTCTGCCAGTGCTGGTGGACGGCTTTATCTGCAGCGTGGCAGCGTTGATCGCCGAGACACTGTTGCCGGGCAGCCGGCAATGGTTTATCTACAGTCATCGCTCCGTCGAACCCGGGCATCGGGCGATCCTGGATGCCCTGCACGCGGAGCCGTTGCTCGATCTGGGTATGCGCCTGGGCGAGGGCAGCGGCGCCGCCGTGGCGTTGTCCTTGTTACGTCATGCCTGCGCTTTGCATAACGGTATGGCGACTTTTGAAGAAGCCGCGGTTTCCGGTAAAGAAAGTGACTGATTTAAAATGTCCGCAAATTAACGCTAATGTACGCAAATAAATCAAAGGAGAGTTTTGCGTTTATTTGCGTTCATTGGCGGACCTGCATATAAATTCATGTATTCATTATCCTGATATTGAAGGTTATTACTTTGTCTACACAGAATAATGTCACCACGGTTGATTTGCTGCGCCACGGTGAACCGGTGGGCGGCAAGAAGTACCGCGGCCAGCTCGACGACCCGTTAAGCGAGCTGGGCTGGCGACAGATGCGCGAGGCGGTGGCGGATCATTGTCCCTGGGATCGGATCGTGACCTCCAGTTTATGCCGCTGCCAGGACTTTGCCCGTGAACTGGCCGAGCGTCATAGCCTGTCGGTACAGGCCGAACCGCGATTGATGGAGATCGGTTTTGGCGAATGGGAAGGGCGGACCGCCGAAGAGCTGATGGCCGAGGATCAACAGCGCCTGTTCCGTTTCTGGTCCGATCCGCTCAACAACACGCCGCCGGGCGCGGAAACCCTGCACGAATTCGAGCAGCGGGTGATCGGCGCCTGGGACGATCTGTTACAGCAACATGCCGGTGAGCATCTGCTGGTGGTGGGCCATGCCGGCATGATCCGCATGATCGTTCGCCACGTGCTCGCGATGCCGCTGGAGAACATGTTCCGCCTGCGGGTGGAACTGGCCGGCTTTACCCGCATCGAGGTCGAAACTTACGAGGGACAGCAACTGCCCCGGCTGATCTTCCACGGCGGTCGACCGGCATGAGCCTGCTGCAGGCCTTTATCACTGCCCTGCAGTTATTGACCCGGATTCCGTTACACATTCCCCGCTATGATGCGGATCGCCAGGCGAAGGTGGCCGGCTATGCGGTGCTGTTCTATCCCGTGGTGGGCGTACTGATCGGGGCCTTGCTGGTGCTGGTGCTCGGTTTATTGCAGCTTATCTTGCAAAGCGAGGCCTATCTGCTGCACGGCGCCCTGTTGATAACCTGCTGGGTGATCATCAGCGGTGCCCTGCATCTCGACGGACTGGCCGACAGCGCCGATGCCTGGCTGGGCGGTTTTGGCGATCGGGAGCGTACCATGGCAATCATGAAAGACCCTTACGCCGGCCCGGCCGGCGTAACGGCAGTCATCGTGATCCTGCTGCTGAAGTTTGCCGCGCTGTCCGAGCTGACCTGGGCCCTTTGGTTGCCGTTACTGATCATCCCGGTACTGGCACGTTTGCAGGTAGTGTTGTTATTTCTGACGACGGCCTATGTTCGCCCCGGCGGCATGGGTTCGTCGGCCAGTGAAGCCCTGCCGCGCAAAGCGGCATGGCTATGGCTGCTGTTAATCGTTGCTGTCGTGATCCTGTTTGTTGGCACCGGCTGGATATTGATTACCGGCATGTTGCTCACGTTTGTCGTACTGCGCGCCATCATGCAGCAACGTCTCGGCGGTACCACCGGCGACACCGCCGGCGCCCTGATCGAAATCACCGAAGCGGTGTTGTTGTGTTTAATAGTTCTTAGTTCTTAGTTCTTAGTTCTTAGTTCTTAGTTCTTAGTTCTTGGTTCTTAGTTCTTAGTTCTTAGTTCTTAGTTCTGAGATGAGTTGGCAGTTGGCAGTCATCAGTTGGCAGAAAAATAATGCTGAGTACTCATGCCGTCATTCCGGCCTTCGCCGGCATGACGTGTAGCAGGCTGATACTCAGGATTCAGGACTTAAGGCTTAAGGACTTGGAACTTAGAACTT
>JAXHTI010000006.1:22611-28577 GCA_034190045.1 Pseudomonadota bacterium
CGGCCAGCCGGTCGATGTCGGCTTCCTGGAGTTGTTGATAGTCCGGTTGTTCGTCTGATTGCCGGGCAAGTCCCGCCCATTCCAGCAACGCCTGGCAGGCCTGCGGTTCATCGAACAGGCCATGTAAATAGGTACCCATGACGTTGTTATCGTTCGAGATGGCGCCGTCGTGGCGATCGTCGAGGATCACGGCGGGGGAGGCGCAGGCCGGGCCGTGGGTGTGACCCATGTGGATCTCGTAGCCGCTGACCGGCGCATCGGCGAGGGTTAATCGGCCCTGCACGTTGTGCAATTGCTTGAGCGGTTCCAGGGTGGTTTCCATTTGCAGATAGCCCAGGCCCGGCGTGGAGCCGGATGGGCCTTCCAGGCCCTGCGGATCGTGCAGCTGTTCGCCCAGCATCTGGAAGCCCCCGCAAACGCCGATCAGCTTGCCGCCGTAACGCAGATGGCGGGCGATGGCGGCATCCCAGCCATGTTCGGTCAGCCACTGGCGATCGGCGCGGACGTTCTTGGTGCCCGGCAGCAGGATCAGATCCGCCGGCGGGATCGGTTCGCCCGGGCCGATATAACGAAAGTTGATCCGCGGGTCCACGCGCAGGGGATTGAAATCGGTGTGGTTGCTGATCCGCGGCAGTAACGGGACGATGACGTCAAAGGTACTGTCGTTGTCGCACTGCTGTTCCAGGTTGAGACTGTCCTCGGCATCGATCTGCAGATGGGGTAGGTAGGGGATCACCCCCAGCACCGGGATGCCGGTCTCCCTTTCCAGCCAGTCGAGGCCCGGTTGCAGCAGGCTGACATCGCCGCGAAAACGGTTAATGATAAAGCCCTTGATCCGGTCGCGTTCGGCAGGGCTGAGCAGCTGGACGGTGCCGACCAGCTGGGCGAAGACACCGCCGCGATCGATGTCGGCCACCAGCACCACCGGGCAGTCGACCGCCTCGGCGAAGCCCATGTTGGCGATGTCGTGTTCGCGCAGGTTGATTTCGGCGGGGCTGCCGGCGCCCTCGACCAGCAGCAACTCATATTGATTCGTCAGCCGTTGCCAGGAGTCCAGCACCGCGGTTTTCGCGGTCTGTTTGTATTGGTGGTATTCTACCGCGTCCATATTTTGCCGCGCCTGTCCCTGGATGATGATCTGCGCGCCGGTGTCGCTGGCGGGCTTGATCAGCACCGGGTTCATGTCCGTGTGCGGAGCCAGCCGCGCGGCCCGGGCCTGGACCGCTTGGGCCCGGCCGATCTCGCCGCCGTCGGCCGAAACTGCGCTGTTGAGCGCCATATTCTGCGGCTTGAAAGGCGCGACGCGCTGCCCGCGATTGGCAAACAGCCGGCACAGGCCGGTGACCATGATGCTTTTACCGGCGTCGGAGGTGGTGCCCTGGATCATCAGGGCGCGACAGGTTTTCAAAACAGTATCCATTATCCTGTGAAACGAACCAGCTATTTTAATACACAACGCCCCCGTAACGTGGCGCCAATCCGCGCATGTTGAGCGTGGCGATCGTGCTGGCGGCGGTGCTGCTGGACCAGTTACTGGGCGATCCCCGCCGTTATCATCCGCTGGCCGGATTCGGCCGCCTGGCCCTGTGGCTGGAAGCCCGGATCTATGGTCCGCCCGCGCTGAGCGGAGCGCGGCGACGCTGGCGCGGGGTGGTTGGCTGGTTACTACTGGTGGTGCCACCGGTAGCGCTGAGCGCCTGGCTGGTGGCGACCCTGCCGTTGTGGGGCGGGCTGGCAGTGGAGCTGGCCTTGCTCTATCTGGCGCTGGGTACCCGCTCGCTGGCGCAACATGCGCGGGGGGTCGCCCGCAAGCTGGAGCAGGATGATCTGGCTGGCGCGCGCCACGCCGTGGCGATGCTGGTCAGTCGCGATACCGATTCCCTGAATCCCTCTCAGATCAGCGCCGCCACGGTGGAGTCGGTGCTGGAGAACGGCAACGACGCGGTGTTCGCCACCCTGTTCTGGTTCCTGCTGCTCGGCGCGCCGGGCGTGGTGCTGTTTCGGCTGGCCAACACCCTGGATGCGATGTGGGGCTATCGCAACGACCGTTACCGGGAGTTCGGCACGCTGGCGGCACGCCTGGACGATGTTCTGAACTGGATCCCGGCGCGGCTGACCGCGCTCGGCTACGCCCTGATGGGCCGTACCCGCCAAGGCCTGCGCTGCTGGCGGACCCAGGCGCCGCACTGGCCGGGCATCAATCCCGGCGTGGTGATGGCCAGCGGCGCCGGGGCGCTGAACCGGACCCTGGGCGGAGCAGTCCAGTATCACGGCGCGTTGCGCGAGCGGCCATCGCTGGGCGCCGGGCCCCCTGCCCGGGTGGGCGATATCGCCCGGGCGGTGCGTCTCGTACAATACACGCTGATTTTATGGCTGGTGATCATCGTGATCGGAGGAGGACTGTTTGCCACAACATGGGGGTAATTTGCTGGAGGCGGCGCGCCGTTACGGGCGGGCGCCGGATCAGTGGCTGGATCTCTCCACCGGGATCAACCCGGCGGCCTATCCCGTCCCGGCGCTGCCGGGGAGGGTCTGGCAGCAGTTGCCCCAGCAGGACGACGGCCTGATCGATGCGGCTCTCGAGTATTACGGCGCCCCCGCCATCCTGCCGGTGGCCGGCTCGCAGCAGGCCATCCAGCTGTTGCCCTCTCTGCGGGTTCCTGGCCGGGTCGGCGTGCTGTCGCCTAGCTATAACGAACACGCTTATCGCTGGCAACAGGCCGGCCATACGCTGGTGATATTGTGTCCTGACACCATCGACTCCGAGCTCGACGCGCTGGATGTGCTGGTGGTGGTCAATCCCAACAATCCGACCGGTCAGCGTTTTGCCCCGGCCCGGCTGCTCGAGTGGCATCGCCGCCTGCAGGCCCGCGGCGGCTGGCTGGTGGTGGACGAGGCCTTTATCGACTGCACGCCCGAGCAGAGCCTCGCTGCTCACAGTGATCGGCCGGGACTGATCGTGCTGCGCTCCATCGGCAAGTTCTTTGGTCTGCCGGGGCTGCGCGGTGGTTTCGTGCTGGCCGAGGTAGGGCTGTTGGCGACACTGGACGAGCGGCTCGGTCCCTGGACGGTCGCCGGTCCGGCCCGCTTCATCATGCAGACGGCGCTGCAGGACCAAAACTGGCAGCAACAGATGCGTGCGCAGTTGCCCCGGGCCGGCGAACGGCTGAAGCAAGTACTGACCGATCATGGCTTGCCGGCAGGCGGGCATTCGGCGTTGTTTGTCTGGCTGCCGAGGGTGGATGCTTATGCGTTGCACGAGCAGCTGGCCCGGCAGGGGATCTGGAGCCGCTACTTTGACCCGGCCGCCGGCGGTCCTGGTCTGCGCCTGGGGCTGCCGGGTGAGGAGGCTCAGTGGCAGCGACTCGAGAACGCGCTGGCGGCGATTCATGCAGTAAAACCTGATAAAGCGGCACATGCATGAAATACCGTCTTATTCCAATAATATGGCTCTGTTTTCTCACGGGGTTCTCGAGTGCCGAAACACTCAGCGTTACCGACTACACCGGGCAGAAGCTCCAGTTGGAGCAGCCTGCCCGGCGCATCGTCAGCCTGGCGCCGCACATTACCGAGTTACTCTTCAGCATCGGTGCCGGCGAGCGCGTGGTCGGAGCAGTCAATTACAGTGATTACCCCAAGGCGGCCGAATCGATCCCCCGCGTCGGTGGCTACAACGCGGTGGATCTGGAGCGCATCATAGCCCTCGAACCCGATCTGGTGGTCGGCTGGCAGAGCGGCAACAATCCGGCCGATCTGGAAAAGCTGCGGCGGTTCGATCTGCCGCTGTTCATCAACGAGCCCCGCCGTCTGGAGGACATTCCCGGGACCCTGCGGCGCCTGGCGGTCCTTACTGGCACGCAACCGCAGGCCGAAGCGGTGATCGCCGATTTCAAGAGCCGGCTGGAAGGACTGCGGCGCTTCAGCGGCCGGCAACCGGTCAAGGTCTTTTACCAGATATGGGATCGACCGCTGATGACCGTCAACGATGAACACCTGATCGGTGATGTGATTCGTCTGTGCGGCGGGCGTAATGTTTTCGGCAAGACCGCCAGCCTGACGCCGCAGGTGTCGGAAGAGTCGGTGATCGACAAGGCGCCGCAGGCCATCGTGATCGGCGGCATGGGCGAGCAACATGGTGAATGGCTCGAGCGCTGGCAGCGGTGGAATTCGATTCCCGCGGTGGCGCATCAGCATCTCTTTATGATCAACCCCGATCACCTGCAACGCCATACCGTGCGTATTCTGCAGGGGGCCGAAACTCTGTGTGGGCAGCTGCAACAGGTTCGCGACGCCCAAAACTAGTGCCAGCAAAGTAAAGAATTTCCGTTTTGTGACGCTAACCCTTATAGGGAAAACCCTGAGTGTCAGGCGGTTATATCTGCTGGCAGTGAGTTGATTTCAGTACTGTTTTTGGACAAAGGCCCCCCATGAAAAAGAATTACCCCGTCACCAACGTTGAGAAGGAATACAGCGCAGACCTCCGGATTATCACCACTACCGATCACAAAGGGATTATCACTCACGCCAATGATGGGTTTGTCGAGGTCAGCGGTTTCTCGCGCGAGGAGCTGGAAGGCGCTAATCACAACGTGGTGCGCCATCCGGATATGCCGGAAGCCGCCTTTGCCGATCTGTGGGAGACCATCCAGGCGGGCAAACAGTGGATGGGGATTGTCAAAAATCGCTGTAAAAATGGGGATCATTACTGGGTGCAGGCCCATGTCACGCCGGTCTACCACCACGGCGAGGTGAGTGGTTACCAGTCGGTCCGGATATTGCCCAAACGGGAATGGATCGACCGCGCCGAGCGGGTGTATGAACGACTCAATGCCGGCAAACAACCGTTTTCCTGGGTAATGAAAATGGCCTGTGCGGCGCGGCGCACCGGCAAGTATTTGTTGATCCTGTTGCCGCTGGTCATTGCCGCCGGTCTGCTGGGGCAACTGGCCTGGCCCTATCTGCTGGGCGGTGCGCTGGTCTCCGTGCCGGTGGCCACGTTGCTGTCGTATGTCGAGGGGCGCATTCTGAAAAAGCGCGCACACCTGGCGCGGGAGGTGTTCGATAATCCGCTGGCGCAATGGATCTTTACCGGCCGGCTCAGCGGGGTCGGCGTCTATGAGCTGGGGCTGATCACCCAGGAAGCCATGCTGCGCACTATCCTGGGCACGGTCGAGGATTCCGCTATCAATCTCGGGGATGTGGCCAGCGATAATGCCAGCGTGGTGGAACAGACCCGCGAGGGCGTTCAGCGTCAGCGTGATGAGATCGATCAGGTGGCCACGGCGATGAACGAAATGGCGGCCACGGTGCAGGAAGTGGCACAGAATACCCAGAGCGCTATGAATGCCGCCAATGAAGCGACCGAACAGGCCCAGGCCGGTGCCCTGACCGTGACCGAGGCGATCGGGGTAATCGAAAATCTGTCAGCCAGCGTCAAACAGGCCCAGCAGGTGATCCAGAAACTCTCCGAGGACAGTACTTCCATCGGCGGCGTGCTGGAGGTGATTACCGGTATTGCCGAGCAGACCAACCTGCTGGCCCTGAATGCCGCGATCGAGGCGGCGCGGGCCGGTGAACAGGGCCGGGGCTTTGCCGTAGTGGCGGATGAAGTGCGGACTCTGGCGCAACGGACCCAGGACTCCACCAAGGAGATCCACCAGATCGTCGAGCGTATTCAGGGCGGCGTGCAACACGTGGTCAACGAAATGGGCGAGGTAACCGAAAAGGCTGAACTCGGTGTTGCCCAGGTAGAAGAGTCTGCCATATCCCTGTCGGAGATTTCCGGGGCGGTCGCCTCCATTAACGACATGAATACCCAGATCGCCAGTGCCGCCGAGGAACAGAGTGCCGTGGCCGAGGAAGTTAACCGCAACATTATCAACATCAACCAGGTCTCGCAGGAGACCGCCGATGGCGCGAGGGTTACCGCGGAAAGCAGCCAGCGTCTTTCCGACATGGTCAGCGAG
>JAXHTI010000006.1:28677-47316 GCA_034190045.1 Pseudomonadota bacterium
AGAACTCAGAACTCAGAACTCAGAACTCAGAACTCAGAACTCAGAACTCAGAACTCAGAACTCAGAACTCACGACTCAAGATTCCGCATTATCTCCCGCAGTTTGGGTACCTTGAGTCCCGCCTCGTCGGCGTAGCCCAGGGCCCGGGCCAGCCGTTTGGGCGCGCTGCGGCCGGTGCACTGATGGTGCAGGTCGCCCTCAATGGCCTCGACCATGCCTTCGATCAATTTCTCCCGTTCCAGATGATGGCCGACCAGCCAGGCCTGGATATCCATGACTTCATCGGCGACCTGGCGGGCCAGGTCCCGGTGTTGATCCCACAGCTGTTCTACATCACCCCCGGTGAGCAAGCCGGCGATGTTGGTGGTGAGGATGTAGACGTTTTTACGCACCAGTTCGAATTCCATCGCTTCGGGCGTGGTGACTTCCCAGGTCGGGATCTCCAGGGCGGTCAGGGCGTTTTCCAGCAGGGGTGCCTGCGGGCCGTAGGTGGGCGAGGGGATCAGTACCTTGTAATCCTGGCCCTTTTTCTTTTCGAACCAGACGGAGATGACCGTCGGGTTGGCGATGTCGTGCTGTTTCCAGTCACCGGGTAGCAGTTCGTTTTGCAGCAGGCCGAGATGGTTTTTCCAGGCACCGGGGAGACTCTCGAGTGTGGGGTGCAGATCATCCTCGCCGACCGAGACCAGCACCAGCCGGGGATCGGGCACCGCGGCGGCGATCTTGTTCATGTCCGAGTGGCGGGTGACCGGGAAAACCGGGTGGCCCAGGCGCAGCAGGCCGCGGGTGAAAACGCCGCCCATCTCACCGATGCCGACGACAATAACAGGATCATTCATGAGACAGATTCCTTGATTTGATTGCGGGTATAGAACAGCAAGCTGTCATTGTAGCGATCCGCGGCATTGTTTCGCCAGTGATGGTGGGATATGGGGCTGGCAGTTGGGCCCCTGGCGGTTAAAATGACCGCAATGTTGCCGCTATATAAATAGCATACAAACGGCAGGCCGATTGTCATGGTCAGCATGATGGGCCTGGCCAGAGTGGTGTACGGAACTATCGCCCACCGGTCCAGAAAAAATACGTTAAATGGCGGTCAGGTTTGCAGGATAAGCATTTAATCAAACTCCCCTCGCTCAGCGGCTCGGCCCTGCGAGTCGCGATCTATTACGGGATCTTCGGGGGTCTCTGGATTCTGCTCAGCGACTGGTTTGTCAGCGTGGTGGCTGTCGACGAACGGGCCTGGCATACGCTGCAGAGCGTCAAGGGGCTGTTGTTTATTGCGTTGTCCGTTGCGCTGATCTTCCTGCTGATTTATCGCGAGAACATCAAGGCCCGTCGTGCCGTCGAGAAGTTGGCGGAGGAGCGCCGGCGGCTGGACGGGATACTGGAAGGCACCCGGGCCGGAACCTGGGAATGGCATGTGCCAAGTGGATACACGGTGTTTAACGAACGCTGGGCCGAAATCATTGGTTACAGCCTCAAGGAACTCGAACCGATTTCCATCGAAACCTGGTCACGGTATGCGCATCCTGATGACCTTCGTCAATCCAATGAACTGTTACAGCGCCATTTCGATGGTGATCTGCCTTATTACGAATGTGAATGTCGTATGTGGCACAAGGATGGTCACTGGGTGTGGATCCTGGATCGGGGGCGCCTGATCGAACGTACACCGGAAGGCAAACCGATACTGATGCTGGGTACTCACATCGATATCAGCCGGCGCAAGGCGTTCGAGGCCGAGACCCTGCGCATGAACCGGCTCTATTCGACTCTGAGTGAAACCAACCAGGCGATCGTCCGGGTCACCGAACAGAGTGTGATGTTCCGGCGAATTTGTGATATTGCCGTGGAACATGGCGGCTTCAGCCTGGCCTGGATCGGCCTGCCCAACCCGGAAGATGATCGTATCGAGATTGCCGCGGCGAGTGGCCAGACCGGTTATCTGGAGGGGATTCATATCGCGACCGATCGCGACCAGCCCGAAGGGCATGGCCCGACCGCCCAGACCTATCGAACGGGCCAACGCCGGGTGATCAATGATTTTGCCCGGGATCCCATCACCCGGCCCTGGCACGAGCGGGCAGTTCAGTTTCATATCCGCGCATCGGCCGCCTTTCCTCTGCGTCGTAATGGTCAGATATTCGGGGTATTGAATATCTATGCCGGGGAAACCGATTTTTTCCAGTCCAAGGAGATCGAGCTGCTGGAAGAGATGGCCGCGGATATCGGTTTTGGCGTGGAGAATTACCGGCGGGTGCTCGAACTGGCGGCCAGCGAGGCCCGTTTTCATGCCATCGCCGACGGCATCACCGATGCTATAGTTATGGCCAACCCGAAACGGGAGATCCAATGGTGCAATCCCGCATTTATACAGACATTTGGTTATACGCCGGACGAGCTGCAGGGTCGACAAACACGAATCATCTATGCCGACCCGGATGAATATGAGCGCCAGGCAAAGCTTCGTTATAACCAGGAGGCGCCTTCTCACGGAGAACGCTTTGAGGTGGCGTACAGGCGTAAAAGCGGCGAGGAGTTTATCGGCGAGACGATTGGCACCGCGTTGAGGAACGAGGCCGATGAACTGATTGGCTATGTTGCCCTGATCCGGGATGTGACCGAACAACGCAAAACCGAGGATCAATTACGAATCGCCGCGGCCGCCTTCGAGGTGGAAAACGGGATTATGATCACGGATCGGGATCTGCGCATCGAACAGGTGAACCGGGCCTTTACCCGGATTACCGGTTATGAGGCCGATGAGGTCATCGGGGCGGATCCCGGCATTCTGCAATCCGGCCAGCACAGCAGGGCGTTTTACCGGGAGATGTGGCAAAAAATCAGGGATGATGGGTTCTGGGAAGGGGAAATCTGGAACCGTAAAAAGGATGGTGAGATCTATCCCGAGTGGCTGACCATCAGTGTGGTGCGAAACGAACAAGGTGAACTGACCCATTATATCGCCTCATTTTCCGATATCACCGAGCGCAAGGCCGCCGAGCAACGCATTCATCAGCTGGCTTTTTTTGATCCGCTGACACAACTGGCCAACCGGCGACTGTTTATCGACCGCGTCGAACATGCACGCCTGACCAGTGAGCGCAGCAACCAGTATGGTGCGCTACTGATGCTCGACATGGACCACTTCAAGGTGCTCAATGATACACAGGGACATCACTCCGGCGATCAGTTACTGGTCGAGGTTGGCCGTCGCCTGGAAGGAAAGGTGCGCAATGCCGATACTGTCGCCCGTATCGGGGGGGATGAATTTGTCGTGCTACTTGAAAGCCTGGGTGATGATAATGACGCGGCGATTAATATCGCCAGCGAGATTGCCGACAAGATACAGCATGCACTGACACAGCCCTATAAACTGCAGGATATCGACGATTATCGAATCACGCCCAGTGTCGGGGTTGTACTGTTTCACGGTCAGGACACCAGCGTGGAGGAGTTGCTCAAGCAGGCGGATGTGGCACTTTACGAGGCCAAAGCCGCCGGACGTAATACCGTCCGGTTTTTCAACCCGGACATGCAGGACAAGGTTAACGAACGGGCGCGGCTGGAAGGCGCCCTGTCCAAGGCACTGGAACAGGATGAGTTTATACTCCATTATCAGCCGCAGATGGACCGTGATGGCTATCTTATCGGGGCCGAGGCTCTGCTGCGCTGGAAGCCGAGAGAAAGCGATAGCCTGGTCTCCCCCGCCGAGTTTATACCGCTGGCCGAGGATACGGGGCTTATCGTTCCAATCGGGTACTGGGTGCTGGAAACCGCCTGCCGGCAACTCTATCAATGGCAGCAACAACGCCCTGGGACAGCGTTTAACCTGGCCGTGAACATCAGTGCGCGGCAATTCCATCAGCATGATTTTATTGAACGACTTCAGGAAATCATCGAATCGAGCGGCGCCAATGCCACGGGGCTGAAGCTGGAGCTGACCGAAAGCGTGGTGCTGGATGATATCGGCTATGTTATCGCGCGTCTGCAGGAGCTGCAGGAACTGGGTATCGGCACCTCCATGGATGATTTCGGTACTGGTTATTCCTCGCTCTCTTATCTAAAACGTCTGCCTATCGAGCAGCTTAAAATCGATACCTCGTTCGTGCGCGATATCGCCCATTCCAGCCATGATTCGGCAATTGTGCGCGCCATTATCGCCATGGGGCATTCCCTGGGTCTGCAAATCGTCGCCGAAGGCGTGGAGACCGAGGAGCAAAAAGCCTATCTGAACAACTATGAGTGCGATCTGTATCAGGGCTATCTGTTCGGCCGCCCCATGCCGGTCGAGGAGTTCGAACAACAGAAGTTCTGAACTACGCCGCCCGTATTGGCTTTTAGCCGACGATAATCGAATCCCTTCCCTTGCGACTTGATCCTCATCAAGGCGGCCATCCCGCCTAACACGGTCTGATGGATAAATGTTGATTCCTGCGTAATTTTGGGCTAAAACCAACAAGATTATCCGGGTTATTCAACGGAACAAGAATTAATAACGCCACCTGGCCTTGCGCCGGGCTTGAAAATAATGACTTGTCAAAAAGGGAGGGGAATCGAATGTCGGGTGAATTGTTGTTTGCCTTGCTGTGCGCGGCAGGGGCGATCGGTTACGGGGTATTTTCCATTTTTCGCATACTGGCGCTGCCGACCGGCAGCGACGAGGTTCAGAAAATTGCCCTGGCCATTCAGGAAGGCGCTGCCGCTTACCTGAAAAGACAGTATATGACCATCGGGGTTGTTGGTGTGCTGCTGCTGATCGTCATGTGGTTCGCACTCGGGGGAATGAGTGCGCTGGGCTTTGCCATCGGCGCGGTCTTTTCCGGCCTGGCCGGTTTTATCGGCATGCATGTTTCGGTGCGGGCCAATTCGCGTACGGCCGAGGCCGCCAAGTCCGGTGTTAACGCCGGCCTGAGTGTTGCCTTTCGCGGTGGTGCGGTAACCGGCCTGCTGGTGGTTGGCCTGGGGTTGCTCGGGGTCGCCGGTTTTTATGCTCTGCTGGAATTTCTGGCCGGGGAAGGACAAACCGGGCTGGCGCCGTTGATTGGTCTCGCTTTTGGCGGCTCATTGATTTCCATCTTTGCCCGACTGGGTGGTGGCATCTTTACCAAAGGCGCCGATGTGGGTGCCGATCTGGTTGGCAAGGTTGAGGCGGGTATTCCCGAGGATGACCCGCGTAATCCGGCGGTGATTGCCGATAACGTCGGCGACAATGTCGGCGATTGTGCCGGCATGGCTGCGGATCTGTTCGAAACCTATGCGGTGACCATTATCGCCACCATGATTCTGGGCAGTTACTGGATGGGCGGCGACAGTCTGCAAGCCACGCTCTATCCGCTGGTGATCGGCGGTGTTTCGATTATTGCCTCCATCATTGGTACCTGGCTGGTCCGGGTGCGCGAGGGTGGCAAGGTAATGAATGCGCTCTACAAGGGGTTGATTACCGCCGGTGTCCTGGCCGGTATCGCCTTTTATCCGGTGACTGAAATGATGTTCAGTGACAGCAGTGTGGAGACGATCAACGGGCTCTACAGCGCGGCCCTGGTGGGACTGGGGGTGACCGGCATGCTGGTGTTGATCACCGAGTACTACACGGCCGCGGATTTTTCACCGGTACGGCGGGTTGCCGAAGCCTCGGAAACCGGTCATGCCACCAATATCATTGCTGGACTGGCCGTGTCGATGCGCTCCACCGCAGGACCGGTACTGGTGGTTTGCCTGGGAATTCTGCTGGCTCACTATTTTGCCGGCCTGTATGGCATCGCGATTGCCGCGACCTCCATGTTGTCGATGACCGGCATCATCGTGGCGCTGGATGCCTACGGCCCGATTACCGATAACGCCGGCGGCCTGGCGGAAATGTCCGATATGGACGAGAACGTCCGCAAGGTGACCGATGAACTGGATGCCGTCGGCAATACCACCAAGGCGGTCACCAAAGGCTATGCGATCGGTTCCGCCGGGCTGGCCGCGTTGGTGCTGTTTGCCGACTTCACCCGCGAACTGTCCCATGTGGGCGGCGCGGATATGACCTTCGATCTCTCCAGTCACAAGGTGATCATTGGTCTGTTCATCGGCGGGCTGATTCCGTACCTGTTCGGCGCCCTGGCGATGGAAGCGGTGGGCCGGGCGGCCGGTGCAGTCGTGGTCGACGTACGTCGTCAGTTCAGGGAAATACCGGGAATTATGGATGGCACCCAGAAACCGGATTATTCGTTGACCGTGGACATGCTCACGACCGCGGCAATCAAGGAAATGGTGCTGCCCTCTTTGCTACCGGTTCTGGTGCCCATCGCGGTTGGCTTCATTCTCGGGCCGCAGGCGCTGGGTGGCTTGCTGGTGGGCTCCATTGTCACCGGTCTGTTCGTCGCCATCTCCATGACCACCGGCGGTGGTGCCTGGGATAACGCCAAAAAGTATATCGAGGATGGTAATCACGGCGGCAAGGGATCCGAAGCCCACAAGGCCGCGGTAACCGGCGATACCGTCGGCGATCCCTACAAGGACACCGCCGGGCCGGCGATTAACCCGCTGATCAAGATCATCAATATCGTGGCGTTGTTGATCGTGCCCTTGATTTAAAAAGATAAGGGTTTGATGAGATAAACATCTGAGGATGGGGTATGCAGGTAATATCCCGCGTTTATGGGTCACTGTAAATAACGCAGAGGCCGCAGAGACGCAAAGATGCGGAAAAACGGAAGGAAAAGGGGTTTAAGTTATTCGTTTAAACTCTAGTTCCTTTCGTTTGCAGTCTTTTCTGTCTCTGCGGACGCTGCGATTCAATCCCGCGCCAGGGAAGACAGAGCCCTAGCTCTTCCACCGGTTTTCGAAAACGAGCTCGTTGAGATTGGCTCGTTGCGCCCAGTTTTCCTGTTCCAGCATAGGTTTGTCATAAAACTCTTTAACATATCCAAGACAAAGAATAGCAATGGGCTCGGCATCTTCGGGTATCTGCAACACAGAGATCAGCTCGTCGGGATCGAATAGTGAGACCCAGCCCATACCGATGCCTTCGGCACGTGCCGCCAGCCACAGATTCTGGATAGCACAGGAGGCCGAGGCGAGGTCCATCTGCGGCAGGGTGCGTCGGCCAAAGATGTGTTCTTCACGCCGCTCCATCAGCGAAACTACCAGCAGTTCGCCACATTCGAGAATTCCCTCAACCTTGAGACGCATGAATTCTTCCTGTCGTTTGCCGAGTGCTTCGGCGGTGGCAATGCGTTCTTGCTCTACCAGTTGATGTATACGTTGACGGAGATCGTAGTCGGTAATGCGTATAAAGCGCCAGGGCTGCATATAGCCGACACTGGGGGCGTGATGGGCTGCGCCTAGCAGGCGTTGCAATAATGCAGGTTCGATCGGATCGGGAAGAAAGTGCCGCATGTCGCGGCGTTCCTCGATCGTGCGATAAATTGCATTGATTTCACCTTGTGAATAACGATGCGTATTATTCATCACAGCTCGACGCCCTGCTGGGCGCGGATACCGGACTTGAAGGCGTGCTTGATCTCTTTCATCTCGGTCACTGTATCGGCGATGTCGATCAGCTCCGATCCGGCGCCGCGCCCGGTAAGGATGACGTGCTGCATGAAGGGCTTGTTGGCCAGCGCGTGAATCACTTCCTCCATGGGGATGTATTTGTATTTCAGTGCAATATTGATTTCATCCAGCAGGATCAGATCGATGTTCGGGTCTTGCATCATGGCCTGAGCTTTATGCCAGGCGTGAAGCGCCATCTCGGTGTCCCGCTCACGATCCTGTGTCTCCCAGGTGAAGCCTTCTCCCATGACATGATATTGCACCTCGGGGAAACGACGGAAAAAAGCCTCTTCACCTGTGGAGTAACTTCCCTTGATAAACTGGACAATACCGACTTGCATATCATGGCCCAGCGCACGAGCGACCATGCCGAACCCCGAGCTGCTCTTGCCCTTGCCATTGCCGGTATGGACCAGGATAAGCCCCTTGTCCTGGTCGGCCCGGGCGATCTTCTCATCCACCACGGCTTTTTTGCGTTCCATTCGCTCCTGGTGGCGGGTGGTGCGATCAGATTTTTCGTCCTTTGTGTCAGTCATTGGGTTTCCTCTTTCTTTGCCATTCGCTTTGTCGGCTGTGTAATTGCGCAAGTCCCTTTAACAATACCGGTGCCGGGTGTAAAAACTGTTCGCCATCAAGTGTGACGATGCGTACCGGGACCTCGGGCATCAGCATGTTGCAGTTCCTGCCGATATTGCGCTCGACGATGAACAGGATTTCGGGTTCATAGCGGTTCAGCAGGCCGGTCAAATCTTCGATCTCTCTGCCTGGCTGCAGATGGCGAATGCGTCGATGGGTTTCAACTACCTCGAATCCGGCCGAGGTAAACAGATCGTAGAGCCAGGTTTCCCGGCCGAAGGAGTAGGGCTGGCCGCTGCAGGAAGAGAGCAACAAAGCGCGGTTACCTTCTGTCTCCAGCTGCTTGGCAGCTTCCCGCCACTTGCGGGAAAACTGTTCTATACGGGGTGATAGATCGTTTCGGTCAGTCGCTGCTATGATCGTCCGCAGGTTCTGTTCGATCTGCGCCATGCTTTGAAAACCCTGCAGTCGATACGCACGACTGTTTGTCGGTGTGATCGCGGCCAGCTCCTGTGGACCGGTCCAGTCAGAGGTAAACAGGATATCCGGCTCCAGGCTGGCGATGATCTCGCCGTCCGGATCCATCACGCCGCCGGTGTCGGGGACTTCCAGCTGATCGTATCGGCTGGCACCAACGATACAGTCTTTCAATCCCAGCCAGTTCAGGGTATGGGTGATATAGGGTGACTGGCTGATGATCCGGGGACAGTCCGGCGTGGCATTGGCCGATGTGCCCAGGAATAACAGGCCGGCTATCAGGCTGTAATACAGGAATCGATACATGGTTTTAACGGTTCTTGCCGGGTTGCCACAAAACTTCTTCGCCATTTTCAAAGCGGGCCAGTACCCGGGCGATGACAAACAGTAAATCGGAAAGTCGGTTCAGGTAGATCAGTCCTGCAGGATTGATCGCCTCAGAGGCGGCCAGGGCTACGGCATCGCGCTCGGCCCGACGGCAGACCGCGCGGGCCAGGTGACAGGTCGAGGTGGCGATGCCACCGGCGGGAAGAATGAACTCCTTGAGTGCGGGAAGGGTTTCGTTAAATCCATCCAGCTCCCTTTCCAGTCGTTCGGTATAGGAGGCATCCACCGCCTCGTAGCCGGGCACGCTCAGCTCGCCACCCAGGTCGAACAGATCATGCTGGATAGCCACGAAACAGTCGCGCACATCCTGGGGGAGATCATGAGCCAGGATCATGCCAATGATACTGTTCAATTCATCGATGGTGCCGAAGGTTTCAACACGTGGATGCGTCTTGCTGACGCGTGAGCCGTCGCCCAGGCCGGTTTCACCCTGATCGCCCGTGCGAGTGTAAATTTTCGATAGTCGGTGTCCCATGTTCAGCCCTCCGTGAGGATATATTGAACGGGTAATTTGATTTTCATGCTGGGTTCGTGCAGTAGCTGGCTGGCCCAGCCGACAGCCATGCGACTCGCCGCCTCCCTGGCGGCCAGATCGAGAATCCGGTAGCCGGAGCTTTTCAGGATCTGAATCTCGGTGATATAGCCCTGCCGATGCAGCTCGATTCCCAGGGTGACCGTTCCCTGGTAGCCCTGACGCCGAGCCAGGCGTGGATAATAAAAATGGTTCGGCATCTCTTGCTGCAAACGTTGCTCTACCTGTGCACGGTTGGTGATCGGTTCTGCCTGTACCGGCTCGGCCTGGGAGCTATTACGGTTGGTTTGCTGATGATCCTGATGCTTCTCGGGTGTGGTAACAGTTTCTGATCGAACCTGCTTGATTTTGTCGTGAGAAGTTGAACCTGCATGACCGGATGTGAAAATAGGTTGGTACTTTGCCGGTTCAGGTTCGGGCTGTGGTAGCCTGTTTTCCTGGGACTCGCTTTTCATCGCCGGTTCTGTTTTGTCCTGGTGGTCTGTCGAGCTGGCGACTATTCGCACTGACAGACTGGCGGGCGAGTCGGCGACAGGCAAAATCATCGGTGCACTGAAATAGGCGAGCAGGGGCAGATGGAGCGCCAGCGAGAGTGGCAGCAGCAAGGCAAGGCGTTGTTGTGACTGTGGTTGCCAGCGCTCCAACATATCTTATTCCTGATTATCGAAATAGTAGATAAAGTCGATAAACATACTGCGTCCGATCGTGTTGTAGTCTCCGCTGAAACTGCTGGAGAGGACATACTCCTGGTCAAACAGGTTTTCTACCCGAATCCGCCCGGTGGCCTGTTTGCCGTAATCCCACTGATAGTTGAGATTGAAGATGTGATAACCATCCAGTTCGACACTCCCGTCCCGGTCCTTGCGGGTACCTGCGGCAAGCAGTTCCATGCGCAATTTTTTATCCTCTTCGCTCCACAGCGCCTGGAGTTTCATCTTTTCCCTGGGGCGGTTATCCAGTTGTACGGCTGTGTCGTCGTTTTTGGCCGACAGCAGGGTGAAGGAGCCGGACAGTTCCCAGTTCGCGAGGCGAGTCACGGCAATCAGTTCCAGGCCACGAATGGTTGCGCTTTCGATATTACTGGGCGTGGTGGTGAATTCATTAGCCCCGGTCTGGGTGGTTTGCCAGTCAATCAGGTTGTCGAGTTCGGTCTGATAAACGGACACTTCATACCGGCTGTGAGAGGTGAGTTGGTGACGTAACCCCAGTTCTAAAGTATTGCTCTCTTCCGGTTCCAGATCCGGGTTCCCCTCGGTGATATAGGTAGTTCCCAGGAATGTACTGGTGCTGTTGGGCCAGTAGAGATCATTGATCGAGGGGGCCTTGAAAGCCGTACCGTAGGAAGCCAGGTAACGCAGGTTGTTGATTTTTTTACTCCAGCCCAGGCTCCAGGTTTCATTGGTACCAGCATCGCTGTGATCATCAACGCGTGCGCTGGCGGTCAGTTCGCCATAGCGGGAGATATTGGTCTGGTGCTGCAGAAACAATGCCTGGTTATCGATGCTCTCGTCGATGATTCCGCTGTCGTCTTTGGTGGCGTTATCCTGCCAGGCATCGATCCCGACAGAAGTCAGTCCCCCGGACCAGTCGACATCATTTTGCCAGCTGGCACTGTAGCGTTTGGTGGTGATCGTAGAGGGAATGGTTGGGCTGAAAGACTGGCTTTCGTCCAGGGCATAGCCCAGCTGAAATTTCTGCAGCCAGTTGGGACTGCTGGTGTGGGTCAGTTTGCTGCTAATGGTCTGGTTGGTATAGCGACTGTCACCTGTGGTGGGGTCCAGTTCATTCTTGCCCTCGTTGTGATTGACCCGAATATCCAGTCGGTCGGCTTCGGAAAGGTTGCCGCGGAGGGTCAGGCCGGCATGGCTGTTGGTGAAGCCATGTTTCTCCGTCAATGTCGGGTTGGTCGGTATGCCGTCGGAAATGCTGCGCCCGGCTTCGAGGTTATAACGCCAGTCTTTGCCACCGGCAGTTGTAAAGCTGGCTTCACGGGTGCGATGACTGCCGCCGGTAATTTTAAGTGAGGAGCGTTCCGCCTCGCGGGTAAAAATCTGAATAACGCCGCCGATCGCATCGGAACCATAGAGTGCGGCGCGCGGGCCACGTACCACCTCGATTCGCTCGATGTTGTCCAGCGAGAAATTCGCCCAGGTAAAACTGCCCAGGGTGGCGGAAGCCGCCCGCACGCCGTCAATCAGCACCAGTACATGGTCTGATTCGGTGCCGCGCATGAATACCGAGGTATTCTTGCCATAGCCCCCGTTGCGAGTGATATCGATTCCCGGGACGGTGCGCAGCAGTTCGTCGATGCTCTGGGCCGGGCTGGATTCGATATTCTCCCGGGTCAGTACCGTCACCGAGGCCTGGCTCTCATCGGCGGTCTGCGCGGTGCGTGTGGCCGTGACCTGAATGGTGTCGGCGGTTTCGGCCGCCTGTACCAGTGGATTGGCGATAAATAAGGCAATAGCCGCACTGACTGCATGGCGGCAGGATATGACTTGCATGTTGAATTCCCCTGTTGGACGCTCACCCGCGTCGTGGTTTTTGTGTGGTGGCGCAGAGGGAATTCGGAAGGAGAAAAACAACAGCCTTCGGCGCCGCCCTCCGCGACACATCTGTTCGTTTTCAGGCCGGTCTCCGGGCTTATGAGCGGAAGGGACTTCCGGGGGCCATCGCCTTCCCACATGAACATGCAGTGGCGTCGTGACGACCCTTGACTCAATCACCGTTGCGGGGGCAGCGCCGGGCTTGTCGCAAGCGACTCACCGGCTTCCCGTTTCACCCCAGTCGAACTTTTTGGGGCACCTGAAAGTGTGCGCACATTATCTGGGTATTCAAAGCAGTGTCAACCACAAGATATAGATTACTTTTAAAACAATGATTTATGTTGATTTGTTATATAAACTTATAAGGTTCGGCGGCAAGTTGAGCCGCGAAACGTGAAGCAGAACACACCGCGATCGGCGATGCCGACTGGTTAATGACTGACCGCTGGTGTAGTCTGAATAGACAAGCAACGGAATCCCACGATGCAACGAATCCTGGTCCTCAACTCCAAGGGCGGTTGTGGCAAGACGACGATAGCCACCAATCTTGCCAGCCTGTATGCCGGTTATGGCTTTGCCGTGGCGTTGATGGACTATGATCCGCAGGGTTCCAGTACGCGCTGGCACAGCCTGCGCCCGCAGGACAAGCCGGCCATTCACGGCGTCCGCGCCTGGCAGCGGGCCGGCGGTGGCCAGACCAGTGCGTGGCAGCTGCGCCTGCCGCCCGAAACCGAACGGGTGATTCTGGACGCTCCTGCTGCGGTCAGTGGTCAGCAGCTGGTTAACTATGTGCAGCGGGTCGATACCATCCTGGTGCCGGTTCTGCCGTCACCCATCGATATTCATGCCGCGACCCATTTCATCAAGGATCTGCTGTTGATCGGCAAGGTTCGCAGTGCCGGCGTGCGGGTTGGTGTGATCGCCAACCGGGCCAAAAAGAATACGCTGGTCTATCAATCCCTGGAACGTTTTCTCAAGACCCTGCATTTGCCGCTGCTCGCGACCCTGCGCGATACCCAGCATTACGTGCATGCCGTCGAGCGGGGTATCGGTGTACACGAACTGTGGGACAAACGGGCCGAGGAAGATCGCCTGCAATGGGTCAACATGTTTGAATGGCTCGAAGATCGACGCGCGGCTGTGACCGCACAGCAGCGGCATGCGCCATGAAATCAGGTACTGGATACTAGGGGCTGGTTGCCAGTAGGGTGCGTGCCACGCACCTGATTCACACACTGCTATTTAATACCTTCTCTCTTTTTCTATGTCGGTTTTCCTGAAGCGCGCTTACGAACCTCCCGAACCCGGTGATGGTTATCGGGTGCTGGTGGATCGGCTTTGGCCACGCGGCCGCTCGAAAGCCGAGTTGAAAATCGATGAATGGTTGAAGGAGCTGGCGCCATCGGATTCACTGCGCAAGGCGTTTCATGATGGCGATCTGGGCTGGGGAGCGTTTCGCAAGGCCTATCTTGGTGAACTGAAAGCCCATCGCGATGATCTGCGGCGGCTGGGGCACATCGCCGAACGCGGCAAACTGACCCTGGTCTTCGCCGCACACGATGAACGCCATAATAATGCGGTGGTGGTGAAGCAATACCTGAAGATGCTGGACGCCGACTGAACGATTTCTTAGTTCTTGGTTCTTAGCACTCAGCACTCAGCACTCAGCACTCAGCACTTTATTCTACACTGCTACAAACAGCCTCTGTTGTTCATCAATGACTTCCCGGATGAGGTAACCATAGAGACGGCTCAGTCGTTCTGCGGTCATCAGCTCTTCGGCGGGCCCCCCTTCCACGTTTCCATCTTCGTGCAATAACAACACGTGATCGCAGTAACGCGCGGCGAGGTTGGGATCGTGCAGGACCATGATGACCGTTTTGTTCTGCGTGATACAAAGTTGTTGCAATAACCCGAGGAGCTGGTGCTGATGACGCAGATCCAGGTGATTGGCCGGTTCGTCCAGCAGATAGAGTTGCGGTTGCTGGGCCAGCAGAGTCGCAATGTAGAGCCGCCGACGTTCACCGCCGGACAGGGTCAGCAGATTGCGTTGTTCGAAACCGCTCAGGTCAACCTGCTGCAAGGCCTCGCGGGCCAGGGCGAGGTCCTGGCCGCTCTCCCATTGCCACGCCTTGAGATGCGGATGGCGCCCGGTGAGGACGGTTTCCAGTGCCGTTCCGGGAAAGGCTTCTTCGTTGGTTTGTAATAACAGGCCCACCTGACGGGCAAACTGTTTGCGTGCAATGCGATGGATATCCTGGTCGTCGAGGCGGATTTGACCAAGGTAGTCATGATGCAGTCCGGCCAGCGTGTGCAGCAGGGTTGTTTTGCCGCTGCCATTGCTGCCCAGGATCCCCCAGCACTGGCCGTCCCCGATGTTCAGATCGAAGGGCTGGCTGAGAATCCGCCGGCCGCGTCGCAGCTGCAGTTGATCGAGTTGCAGCTTCATTGCCGCGCTCCGCGGTAGAGCAGATAGAGGAACAGCGGCACGCCGATAAAAGCGGTGAGGATGCCGACCGGTAACTGTTGCGGCGCCAGCAGGGTACGGGCGACGGTATCGGCCAGCAGCAGCAGGCTGGCGCCGAGCAGGGCGGCGGCGGGTAGCAGCACGCGATGATCGTGATAGCCGAGCAGCCGGATCAGATGGGGTACCACCAGCCCGACAAAACCGATGCTACCGGCCTGGGTGACGGCGGTGGCGGTTAGCAGCGAGGCGATAACATAGATGGTCAGATGCAGGGTTTCGGTGCGAATCCCCAGCGAGCCGGCCACCAGTTCGCCCCGGGTGAGCACGTTGAGCTGGCGGGCCAGCAGCAGGCTGGCCAGCAGACCGACCAGTAATACGATCGAGGGCAGGGCACTGGCGCGGGCGAAACCGAGATCGCCCATCAGCCAGAACATCATCCGTTGCAGGCTGCTGTCCGGCGACAGGTTGAGTATAAAGCCGATGGCTGCGCCCCAGCCGGCGGCCAGGACCACCCCGGTTAGCAGCAGGCGATTGCTGTTCCATTGCCCCTGGCCGCGCGATAGGACGAACACCAGCAGCATGGCCACCAGTGCCCCGACGAAGGCGCTGCCGGTCAGCAAGTGACCGCTCACCCCCGCCAGCATGGCCAGCAACGCGGCCACCGAGGCACCGCCGGAGATGCCCAGTATATAAGGATCGGCCAGCGGGTTACGCACCAGCACCTGCATCAGGCAGCCGGCCAGGGCCAGCAGGGCGCCGGTGGTCAGGGCGGCCAGGCTGCGTGGCAGGCGTAGCTCCCAGACCAGCTGGCTGGCAAGATTCGCGTCCGGATGCCAGAGGGCGTCCCAGACCCGGGCGGCTTCCAGGCTCACGCTGCCGCTGGTCAGGGAGATCCCTAGACTGAGGAGACAGAGTCCCCCCAGCCCCAGCAGCAGCCCCCATGGATGGCGCCTGGTCATAAGCCCGGGTTACTCGCGCAGGCTGAGGATGGGCCAGCCACGGGCGCCGGCGTGATCGGCCAGGGTCTCGTCGGGATCGACTGCCACCGGGTGAGGGACGCGCTCCAGCAGCGGCAGGTCGTTGTGCGAGTCACTGTAAAACCAGCTGTCGGCCAGGTTCTGGCCGGTCTGCTTCAGCCACTGTTCCAGCCGTTGGACCTTGCCCTCGCGAAAACAGGGAATGCCGCTGACCTGGCCGGTATAGCGTCCATCGATCTGTTCGGGGTCAGTGGCCAGCAGATCATCGACGCCCAGTTCCCCGGCAATCGGCTCGGTGATAAAGCGATTGGTCGCGGTAATGATCAGCAGAAAATCGTCCCGCTCGCGGTGCTTGTCCAGCAGCGCCCGCGCCGCCGGGGTAATGCGCGGGCGGATCTCCCGGTCCATGAACTGGCGGTGCAGATCGTTCAGCTCCGGGAGGGGGATCTCGCTCAACGGGCGCAGACTGAAGGCCAGAAATTCGCGGATATCGAGCTGGCCGCTTTTATATTCCTCGTAAAAGCGGCGGTTCTCCCGCTCGTAGGCCTCGGCGTCGACCCGTCCCTGTTCTGCCAGGAAGCGGCCCCACAGATAATCGCTGTCGCCGTTGAGCAGGGTATTGTCGAGATCGAAGATTGCCAGGGCCACGCGTTGCCTCCCGTTTGTACAAAAGGGGGGCATGATAACCCAAACGGCGGGGTGAAAAGCAGCCGGCCGCGTTGGCGGGCGAGAAGGGTTGAAGCCGGAGGCTATATGAGTGGCTGCTGAAGTACTTAAATATATGAAATGTATAAGAATATTTCTCCCCGTGAGGGAAAATTTGCGAGCTTTCGGGGGCTGTGAAAGAATCTGGTGCAGGGCTTTAAAAGGATGTGGCAAGTGATTGATTCGGAAGGATACAGAGCCAATGTGGGCATTATACTGTGCAACCCGGAAGGCAAGCTGTTCTGGGCCCGGCGTATTGGGCAGCAGGCCTGGCAGTTTCCCCAGGGGGGCATTCGTCGCCATGAAACACCGGAGCAGGCCCTGTTCCGCGAGCTGGCCGAGGAGATCGGCCTGGCGCAGAACGATGTGGAGCTGATTGGCGCCACCCGGCAATGGCTGCGCTATCGCTTGCCTCAAAAGCTGATCCGTTATCACCGCGAGCCGGTCTGTATCGGTCAGAAGCAGCGCTGGTTTTTACTGCGCCTGCTCGTGCCGGACAGTAAAGTGAGTCTGGATGCCAGTGATGCTCCCGAGTTCGATCGCTGGCGCTGGGTGACGCCGGCGGAGCCGGTGCGGGAAGTGGTGCCCTTCAAGCGCCAGGTATACCGGAGCGCGCTGGCGGAGCTGGGCCCGTTATTGAAAAAAGTGAGCGGCAAACTGGTATACGGCCAGCTTGCCTGATACCGGCAGCGTTATCATCCTGTGTTATTCTGCCTGAGACAGGTTAACTCCTGATTCCACTGCATGGACCTTTATGCTTGATACCTTACGTCGATTAATCGAAGAGGTGAATCTGGCGCGCAATCTTGAACAGGCGCTGGAGATCATCGTACGCCGTGTCAAACAGGCCATGCAGGTGGATGTCTGCTCGGTGTATCTCACCGATCAGGACAACGAATACTATGTCCTCAAGGCCACCGACGGCCTGAACCAGAGCAGTGTCGGCAAGGTGCGTCTCAGTCAGGAACGCGGCCTGGTCGGTCTGGTGGCCAAGCGTGCCGAGCCGGTCAACCTGGATAATGCGCCCGAGCATCCCCGTTTCTGTTATTTCCCCGAATCCGGCGAGGAGCCGTATCACGCCTTTCTCGGTGTGCCGATTATCCATCACCGCAAGGTGGTTGGCGTGCTGGTGGTGCAACAGCATGGCAGTGAAAAGTTCGATGAAAACAGCGTGACCTTCCTGATTACCATTGCCGCGCAGCTGGCCGGGGCGATTGCCCATGCCGAGGCGAGTGGCGAGGTTGAAATCCTGGGCCAGGTAACGCCGGATCATCCGCATGACAGCCGTCCGATCAGCGGCCTGCCCGGCGCGCCGGGCGTGGCGATCGGAACGGCCAAGGTGGTGTACACCCTGGCCGACATCGACGCAGTACCGGATCGACGCGCCGACAACGTGGAGGCCGAGGGCCAGGCCTTTAATGCCGCGCTGGATGCCGTCAAACAAGATATCAAGAACCTGTCGGCCCAGTTTGTCGACAAGTTGCCAGCCGAGGATCATGCCCTGTTCGATGTGTATATGCTGATGCTCGACAGTGACAGCCTTGCCGGTCAGACCCGTCAGCGTATCGAAGAAGGTAACTGGGCGCAGGGCGCATTACGCCAGACTATCCAGGATCACGAGCGCATCTTTCGTGAGATGGAAGACAGCTACATGCGTGAGCGGGTGGACGATGTGCGCGACCTGGGCCGGCGGATTCTTTCCCACCTGCAGCAGGACACCCAGAAATCGCGGGAATACCCGCAGCAGACCGTACTGGTGGGCGAGGAGATCAGCGCGGCCATGCTGGCGGAAGTGCCACCGGAGAAGCTGGCCGGGGTGATCTCGGTGCGCGGTTCGCGGACCTCGCACGTGGCGATCCTGGCCCGGGCGCTGGGTGTGCCGGCGGTGATGGGGGCCACCGATCTGCCGGTATCGCGCATGGACGGTACCGAGGTGATTGCCGACGGTTACAGCGGCCGGGTCTACGTGGCCCCGACGCATCCCATCATGGAAGAGTATCGCCGGCTGGTCGATCAGGAAGTCGAGCTTTCCGAAGAACTCAAGGCGCTGCGGGAGCTGCCGTCGGAGACCCTGGACGGCGAACATATTCCACTGTATGCCAACACTGGTTTGATCTCGGATATGACCCCGACCCGCGAAAGCGGTGCCGAGGGGATCGGGCTGTACCGCACCGAGTTCCCGTTCATGATCCGCCAGCGCTTTCCCGGCGAGGACGAACAGCGCGCCAACTATCGGCAGGTCCTGGAAGCCTTCGCGCCGCGGCCGGTGGTGCTGCGTACCCTGGACGTGGGGGGCGACAAGGCCCTGCCTTACTTTCCGATCGAAGAAGAAAACCCGTTTCTGGGCTGGCGCGGCATTCGCATCACGCTGGATCACCCGGAAATCTTTCTGGTGCAGATCCGCGCCATGCTGCTGGCCAGTGCCGG